>JAJYZN010000125.1:0-7771 GCA_021799915.1 Actinomycetes bacterium
TGTACGTCATCCCCGAGTCGAGGCGCGTCCTGGACGCGCTGGCCGAGATGCGCCGTCAGAGGCGAGGGTTCGCCGTGGTGGTCGACGAGTACGGCGGTGTCGCCGGGGTCCTCACCGTGAAGGATCTCCTCGAGCCGCTCGTTGGCGAACTGCACGACGAGTTTGACCCGGCCGACGACCAGCCGGCGATCGTGCGCGTGGACGGTACCCGTTGGCTCGTGGACGGCCGCGCCAACGTCGACGACGTCCGTGATCGCCTTGGCATCGCGATCCCCGATGGCGAGTACGTGACGCTGGGGGGGTTCCTGTTCGACGGCTTCGGGCACATCCCCGAGGAGGGCGAGACTCTGCCAGCCGACGGATGGGACTTCAAAGTGGTCGAGATGGACCGCAGGAGGATCGCCAAGGTCGTCGCCCAGCACCGCGAGCCTCAACCCCCGCCGGCCACCGACGGCCCGGAGGACCCGGATGGCTCGGTGGGGGCTGGAGACGAACGCGGGCAAGCGACGGACCCGGCCTCCGGCAACCGCACGCGCGAGCGCGGCTAAGCTCGATTGCTGGCGCCGGCCGTCCAAGCCGGCGGCGGGCTGTGGCGCAGCTTGGTTAGCGCGCTGCGTTCGGGACGCAGAGGTCCCCGGTTCAAATCCGGGCAGCCCGACCAGTCAAGACCATCGTGGCCAGGGGTTTCGCTCGCTTCAGCTCGCGTGCGGGACCGAACCGCTCGGAGCGGTTCGGTCACTCGGTGTGATTGGGTCGGTCATCGGCGCCCGGAACCGCCGGTGCTGCTGGGTCGAAACCGTGGTGCGGCATTCGTGCGGCGTGCGGCGTGAAGCGGTCAGCCGCCAGGAGAGGTGACGAGGCCGTTCGCAGACAGCCAGATCACTTGCTGGCCGACCCGCACTCCCGCTGTCGCAGGGACTTGGGCTGGGTGCCGGCCGGTCGCCACCCCGTTCGAGGTGCAGCCCCCGTAGCTCGGCACAGCGATGCGGTCGCCGCCCGGCACGCCCGATGTCGGGTAGCGCTCAGTGCTGTTGGCGCACCAGAAGACTGCACCTGGGGCGATCGCGGTCGTTCGGCCGGTGCGAAGGTTCAACAGCACTCTCGATCCCGACGGCGTCGTGACGACGAGCTGTGTGGCGGCGGTGAAGGGGACTCTCGTACCGAGGGAGAGCAGGCCGACGTCCGTGACAGGTTGGCTCCAGGTGATCGCGCCGGTCGTGGGATCGAGCCCTTCGAGCACGAGCGTGATCCCCGCGAAGCTGGGCAAGGCGCCAGGCGTCGGCTCTTGGACGATGCCCGTGTACCGGCAGACCACTGGCGCCTTGGCCATTTCGGCAAGCGGACCGCCGCAGTCGAGCTCTCCGCTCACGGACCAGACTGGCCGGCCGGTCGCGGCCGAGAAGCCGACGGTCTTGGCAAGCGCAAGGTTGTCCGAGCGACCCTGGGGTGCGTAGCCCACCGACCCGTAGTCGAGGTTGCCGACGGAAAAGAGTGCCCAACCGTAGTTGGATGAGAAGCCGGGGCCGAAGATCGAAGCGAGTGTCCGGGTCCACCTCACTGTCCCCGACGCGCCAATCTGGAGCCAGGTCTCGGGTGTCCCTGTCAGCTCGTAGAGGTCTGTGCTCAGTGTCCGCTCGACTTGGTCGACGGTGTGGACCACTGCTCCACTGGTTGGCGAGATGAGCTGGAGCTGTCCTGTGGCGACTACGCAGATGTCGCGCCGGTCGGCACAGGAAGTCGGTGGGCTCGTCACCAGTTGGGCGGGCCGGCGCCACAGCACCGATCCGGAGGCGACCGAGACGCCTTCGACCACGACCGATCGGCTCGACGCCCCTCCCGTCGGAACCAAGTCGACCGTCACCCCGGCTACGTACGTCGGCTGGAGGTACACCCCGGCGGTGATCTCCGACGCCGAGTAGCGAAGGCGCCAGACGACGGTCTGGGACGAGGGGTCGACGGCCGCCAAGTCGAGATTGCCATCTGCGGCCCGGGCCACGACCAGGGCGTCGCTTCCGGCGGCGACGGGCCCCGCGACGACGTGCAGCGTGCTCATCGGGAGCGGTGCGGGGCTGCTCTCTTGGACGGCGATCAGCGCCACCAGGGCGACGAGGGCCGCCGAGAGCACGGCGACGATCCAGCGCTGAGCGGTCGGCATCCGAGCGCCTTTCGCCGGCCGTACACGCCGAGCCGTCGGCCCGGTGTCGGCCGGCGGTGCGGGACGGACGTCGGGTGGGTACCACCGGCCATCCGAGGCCAGCCACCACCCCGGGGAAGGAAAAGTGCCGCTCATCGCCGTTGTCACCCGAAGTGCTCGCCGCCGTTGGCGTCGAGCGCCTGGCCGGTGACCGCGGCCGAGAGATCCGATGCCAGGTAGACGACGGTGCCGGCCACCTCCGCGTCGGTGGGTACCCGCCCGAGGGGGATCCGGGCTTCGAGCTCGCCGATCACCTCGGACCGGGGCACCGAACGTCCCGACGACGCCATGTCCACGTACATCTCGACGGACGGGCCCCACATCCAGCCGGGCACCACGGCGTTGACCCTGATGCCAGACGGGCCGAGCTCGGATGCCAGGACGCGGGTGGCCGTGAGGAGGGCACCTTTGGAGATGGCGTACCCGCCCTGGAGCGGTGGAGGGACACGGGCCGCCATCGACGCCACCATCACCACCGAGCCCCCCTGCCGCCGGCGGAGCAAAGGCAGCGCAGCACGGGTGAGCTGGAGGCTGCCGAAGAGGTTCGTCTCCATGATCTTGCGCCACGCGTCGAGGTCCACGTCTTCGAACGTCTTGAGCACGTCGAAGCGGAACGCGTTGTTGACGAGGACGTCGATGCCACCGAGCTCGGCGTCTGCCGTGGCGACCAGTCGCTCGCACTGCGAGGGGTCGGTGATGTCGGTCGGCACGGTCACCACTCGTGCTCCCGTCCCGCCCACTTCGGCCGCCACGTCGTCCAACGTGCCCTGCCGCCGTGCGGCGAGCACCAGATCTGCCCCGTGCTCGGCCAAGAGCTTGGCAACCTGTCGCCCGAGCCCGGGTCCGACGCCCGAGACGAGGCACGTCTTGCCCGCAAGAAGGGCTGGTCGCGACCGCGCTGTCGGCGTGCTGTTCGCCATCGGCCCTGTCACCCGCGAAGCTCCTCTCGGTTCACCGGCGCATGCCCGCCGCGCCGATGCAAGGGCATCGGGCTCGGCCCGCGACGTCTACGTACGCTTCCGTAGCGCCTTCTTCAACACGCTCCGGTAGAGATCGAGCCCTTCGGGGTGGAGACGCGCGTCAGGTCCTGACGCGATCCCGACCCGCTCGGGAACGACTCCCCACACGGCGACATCCTGGCCGCTCCACCACGCGATCGTCTCGTCGAGATCTTTGGTCCCGAGGCGGGCGGCGCAGATCACTACGCCATGAGCCGTCGTGCGAGGGATCATCGCGATGGTGGCCACCACCCGCGTGAACTCCACACCGCCGGCGCGAGTGGGGATCACCACGGCATCGGCGCGCTCGATCGCCGCCCGGACGATGCGCTCGTCGCCGGGGGGAGTATCGACGACACCAACGCCGTCGTGGCGCTCCATCGAACGCACCACCGTGCGCTCGGACGGGGCCTCGACCAGCTCGACCCCCTCGACGGGCCGCTCCTCCAGCCACTCGGCCGAGGAGGCCTGCCGGTCGGCGTCGATGAGCCACACCGGTTCGAACCCCCGGCCGGCCGCCGCCGCGGCGAGGTACACGGCGGTGGTCGTCTTGCCCACGCCGCCTTTGACGTTGCTGACCACGATGTTCATGAGCTGCTCCGTGCTCTTGGTGCTCTTGGTGCTCTTGGTGCGCCGCCGGGGGTGCCGCCGGCTGGCGGACGTGCCCTCGGATCCTGTGGGGGACAGGCTACCGACCGGCAGCGCCCTGTGCAGGGGGAGGGCCGACGGCCCCCGGGTAGGGTGTGGGACGTATCGCGGTGACGGGCCGGGGACCGCGTGCTGGATCGGAGGACAGCGGGACCACATGAGCACGATCGACGCTGCGAGCGGCACTGGTCCCTCCGGTCGCCGGGCCCGCAGGACCACCGCGACCTCGACGTTCGGGGTGGGTCGGCGCGAGGGGCACGACGCTGCGGATTTTTACCGGAGGTTCACCGCACCGGTCGTGAGCGACGACGACGACGTGTGCCATCCTTCGGCCCGCCGGGGAGCGGACCGCATCTTCCTCGGGGACATTCGCGAGCATCCCGATGCGCTCGCGCCCCGCTCGGTCGCATTGGTGGTCACCTCACCGCCCTACTTCTCGGGCAAGGAGTACGAGACCGCTATCGGCGAGGGGCACGTTCCGGGGAGCTACGCCGAGTACCTGGCCATGCTGGCCGGGGTGCTCGGAGCGTGTGTCGAGGTCATGGAGCCCGGTGGCCGTATGGCGATCAACGTCGCGAATCTCGGGCGCAAGCCCTACCGGAGCCTCTCAGCCGACGTGATCGGCATCCTCGAAGGAGACCTGGGACTGCTCCTGCGGGGCGAGCTCATCTGGCAGAAGGCTCGGGCAGCCGGAGGGAACTGCGCATGGGGCACGTTCCAGAGGCCAGGCGACCCTGTGCTGCGGGACGTGACCGAACGGGTGGTCGTCGCCTGTAAAGGTCGTTTTGACCGAGCCATCGCGCCGGCCCGGCGGGAAGCGGAGGGCTACCCCTCGGTGGCCACCATGTTCCGTGACGAGTTCCTCGAGGCCACTCTCGACTTATGGGAGCTCCCTGCCGAGAGCGCCACCCGGGTCGGCCATCCGGCGCCTTTTCCCGTCGTGCTGCCCCAACGGCTGATCGATCTGTACACCTATGCGGACGATCTGGTGCTCGATCCGTTCATGGGCTCGGGCACGACGGCCGTCGCCGCTTTGCGGACCGGCCGCCACTTCGCCGGGTTCGAGACCGATCCGGCGTACCTGAGCGCCGCGCTCGAACGCGTCGATGCCGAGCGCCAGCGCGTCGATGCCGATGAGGCTTGCCGCCCCCCTTCCTCTGCGATCCGTCAACCGCGGCTCCCGGCGCGGGGCGGCCCTGACCGACGTGGCGGGCCTCGTGCTGCCGGCGCGTCCGGTGAAGGCGGCGAACCCAGTGGACACAACGAGCCGGTCAGGGACCTCTGGGTGCGTGCCATGCGAGAGGGCCGCCGGGCCCGGGAGCTGGCGGCCTGGGCCCTGGCCAGCTCCGGTTTCGACGTCGTCGGAGAGAACAAGCGCCTGCCCGGTGGTGTGGACGTGCACTTCGTCGCGCGCGACCCTTCAGGGCAGGAATGGCTTTTCGACGTGGCGGGCTCGTTCACGGTGACGCCTTCGGGACTCCGCCGGTCCGACACGCTCTGGAGAGTGCTGGGAAAGGCCGCCATTGCCCACCAGATCCGACCGGGATCTCGATTCGTCGTGTTGGCGACGGACGTGCCTCCCGCCAAGAGTGCCGGCGCGAAGGCGCTGGCCGCGGTCACCGGACCGGATGCGGGGAAACCGATCTTCGACGTGATCGACCTCTCTCACCCAGACGAGTTGGACCGCTTGGGGCGCTTGGTGGACCAGGCGGGTTTCGCGGGTCAAGCGGGCGTCGCGGGTCAAGCGGGTTTCGAGGGTCAAGCGCGCGTCGCGGGTCAAGCGGGTTTCGCGGGTCAAGCGGGTTTCGCGGGTGGCGCTCAGACCGGCACGGGACCGGCTGGCTCCGGGGAGCGGCGCAGGACCGACCACTGGAGCCTCGTGCCACTCTTCGACGCGTAATCGCGTACCGCCCGCTCGGCGCTGTCGGGATCTGCCGAGACCACCGCATCGAGGACTGGGCGCAGGTCGCGTAGCACAGCGTCCGCGTCACTGAAGGCGTCGACGAACACCGAAGACGTCGCGGTGTAGAGGCGCTCCAGCCATTTCATCATTGCCGTCAGCGGACGATTGCCGGTGGAAACGACGAGCACGGAGAAGAACGCCAGCTCGGCTGCCTGGAGCGCTGGCGCGCCATCGCATCGGCACGCGTGGTCGAACCGACGGACCAGCTCCTCTCGCTGGGCCGGCGTGGCTCGCGTTGCGGCTGACCTCCCGGCAAGGGACGCCAGAGCCTGGCGGACCTCGAGCACCTCGCCCACGACTTCCGGGCCAGCGGCGACGAGGGCTCGCAGGACGACGGCGCCGTCGGTCGCCTCGAGCGGGTCCAGGACCACCGTACCGATCCCTTGGCGAGAGGCCACCAGCCCGGCCTGCTCCAGCCGGGCCAGAGCCTGGCGGAGCGAGGTGCGGTTCACACCCAGCTGGCGGGCCAGGTCGCGCTCGGACGGCAGGGTCGAGCCCGGTGGGTGCTCGCCCGCCAGCACCGCGTCCGTCACGATCTCGGCCACCTGCACCGGGAGCGACTGCCGTATGGGGCGGGCCGGCGTTCCCTGCAGGCTGCTGGGAGCGGGGAGTCCGAGCAGGCTGGAGTTGTGTGTTGGCCCCGGCGGGGTCGGAGTGGAGGGGGTCGGGGTGGCGTTCGTCGGAGTGGCGTTCATTTGGGTGGCGTTCATTTGGGTGGCGTTCGTCGGGGTGGCGCTCATTGGTCCAACCATTGTACCATTGGGGTCGGCATGGGAGCAGGACTTTGTTTCACCGAGACGATGGAGGGATCCTGGCGCCCTGCCAGCGGCGCCGATGCGCCGATGCGCTTCGAGGTGACGGCCGAGACCGACACGATGCTGCGGCCATTCGGAACCGTCACCGGACGTCTCTCGGGCCGGGTCTGGATCGACGGGCTCGCGAGCGGCGCCCAGGCCACTGGGGCGATCGAGGTGTCACCGCTGGCTCGGCGACGGATCCGCTACACCCTCGATTTCTGCGCGGACGACGGTGCGCCGCTGCAGTTCGACGGATGGAAGTCCATCCAGTGGCGACGTCCACTGTCCACGTGGACCACGTTGCCGGGCACGGTCTACGACGCCGGTCGTGGGGTCGTCGGAACGGCGCTGCTCCGATTTCCGATGCGCGACACGGCGGCGTTGGTCGGCGGCGCCCGCCTCGTCGATCCTGCAGCTGGCGCGCGTCTGGCTATCTCGGGCGGCGGTGCCGGTCCGGTCGCCTCTGATGCCAGTGTCGGGTCGCTCTACGCTCCCCGTTGGGATGGCCGGTCCGGCAGGCTCGAGGTCTGGTACGACACCTTTACCAACCCGTCCGACGGAAGCGGCTTCTGGTTGCACCACGAGCTGTGTGCTCCGAGCGGACCCGGTGGAGGTGAGCACGCCGAGCAGAGGGGGTGGGTGGCGGTGTTCCCGTCCGACGGCGAGCCGGTGTGGAGGCGCTTCGGTCCGAGTCCCGCCGGAGCAAGATCCTCGGGCGGCAGGATCTCGGCCGGTACAGACATGGCCGGTACAGACATGGCCGGTACAGACATGGCCGGTACACGAGACGACGGTGGCTCGGTGTGCTTTTCCAGCTGCGACGTGGTGGTCGCCCAGGGCCGCCGGCGCGGCCGAGCCGGTGAGATCAGTTGGGATCTCAAAGTGGAGGATTGTGCAGCACCTCTTTTCACCTTCCCGCGCTGGGCCTGGCGCCGCGCCATTCTCCCCGGAGCCCAAATCGTCCCGTCGCCGTCGGCTCGTTACCGCGGGACGGTCACCGTCGGGGCTCACGAGTACCACCTGGGAGGTGCACCAGGTGCGGCGGCTCGCATCTACGGTCACGGGAACGCGGCCCGTTGGGCGTGGCTCCATGCCGATCTTGGAGATGACCACGGTGATGGCGGTGATGGCGATCGCGACAGCAGCGGCGACGTACTGGAGATTGTGGCAG
>JAJYZN010000125.1:7781-8344 GCA_021799915.1 Actinomycetes bacterium
GCCGTGGACTCGAACGCATGGCTCCGCTGCCGTTGCTTCAGTTGCGCCTTGGTGGCACCGACTGGCCGGCCTACCCGCTCCGGGCGGCTCGCCGCTTCCATTGCGAGCTCGCGCAGAGGTCGTGGAGTGTGGCCGGGGCTGTTGGCAACCGTCGCGTCCGGGTCGAGGTCTCGCTCCCAGCGGAGCGCTGTGTGGAGATCGGCTACTCCGATCCCGACGGCACGACGGCCACCTGTGTGAACTCCGAGCGCTCTGATGCATGGGTGAGGCTGGAGCACCGCCACGCCAACGGGCAATGGCGTATCGAACGTGAATGGATCCTCCAAGGTACGGCTCACGCCGAGCTCGGTCACCGGCCGTGATTCGGCGCCGATGACCGGCAGGACGCGGCTGGACGTGGGAGCGCGGATGCGGGCTCTGGTGCCAGGACAAGAGCGACGTGGGCTCGACGCGCTGTGCGGCGCGCTCTTGGACCTGTCCGACGACGAGGCCCGGCGCCTTGCGCAGCAGACGACGACCCTGGTCGCCAAATTCCCGTTGCCGGTGCGCGCCGCGTTTGGCGC
>JAJYZN010000126.1 GCA_021799915.1 Actinomycetes bacterium
TGTCCGTGACAGTGGCACGGCTGGGATACCAGCCGCCCGAGAGGCCCGGAGACGGGCCTCAAGGTCAGTGAGATATTCGCTGATAATTCGGGGAACGGCTCCCGCCGACCCTTCTCGTCGTCGGCTCCGAGGACGTCCTGCTCGAGGACAGCCTCGCCATGGCCGCCCGGCTGGCAGCCGCCGGTAACGACGTGGACCTGCGGGTGTACCCCGAGTCGCATCACGGGTTCACGTCCTTCCCGACGGCGATGGCCCGGACCGCCCTGAGAGGGATCGAGACCTGGCTGGCCGACCGGTTGGACCGGCCCTGAGAAGTCGCCCGCCCATCTCGATTCACGGGCGGGCCTCGCGGGCCCAGCCCTTCGACCGCTCCACGGACCGCAACCACCCGGCGTACGCGGTGTCGACACCGGAACGGTTGCCGGACGGGGTCAGCTCCACGTCGGCTTCCCAGAGTCCGGCCAGCTCCTCGGTGGACTCCCACACGCCCTCGGCCAGGCCGGCCAGCGTCGCGGCCCCGAGGGCCGTGGACTCCACCGATCGGGCTCGGAGGACCGGCACCCCGGACTGGTCGGCCTGGAGCTGGAGGAGGAGGTCCACGCTCGACGCCCCACCGTCGGCGCGGAGCTGGAGGTGCGGGCTGCTGGCGCCGGTGCTGCTGGCGCCGTCCGTGCTGCCGCCGCCGTCCGTGCTGGCGCCACTGCCGACCATGGCGCCGACCATGGCGTCGGTCATGTCGCGTACCTGGTACGCCATGGCTTCCAGCGTGGCCCGGGCCAGCTGCGCCCGTCCGGTTCCCCGGGTGATGCCGGTGATGATGCCCCGGGCCCTGGGATCCCACCACGGGCTCCCGAGCCCGGTGAAGGCCGGCACCATCAACGTGCCTCCACTGTCGGGCACCGACGCGGCCAACGGGCCCAACTCTTCGACCGAGTCGATGATGCCGAGCCCGTCGCGGAGCCACTGAACGGCGGCACCCGAGACGAAGGCCGACCCCTCCAGGGCGTAGGTCACGCTGGACCCGAGTACCTGACCCGAGCCAGGGCCCGAACCCGACGGCGTCGCACCGCTCCGGGCACAGTCGCCCAGGTCCCACGCCACGGTGGCCAGCAGGCCGTCAGGCGGCGGCGGCCGGAGTGGCCCGGCGTTCACGAGCACGAAGCTGCCGGTGCCGTACGTCACCTTTGCCATCCCCTGGGCGAAGCAGGCCTGGCCGAACAGCGCCGCCTGCTGGTCACCGGCGATCCCGCTCACGGGAGCTCCGGCGAGCACCGACGCCCGTCCACCTACGGCGTCTGCGTCGACCCGGCCGAAGCGGCCACAGCTGGGGCGGACTTCGGCCAGCGCTCCGACGGGCACGTGGAAGATATCGCACAGCTCGGGTGTCCAAGCCAGCGTCGCGGTGTCGAGCAGGAGCGTCCGCGCCGCGTTCGAGACGTCGGTGGCGAACACCCCGCCGGACACTCCTCCGGTGAGGTTCCACAGGACCCACGTGTCGACGGTCCCGAGCGCCACGGTCCCGAGCGCCATGGTGCCCGCGCCACGGGGTGTCTGCGCCGTTCCGGTTCCCTCCACATGGTGGAGCAGCCACTCGTACTTGGTCGCCGAGAAGTAGGGGTCCAGCACCAAGCCGGTCCGCTCCCGCACCGTCGGGAGCCACCCGGACTCCCGCAGCTCGTCGCACCGCCCCGAGGTTCGCCGGTCCTGCCAGACGATGGCCCGGTGCAGCGGAGTGCCGGTGCGGCGGTCCCAGGCCAGGGCGGTCTCTCGCTGATTCGTGATGCCGATGGCCGCCACCGTGCCCCCGGAGTCCGAGAGGCGGCCTGCGACCTCGATCAGCGTGGACTGCACCGCCCGCCAGATGTCGTCCGGGTCGTGCTCCACCCAGCCGGGTCGGGGGAAGTGCTGGGGAAGCTCCCGGTAGGCCACGTCGACGATTCGGCCGGCCCGGTCTACGACCAGCGATCGAACGCCGGTGGTCCCGGCGTCGACGGCAACCACGTACTCCGTCACCCTCCCGGCGGCGTTCTCGACCTTCACGCCGGCACGTTAGCGTCGGTCCGGGAGAGGCTCGGGTGCAAACCTTCGCGAACGGTCGTTGAGCTGGGTCGATCCGGGGCGGAACTGTTGACACCTGAGTAACTACAGTGCTGTAATGACCCCAGCATCTCGTGTCCGGGGGGAGGTCTGACCACAACATATTGTGGTCACCAGGGATCCCGCCCCAACGACACCATGAGAGGCTCGGGGTCGTCCGGCATCTGTCGCCCGTGTCCCGAACCATCTCCACACGCCCAGGGACCACCGTACGAAGGAGCACACCGCCATGGCCATCGCACCCCAGCACACCGGGATCGGCATCCGCCGGCACTTCACCACCGAGGGCGTTCACCCCTACGACGAGGTGCGCTGGGAACGGCGTGACGCTCGAATCGTGAACTTCCGCGATGGCTCGGTGGCGTTCGAGCAGCTCGGCGTCGAAGTGCCTGAGTTCTGGAGCGTGAACGCCACGAACATCCTGGCCCAGAAGTACTTCCGCGGCACGTTGGGGACCGCCGAGCGCGAGTGGTCTCTCAAGCAGGTGGCCGACCGAGTGGCCAACACCATCACCGAGTGGGGACGCCGCGACGGCTACTTCGTCGATGAGGCCGAGGCGGTGGTGTTCTCGGACGAGTTGAAGCACCTCGTGATCCACCAGAAGGCGGCATTCAATTCTCCCGTCTGGTTCAACATCGGGGTGGAAGGTGTGCCACAGCAGGCCAGTGCCTGCTTCATCCTCTCGGTCCAGGACTCCATGGACTCCATCCTGAACTGGTACACGGAGGAGGGGACGATCTTCAAGGGCGGATCCGGGGCCGGCGTGAACCTGTCGAGGATCCGGTCGTCCCACGAGCACTTGAAGGGTGGCGGCACGGCCTCGGGCCCGGTCAGCTTCATGCGTGGGGCCGACGCCTCCGCCGGCACCATCAAGAGCGGGGGCAAGACCCGGCGGGCGGCCAAGATGGTCATCCTCGACGCCGACCACCCCGACATCGAGGATTTCATCTGGTGCAAGGCGATCGAGGAGCGCAAGGCGCGGGTCCTTCGCGACGCCGGCTTCGATATGGACCTCGACGGTGCGGACAGCCACTCCACCCAGTACCAGAACGCCAACAACTCCGTCCGGGTGACCGACGAGTTCATGGAGGCCGTCATCGAGGGACGGGACTGGGACCTGACCGCCCGAGTCGACGGCTCGGTCGTCCGGACCGTGCCGGCCAGGGACCTGTTCCGCCAGATCGCCCATGCCGCGTGGGAGTGCGCGGACCCCGGGATGCAGTTCGACACCACCATCAACAAGTGGCACACCGCTCCGGTCACCGGTCGGATCAACGGCAGCAATCCGTGCAGTGAGTACATGCATCTCGACAATTCAGCCTGCAACCTGGCGAGCTTGAACCTCATGAAGTTCCTGAACGACGACGACACCTTCGACGTGGACTCGTTCAAGGCGGCAGTGGCGATCATGTTCACCGGTCAGGAGATCCTGGTGGGGAACGCCGACTACCCCACGCCGTCGATCGCCGAGAACTCCCGCCGATTTCGGGAGCTCGGGCTCGGCTACGCCAACCTGGGCGCGCTGCTGATGGCCCGGGGCCTGCCCTACGACTCCGACGGTGGCCGGGCGTGGGCCGCGGCCATCACCGCTCTCATGACCGGGCACGCCTATGCCGTGTCGGCCCGTACTGCCGCCCGGATGGGCCCGTTCGCCGGCTTCCACGAGAACGCCGAGGCGATGGTCAACGTCTTGCGCATGCACCAGACTGAGGCGTCCAAGATCGACGAGGACCTGGTGCCACCCGAGCTGCTCTCCGCCGGTCAGGAAGTGTGGGACGAGGCGGTGGAGCTGGCCGAGCAGTACGGAGTTCGCAACTCCCAGGCGTCGGTTCTGGCACCGACCGGGACCATCGGCCTGCTGATGGACTGCGACACCACCGGCGTCGAGCCGGACCTGGGGCTGGTCAAGACGAAGAAGCTGGTGGGCGGGGGCACCATGTCGATCGTGAACCAGACCGTTCCGAGGGCCCTGCGCCAGCTGGGGTACTCCTCTGCGCAGATCGACGAGATCGTGGCGTTCATCGACGAGCACAAGACCATCGTCGGCGCCCCGCACGTGGCATCCGAGCACCTCCCGGTGTTCGCCTGCTCGATGGGGGACAACACGATCCACTACACCGGGCACGTGAGGATGATGGGAGCTGTCCAGCCCTTCATCAGCGGAGCCATCAGCAAGACGGTCAACATGCCCGAAGACGTGACGGTGGAAGACATCGAGCAGCTCCACGTCGACGCCTGGAAGCTCGGGATCAAGGCCGTCGCCGTGTACCGCGACAACTGCAAGGTGGCCCAGCCACTCTCCACGACGAAGCGGGCGAGCGCCGACGACAGTGGAGACCAGGCTCCTCCCGGATCGGTCGCCGAAGCCCGGGACCGCGAGCTGGCAGCCCGTATCTGCGAGCTCGAGGAGGCGCTCGAGCACGAGCGACAGCGTAAGAGCGAAGCCGTCGTGGTGGGTGCGGTACGCGAGCGCCTGCCGCGGCACCGACGGTCGCGGACCTGTGCGTTCCGAGTGGCCGACTGTGAGGGGTACGTGACCGTCGGAGAGTACGAGGACGGCCGGCCTGGCGAGGTGTTCATCAAGGTCTCGAAGCAGGGTTCCACCCTGGCCGGGATCATGGACGCCTTCTCCATCTCGATCAGCCTGGGTCTCCAGCACGGTGTTCCGTTGGCGACCTACGTCCGGAAGTACTCGAACATGAAGTTTGAGCCGGCCGGCATCACCGACGACTCCGAGCTCCGGATCGCCACCAGCCTGGTGGACTACATATTCCGCCGCATGGCGCTCGACTACCTGACCTACGAGGAGCGCCTGGACCTCGGTGTGCTGTCCACCACGGAGCGCATCCAGCCCACGTTGCCCGGGGTGGAGGAGAGCGCCACGCCGTCGCAGGGACTGGTGGACGACGGTCCGGTATCGGCGGGCAGCGTCACGACGACCCCGGACACCGTCGACGTGGCACCGCCTCCCGCTCCGATGGTCTCGGGCACTGGTGTCCCGGGAAGCGCCGGGGCTCGTGGGGGGCCGGGGGCCCCCGTCGCACCGTCGAACCCGGGACCGGCCGAGACGTTGGCCCGGGCCGAGCAGCGCGACGCCCCGTTCTGCTACAGCTGCGGGAACGTCATGCAGCGTTCAGGGTCCTGCTACGTGTGCTCGAGCTGCGGGTCCACCAGCGGCTGCTCCTGACCTGAGCCCCGGCCCCCTGAACCTCTGGACCTGCGGCAGGGCCGTGGAAGGCGAGCAGCCAGTGGCAGTGGTCAGCGGCAGGCGGGAATCGGTGACACCGTGCTCATGCAGACAAAGGCGACGACCACGCACGTCACCGGCAGCACGACCCACCACCGGGAACGGCGCGCGATGCCCCTGGCGGCCATGAACACACAGGCCACGGTCGCCAGGAGCAACGTCGAGACGTTCGGGAGCCAGACCCGCGAGAGGTTGGACCCGGCGCATCCGTTGTCAGACCCCTCGAGAAGGATGAGAGGGAAGAGCGCGATCCAGAAGAGGAGGAAGGTTCCCGACACGGCCGATCCCACGATGAAGCCGACCCGGGCGATCTTGGCCACGCGCATGCTCCGGTGACGTTGGGAGACGTACCTGGACCAGGCCCGGCCATCCCAGTAGCGATAAGCGGCGATCCTCCACGGATCGGGGTACCACCCAGGCGAATGGTCCACGAAAGGCGTGCTCGGGTACGAGGGGAACCGTGAGCCGGCACTGGTCTGTGTGCCGCCGGCGAATCCACCCCCGTCGGTCATGGTCCGCCTCCCCCCGGCTGGGGTGCCAACCCCCGCCGTCTTCGACCGCGCTCTCAACTATAGAGGGGCGCGTCCGGGGCCATAGGGGGACGTTTCCGGGGCCAGAAGGGGGCGCGTCCGGGGCGACCGAGGATCACGATCCGGGGTGTAGGGGGTTCGCGCTTCCCCCGGACAGCTCGAGCAGCTTGGTCACCGTGTTCCAATTCCGGTACGTGACCGGGCCGGGCAGGCGCCGGTCGAGGAGTGGGGGCAGCTTGGCCCGGGCCATCCCGTCGGGGAGGTGGAGGTACACCTCACTCCCGCAGAGCACGAAGCGTTCTGGCGCACGGAGATCGGGGTCGAGGTCACGGCCTGCCTCAGGGCCAGGGCCGCGCTCCATGAAGCCGACGTGGAGGGTCACCGGGTCAACTCCGGGGAACGGGTTGGCGGCCACGACGCCCGCGAGGGACCGCCCGTCCCGTCGCACGACGCTGGACGACAGGCCGAAGGTCCGTCTGATCGCTTCGGTCATCTCGAGCGCCGTGGGCGGTGCCGGGTGCGAGAACACGACGTTGCCGCTCTGCACGTACGTGATCACGTCGGTGCAGCCCAGGGACTCGAACATGGCCCGCAGCTCGGTCATGGGCAGCCGGTGCCTCCCGCCGACGTTCACTCCCCGCAGCAGGGCGACGTGGCGCGCAGCCGTACCATCGGGCACTGCCGGAGCTTAGAAGCCCGGGTAGGTGGCCCGGAGCACATCGAGGATCGAGGTCGCCGATGTGGCGTCGTCGGCCGGATCGAGCGGTGGCGTGTGATCGGCGTCGAGCCTCCCGTAGACCAGCCGTAGCAACGCCTCGGCCGGAAGATGGAGATCGACCCGGGTCGGTTGCCCGTCGCCGTCTCGGCCGGCTTCGGCAACGGTCACCGTGGCTCCGACGTCGAAGGTGTACGCACGGATCGGATCGGTGGTCGCCACCACCACCCGCTGGGGGGATCTGGCGACGTCTGGTGCCGGGCGCCCGAGGGCCGTACCGACGGCGGGGAGGCGGTCGATGAGGAGCTCGACGGCATGGGCGTCTACCACCTCTGTCGGCTCGAAGGAGACGCCCACGTCCCAGGCGTGGACCGCGTGCTCCCCGAGCCGCATCCCCAGGAACTCGGCCATGTCCATCTGCCGGCCCATGGCCGTGATCACGAAGGAGTCCAGTGGGTCATCGAGGGACTCCAGGGACTCGAGGAAGGCGCTGTCGGCGGCACGAAAGGCAACTCGCTGCTGGTCGGGGTCCTTCGCGTCCCAGCGGTCCCATACCACCCGGAACCCCTCAAGGCCCGGGGGCTCGGTGCCCGAACGCGCCGCGTCGAGGATCATGGAGAAGATCTCTGCTCCGCTCCCGAGGTGCGAGAGGACTTGGGCCACGGACCACTCGTCGCAGTAGGACGTCCTCCGGAGGTCTTCGGGACTCAGAGCCTCGGCGAGCGTGCTCAGCCGATCGTGCGACCGACGTAGCTCTCGAAACCACACCTGCGGATCTTTCTCCATGTTCGAGACAACGTCTCCCGGCCGGCGGATGTTCCTCGACCTGCCGGGCTGGTCTCTGGGACCTGACCGAGCGCGGACCCAAAGCCCACGCCTTCAGGTGTGGGTCAAGGGCCGCCCGGTGCCGTGAGGTACCGGCGCGGAGGCGCGGAGGTGTCCTCTGCTCGGGCCGGAGGCCCGAAGCGGTCACACCCTCATGCGATGATCTGCTGGTGGCCTACCGGTCGACCAACGAGGCGGTGTACTCGGCCAAGTACCACATCATCTGGTGCCCGAAGTACCGACGTCGTGTCCTGGAAGGGGCTGTCGAGGCCCGCCTGAAGGAGATCATCGCCGGGGTGCTGGTCGAGGTCGGCGGGCAGGTGATCGAGGTGGAGGTGGTGCCCGATCACGTGCACTTGCCGGCTGAGGTTCCCCCTGCGGTGCCGCTCTCGCGGTTGGTGAACCTGTTGAAGGGCCGCTCGTCGAGGCTGCTGCGAGCCGGGTTCCTCTACTGGCGCGGGGCGCGGATGCGGAGCCTGTGGTCGCCGTCGTGGTTCGTCTCCACCGTGGGTGGGGCACCATTGGAAGTTGTCCGGCGCTACGTGGAGAACCAGAAGGTTGCCTGAGGTGGCTCAGCGGTACCACCTCTACCCCGACCCCGACCAGGTAGCGATGCTGGTGCGCCACTGCGCCGATGCCCGGGCGGTGTGGAACCTGGCCCTGGAGCAGGCCAACTGCTGGCGGCCAGGGCGGTCCAGCTCGCCGGGATCGGCGGAGCGGTTCCGCCAGCTCGCCGAGGCCCGCAAGGACTCCTGGCTCGCCGAGGGTTCGTCGTCGGTGCAGCAGCAGGCGCTACGCGACTTCGACCAGGCGTTGAAGAACTTCTGGGCCGGTAGCCATCGCCGGCTGAGGTGGCGGCGCCGGGGCGTGGACGAGGGGT
>JAJYZN010000127.1 GCA_021799915.1 Actinomycetes bacterium
AGGTCCTCGACGATCCGGCTGTACACCTCGTCGAAGGTGCTCGCGGCGTCGTAGTGGTGATCGAACGACTCGACCCCGGTGAGCCCTACCGCCGCCGGATGGCGGCGGGTCCGCAGGAAGCCCGAGTCGGCGGTGGCGAGCACCGTGCGGGTTGCGATGGTGAGCAGCTCGGGACCCGCCGGTCCGAGCCCGACCACGGTCACCCGCGGCCGGGGTTCGCTCGGCCTGCCCGGTTCCTGTCCACCGCCCGGTTCCTGTCCACCGCCCGAGGGCTGCCCTCCGGGCTCACGAGCTCCCCCACGCGCCCCCGATGCAGCCGGACGGACCCGCCCGCCGCGGCGAGCCGCTTCGCCGGTGCCGGACGCGACCGGGTCCGTGCCACCCGAACGTCGCCGCCGGGGTGGCACCGGGTCAGCCCCCAGTGACCGGCGAAGCTGTGCGCCGCGACTCCGCGGTGGCGCTCGACGGTGTGGCGGCCGACGGATCGAGCACCGAGGCCGCCGGGGGGCTCTTCGGGGGGCTCACCAGGATGCTGCCAGGGGTGACCTGGCCATAGCGGGGATCGACGGTGACGCGGGCCCGGGCATTGGCCGCCCGCAGGAGCGCCGTGGTTTGCGACGAGCCCGAGGAAAGCATGGCGTCCTCCACTGCCGACTTGGCACTGGCGAGCGTGGACGGCGTCACGCTGGTCACCTCCAGGAGGACGTAGGGACCCCCTGTCCCCTCGGCTACCGGCTGGGACACCTGGCCCACCGGGAGGATGGCCACTTGCGCCAGCGACGAGGGGAACGAGATCCGCAGGGCACAGCCGATCGGGGTGACGGTGCCCGTCGATGCCAGGGATGCCCCGCCGGTCACCGAGGCCCGCGCTTGGGCAGCGGCGCTCTCCGAAGTGAAGGCCACCCCGCTCACGCACACCGTGTCGAACTCCTGGGCGTGGCCAGCCATGTAGAGGCGCAGCGAGGCTGTGTCGAGGCTGTAGCCCGCCTCATGGGCGAGAAGCACGTCCTGGTCGGCCTGCGCCTGGACCTGTTCGGCGACGAAGGGAGCGGGGAGCGCGGCCAGGAGGGACTGGGCAGTGGCACCGCAGCTCACGCCGGTGTCGGACTGGTATGTGGAGTACACCTGCGTGATCTGCTGGACCAGGGTGGCACGACCGAGCGCCAGTGCGCCCGAGCCGACCGAAAGGTGCATGGCCGCGACTGCCTGGGCCTCCAGGGCGAAGCTCATTCGCTGGCTCAGCCAGTACCGGACGAAGTCTGCGTCGTACACGCCTGTGGCTCCAGAGGAGCCGCCCGCACCTTCGATCCCGGGAAGTGCCCTCGACGCTTGCCCGGTGAGCTGGAGGTCGGCGCTGAGGAAGCACTGGTACGCCGGGCTGCCGGCGATGGCCGAGAGGTCGGCGTCGAGCGACGAGCGGGTGATGGGAGTGCCGTTCACGCTTGCGGCGACCGCGGGGACGCGGAACGCCGCGTAGGCGACGACGGCGGCCACCACTACCAGGAGGACTGCGAAGCGCTTCACGACTCAGGCATGCTATCGGCTGGGGTCCTGCCCACCCGTGCGGACGCTCGCCTGGACGCTCGCCTGGGCGCTCGCCTGCCCTCCCGCTCCCCGGGGAGATTGGGCTCCGAGCTCGCCTACTGGGAGAAGGTCGGACACGAGCCGCCGCAGCACCTCTGCAGGTCGGGCCGTATCGTCGAGGGGGACGACGAGCTGCCCCAGCTCCTCCCGGAAGACCGCCCCGGGGACCAGGCGGCGCAGGCGCACCTGGGCACTGGGCGCCAGGTGCACCGGGGAGAGCCGGGCCGTAGGAGGCCGGGCACCCGGGCGGGCGGTCGTCACCGAGACATCCTCTATCCCGGTACGCAGGCATTCGACGCGCAGCCGGGCGATCGCCAGGAGCCCTTCGGCAGCAGGCGGGAGCGGGCCGAAACGGTCCCGCCACTCGTCGGCGAGGTCGTCGAGGGCCGCATCGTCCTCGGCCGCGGCCAGGCGCCGGTAGGCCTCGAGCCGGGCGTCCTCGGCCGGCACGTAGCTGGCGGGGAGGTGCGCGTCTCCAGGCACGTCGAGGGACACGTTCGCGGGGCGAGGTCGGGGCTCGCCGCGCTCTTCGGCAACCGCTTCGGCGACGAGCTGCACGTAGAGGTCGTACCCGACGGCGGCGATGTGGCCCGACTGGTCCGAACCCAGCAGGTTGCCGGCCCCGCGGATCTCCAGGTCCCGCATGGCGATCTTGAACCCCGAACCGAGCTCGGTGTGCTCGCCCACCGTGCGCAGCCGCTCGTAGGCCTGCTCGGTGAGCACCCGGTCGGCAGGATGGAACAGGTAGGCGTAGGCCCGTTGCCCGGCCCGGCCCACCCGGCCCCGGAGCTGGTGGAGCTGTCCCAGCCCGAGCAGGTCGGCCCGGTCCACGACCAGCGTGTTCACGGTCGGCATGTCGATCCCCGACTCGATGATCGTCGTACAGACCAGCACGTCGAACTCGCGATCCCAGAAGTCCATGATCACCTGTTCGAGGCTCCCCTCGTCCATCTGGCCGTGGGCGACTGCGATCCTGGCCTCGGGGACGACGGCTCGAAGCCGCTCGGCCACGGCATCGATGTCGACGACCCGGTTGTGGACGTAGAACACCTGGCCCTCCCGGAGCAGCTCTCTGCGGATGGCCTCTGAGACCGCTGCTTCGTCGTACTCGCCGACGTAGGTGAGGATCGGCTGGCGATCGGCCGGCGGCGTGTTCACCATCGACAGGTCTCGGATGCCCGTGAGGGACATCTCGAGCGTTCGGGGAATGGGACTTGCCGTCAGCGTGAGGACGTCGACTCCTTCGGTCAATCTTTTCACCGCTTCCTTGTGCGATACGCCGAACCGCTGCTCCTCGTCGACGACGAGCAGGCCCAAGTTCTTGCACACGATGTCGCTCGCCAGCAGGCGGTGGGTGCCGATCACCACGTCGACCGAGCCATCGGCCAGACCGGCCACCACCCGGCGCGCCTGGGCGCCGGACAAGAAGCGGCTGAGCAGCTCGACCCGGACCGGGTAGGAGGCGAAGCGCTCGGAGAACGTGAGGTGGTGCTGGCTGGCGAGGAGCGTCGTGGGGACCAGGACCAGGGCCTGGGTCCCGTCCTGGACCGCCTTGAAGACCGCCCGCACGGCGACCTCGGTCTTGCCAAACCCCACGTCGCCGCAGACGAGGCGGTCCATGGGCCGCGGCTGCTCCATGTCGAGCTTGACCTCCTGGATCGCTCGGAGCTGGTCTGCGGTCTCGGCGTAGGGGAACGCCGCCTCCATCTCGGCCTGCCAGGGCGTGTCGGGTGCGAACGCGTGGCCGGTGACTTCGAGCCTCCGCCGGTAGAGCTGCACCAGCTCGTGCGCCACTTCCCCCGCGGCGGCCCGGGCCCGGGCGCGGGTCTTGTGCCAGTCGGAACCGCCCATCTTGGACAGGGTCGGGGTCTCGCCCCCGCCGTAGGGGGTGACCGACTCGATCTGGTCGACCGGGAGGTACAGGCGATCGCTCCCCCGGTACTCGAGCACGAGGTAGTCGCGCGACGTCCCGGCCACCGTGCGCGTGGTGACACCGGCGTAACGCGCCACGCCGTGCTGGCGGTGGACCACGAAGCTGCCCGGTGCCAAGTCATCGAAGAACCCGACGGTCGGACGGGCGCGCGGTCGAGGACGCCGATGGACGGTGCGCCGACCGGTGAGGTCGGACTCGGATGCCAGTGCCACCCGGACCTCGGGGATGACGCACCCCTCGCTCAGATCCGCCGTCACCACCGCGGCCGTGCCCCGTGGGGCCGGGGCGTCGACGACCGGGACCGTCAGTCCTTCGCCGCCGAGCACTGCCGACAACCTCGCGGCGCCGGCTTCGGTCGGTGAGCACAACGTCACCGAGTACCCGTCGTCGAGCAGGCTCGTGACCTGCCGGGCCAGGCGGGCGGCGTCACCGGCCACCGGCTCGATCCTTCGCACCTCGACCGCCGGCACGTCGGGACTGTCGGCAACCGGGACGACCGTGAGCGATGCTGCGGCGGTGCGGGCGAGCAGCCGGTCGAGAGAGAGGGTGAGACGGGGGAACCCTCCTGCTCCTGGCGCCGCCCCCCAGGTCGATGCCAGAGACGAGGCGAGTGCCGCCTCTTCGTCGGCGAGCTCGGCGGCTCGGTCCCGCACGCGCCGGGGGTCGACGACAACCACCAGCGCGTCGGGGCCGAGAAGGTCCGTCGCAACGGCCTCGTCCGGCACCACCCAGGGGAGCCAGGCCTCCATCCCGTCGAAGATCTCCCCCGAGGCCAGCCGCTCCCACTGAGCGCGGCCCCACGGCTCCTCGGACATCAGGTGCTCGGCTCGCTCCCGGACCGCCGGTGACGGCAGGAGCTCGCGGCATCCGTAGAAGTGCACCGCCGCCACCTGGCGCACCGAACGCTGGTCGGCCACGTCGAAGATCGCAAGGCGGTCGACCACGTCCCCGTAGAGGTCGATGCGCACGGGGCGGTCCGAGGTCGAGGGGAAGACGTCGATGATGCCGCCGCGCACTGCCAGCTCGCCGCAGTGCTCCACCTGGTGCTCTCTGCGGTACCCCAGGGCCACCAGGCGGGCGACGAGGGCATCGGTATCCACCGGGGCGCCGAGGATCACCTCCTCTGGTGGCGCGACCCCGGCCGGCGAGGCGAGGCGTTGGAGGACGGCGCGTGCCGAGCCCACCACCAGCGACGGCGTCGTTGGCCCACGCCCACCCGAGAGGTGCCACAAGACGGCGTGCCGGCGCCCCATGGTCGCCACTTCGGGGCTCACTCTCTCGAACGGCAAGGTCTCCCAGGCCGGCAGCGTCACAACCGGGTCGCAGTACGACCCGACGGTGTCCTGCGCAGAGCCGTGGGCCCCCGCTGCCGCGGTCTCTGGCTCGGATCCTGCGGTGCCGTCGGCAAAGCATGCGAGGTCGCGTGCGAGCCGCTCCCCAGCGGCAGCCGTCGGGGTGACCACCAGGAGTGGGCGCCGGGCACTCAGGCGAGCGAGCCCCGCCAGCACGAACGCCTGGGCCGGGCTGGCGACGGCCAGCACCGCGCCGGACCGGCCGGCGATCTCGGTGACGACGCCAAGCGCTCGCACCTGCTCCACCAAAGCCGAGAGAGGGGCTCGGTGCGGTGGCTCTTTCGACGAGGAGTCCGCGGCGCCCATCGGGTCCATCACGACGTCGCGTGGAAACGGTTCATCGCCGCGTCGGTACCGTGGTCGATGATCGTCTCGACCGCATCGGCGGCAAGGGCGATCCCGAGGTCGATCTCCGCCCGTTCGGCCCTGGAGGGCCGGTGCAGGACGTAGTCAGCCCCCGATTGGTGCCCCGGCGGCTTGCCGATGCCGACCCGCACTCGCAGGAAGTCGAGGGTGTGCAGGTGTGCTCGTATGGACTCGAGCCCGCGGTGACCGGCGGTGCCGCCACCCGCCTTGACCCGCAGCGCCCCCGGGGGCAGGTCGAGCTCGTCGTGGACCACGATCAACCGCCAGGTGTCGACCACTCCGAAACGCCGCAGGAGCGGGCGGACTGCGGCGCCCGAGTCGTTCATGTACGTGGTCGGTATGGCCAAGACCACCCGCTGCCCGCAGACGTCAGCCGCCGCGAGCAGGTCCGGCATGCCTTTCTCGGCTCGCAAAGAGCCATCCCCATGACGGACGGCCAAGTTGGCGACCACCTCGGCTCCGAGATTGTGGCGCGTACCCGCGAACTCGGCACCGGGGTTCCCGAGGCCGACCACCACCCAGTCGGCCGGCGTCCCCCGGCGGGCTGCCGCCTCGGGTGCCGCGCCCTTGCCGGGGAGAGCTGGGCTCGGCAGGGGTCAGCCTTCGGCGGGCGCTGCCGCCGTGTCGGTCTCTGCCGAGGCAGCGCCGGCTTCGGCTCCTTCGCCACCGCCGCCTTCGGTCTCGAGCGTCTGCACCCGCGGTGGCTGCCCGGTGACGACAGCGACGTCGTCCTCGAGGTCGGTCGTCACACCCGCGGGCAGCCGGAGGTCGGCGACGCGCAGCGCGCCCCCGATAGTCAGCTCGGACACGTCGAGCTCGATGACCGCAGGGATGTCGGCCGGCCGGGCCCGGACGGGGAGGTTGAAGAGCTGCTGGTCCACGAGGCCGTCGCCGTGGTGGACCTCCAGCGCCTCGCCGACGAGGGTGATCGGCACTTCGGCGGCAATGACCTCGTCACGCCGGACGATCTGGAAGTCGACGTGGACGACGGTCCCCTTCACCGGGTGCCGCTGCATGTCACGCGCCAGCGTGAGGAACGACTGCTCGCCGGCTTTGAGTGTGAGCAGGGTGTTCGAGCCGGACTCGCCGGACAGCGCGATCCGCAGGTCCTTCGCTGCGACGCTCACCGGCACCGGCTCGGTGCCGTGGCCATAGACGATGCCCGGTATCCGACCAGAGGCGCGCAACCGGCGAGTGGCGCGCGAACCGACCGTACGGCCGACTTCGGCTTCCAGGACGATCTCGGGCATGGTCTCGCTCTCCTCGGTCGCTTCGCGCTCAATTGCGCCGACGCGACGGACGCAGCTCGCGCTGCGCCGGTCGCCGTGCCCGAGGCACCAGCCGCCCCGGTGGCGCCGACGGGACCGGTGGCTTGGGCCACTGGTGCCAGGCTAGCCGCGAGCGGGCTGCGGGCACCAGTGGCCCTGCAGGCGTCACCCAAGAGAGGCGTGGCAGTCCCCGGTACGCCTGTGGCGGCAACTGGTGCAAAGAGCCTGGAGACCGTGCACTTCGGGTGCGGTAGCGTCGGTTTGCCCGACACCAGATGTGCCTGGTGGCAGGCCGCAGAGCGCAGCGCGCAGCGGGGAACTGAGCGCAGCGCGCAGCGGGCAGCAGCAAACTGAGCGCAGCGCGCAGCGGGGAACTGAGAGTCTTGGAGGTACAGGACGTGCGGAGGGTGCGGAGGGTGCGTGGGTCGCATGGCCTGTGTTGCCGGACAGGCCGATGGAGCGCGTGATGGACCAGGTCATCCTCGTCACCGGCGCCTCGGCTGGGATCGGCCGGGCGTGCGCCGATCGCCTGCATCGACCGGGCGGCACGGGAAAGGTCGGCCAATCCAGCCAAAACGGCCGGTCCGGCCGGACGGTCGTCGGCGCCAGCCGGCGAGAGACGACCGGTGTGCGGTGGACATCGCTCGTGATGGACGTCGATCGGGACGACTCGGTTGTCGACGGCGTGCAGGCGGTGCTGGCCGAGCACGGGCGGCTCGACGTCGTCGTCGCCTGTGCGGGGTGGGGGCTGGCCGGCGCTGTCGAAGAAACGCCGATCACCGACGCCAAAGATCAGCTCGAGACCAACTTCTGGGGAGCCGTACGGGTCGTCAACGCCGCCTTGCCTGCGATGCGCGCCCAGCAAGGCGGCCGCATCGTGCTCATGAGCTCCATCGGGGGGGTGGTCGCCATCCCCTTCCAGGCCTTCTACTCCGCCAGCAAATTCGCCCTGGAGGGCTACGCCGAGGCTTTGGCCTACGAGGTGGCGCCGTTCGGCGTGCACGTGACGTTGGTAGAGCCGGGGAACGTCCGGACCGAGTTCACCGCTCGCCGCCGCTCGGTCGGGGCCGCCGGGGCCGCCGGGGCCGCCGGGGCCGCCGGGGCCGCGAACCACACTGCCGGTACCGACCCCAGCCGAGCGAGCAATCCGGCGACCGACCCGAGCCGGGCTCCCAGTCCCTACGCCGCCGCTGCCCGCCGGGCAATCGCCGTGATGGAAGCCGACGAGGCTCGCGGCGTGCCTGCCGAGCAGGTCGCTGCGGTGGTGGAGCGCGTCATCCAGAGCGACCGGCCGCCGCGCCACGTCTCGGTGGGCAAGGCCGGTGAGCGGGTGGGGATCCTGGCTCGCCGCCTGCTCCCCTATCGGGTGTTCGAGTGGGCGGCCCGGGACAGCCTGGGTGTCTGACGGCTCGAGTCCTGCCCCTGCACCACTGACCGTTCCCCGAACTATCAGCGAATATCTCACTGACCTTGAGGCCCGTCTCCGGGCGTCTCGGGCGGCTGGTATCCCAGCCGTGCCACTGTCACGGACAGATGCCAGAGGCATCAGGCCACCGCCTTCTTGGGGCTGGATGAGGCTCCGCCAAGACTGATGACAGAGCCGGTGGCGACAGCAGCTTCCCGATCAAAGGAGCAGTCCCCAGCAGTACGTGCCTGGGCGGTCTTCCTCTCCCCTCCATTGGCCTTTCGACCTCCGGCTCGGGCACACCCCCGCGAACTGCGGGTGTCCTGGTCCTTCTCCCAGCCCGCCGGGCGAACAGGGAGGGTGG
>JAJYZN010000128.1 GCA_021799915.1 Actinomycetes bacterium
CCCGACCACCACCTCTACCGCCGCCATCGGCGACGCCATCGTAGAAAGGCTCTGAGACCATGCCCATCGCCCCGACCACGAAGATCTGGATGGACGGCGAGCTCGTCGACTGGGAGCAGGCCACGGTCCACGTGCTCACCCACACCATGCACTACGGGTCCGGGGTGTTCGAAGGAATACGGGCCTACCCGACCTCGCAGGGTGTCGCCGTGTTCCGACTGGGCGACCATATCCGGCGGCTCCTGGCCTCGGCCCGGGTGTTCATGATCGACGTCCCCTTCTCCGAAGACGAGCTGACCCAGGCCTGCCGCGAGGTCGTCAGGGTGAACGAGCTGCACGACGGCTGCTACCTCCGACCGCTGGTGTACCTCGGGTACGGCGAGATGGGGCTGAACCCGCTTCCGTGCCCGGTCAACGTGGCCGTGGCCGCCTGGCCGTGGGGGACCTACCTGGGCGACGACGGGGTGACCAACGGGGTGTCGGTCAAGATCAGCTCCTGGCGCCGCCACGACGTGAACGCCGTGCCCACGGCGGCCAAGGGCACCGGCATGTACGTGAACTCATCGTTGGCCAAGGTGGAGGCGCTCAAGGCCGGCTACGACGAAGCCATCCTCCTGGCGCAGGACGGGAGGGTGAGTGAGTGCACGGGAGAGAACCTGTTCATCGTGCGAGACGGGGTGCTGCTCACGCCGCCTACGTCCGACGCCGGCGCCCTGGACGGCATCACCCAGGACACGGTCGAGACCATCGCCCGCGACCTGGGCCTGGAAGTCCGTCACGAGCAGCTCATCCGCACCGACCTGTACCTGGCCGACGAAGCCTTCCTCACCGGGACGGCAGCCGAGGTGGTGCCCATCCGTGCCGTCGACGACCGCAGCGTGGGCACGGGACGACCCGGCCCGGTGACCACCGAGATCCAGCAGATCTACTTCGCCACCGTGCGCGGGGAGGTCGACCGCTACAAGGACTGGCTCGACCATGTCGAATGAGCACACCCACGCCCGGAGCGGCCGTTCACACGATTACGAGTTGCCCGACCTGCCCGAGTCGGTCGACATCTTCGACACCACCTTGCGCGACGGGAGCCAGCAGGAGGGGCTCTCGCTGACCGTCGACGACAAGCTCCGGGTGGCCGAGCAGCTCGACCATCTCGGCGTGGCCTACATCGAGGGCGGCTGGCCGGGCGCCAACCCGAAGGACGACGAGTTCTTCCGGCGGGCCCCCTCCGAGCTGCGACTGTCCACCTCGACCCTGGTGGCCTTTGGCTCCACCCGGAGAGCCGGAGTGGCCGCGGCCGAAGACGACGTCCTGGCCAAGCTGATCGGCGCCGGCACGACGGTGGCGTGCATCGTGGCCAAGAGCTGGGATCGTCACGTCACCGACGCCTTGCGGACGACATTGGAGGAGGGCGTGGCCATGGTGGCCGACTCGGTGGCCCACCTCCGAGCCCACGGCTTGAGGGTGTTCCTCGATGCCGAGCACTTCTTCGACGGATTCGGCCAGAACCCCGACTTCGCCCTGCGGGTGCTCGCCGCGGCCGAGGAGGCCGGAGCCGAGGCCCTGGTGCTCTGCGATACCAACGGAGGCTCCCTTCCCGACGACATCGGCGCCGCGGTGGCCGCGGTCCGGCAGCGGACCAGCGCCCAGCTCGGCATCCACTGCCACAACGACACCGGGTGTGCGGTGGCCAACTCGCTGGTGGCCGTGCAGGCCGGCGTCACCCAGGTCCAGGGCTGCGTGAACGGCTACGGGGAGCGGGCCGGGAACGCCGACCTGTCGGCGGCCATCCCCGACCTGTCCCTGAAGCTCCACGTGCGGACCATCCCACCCGAACGTCTGGAGCGGCTGACCCCGGTGGCGCACCACATCGCCGAGCTGGTGAACATCGCTCCCGATCCCCAGCAGCCGTACGTGGGGGCGTCGGTGTTCGCCCACAAGGGCGGGCTCCACGCCAGCGCCGTGGCCCGGCGCCGGGACCTGTACGAGCACATCGCACCGGATTCGGTGGGGAACGGCACCCGGGTCGTGGTGTCGGAGATGGCCGGGCGGTCGACGCTGTCGATGAAGGCGGCCGAGCTCGGCCTGGACCTCGACGGGGAAGCGCTCGGGCGGGTGCTGGACGAGCTGAAGCGCCTCGAGCACGACGGGTACCACTTCGAAGTGGCCGACGGGTCCCTCGAGCTGCTCCTGCGGCGGGCCGGCGGGTGGGAGCCGACGTACTTCGAAGTGGAGTCGTACCGGGTCATCACCGACCATGCCGGAGGCCCGGCGGTGACCGAGGCCACGGTGAAGGTGCACGTGGGACAAGAGCGAGTCGTGGCCGTGGCCGAAGGGAACGGTCCGGTGAACGCCCTCGACGGCGCCCTGCGCCAGGCCATCGGACCCCGCTTCCCGGTCCTCGACTCCGTCCACCTCACCGACTACCGGGTTCGGGTCCTCGACACCGGGCGGGGCACCGGCGCGGTGACCCGCGTCCTCGTCGACACCACCGACGGTGAGCGGATATGGACCACGATCGGGGTGTCCGAGAACATCATCGAGGCCAGCTGGCAGGCCCTCTACGAGTCGATCGTCTTCGCCCTGGCCCGGGCCGGGCAGTAGCCTCGTCCACCATGACCCAGCCGAGCTTCGTACCCATCGCCGAAGCCGACCAGGTGCGGCGGGCGTACCGCCTCCACGTCCCCGGGGCGTGGTCTCCCGATCGGCCGGCCGAGGTCCCCCTGCCCCGGAGGACCCGGGCCCGTTCGATGGGCACCCCGGGGCCGGACCAGGGGTTCGCCCTGAAGCTGGCGCGCCGGTACGCCGATCGCCTGGCGCTCTCCGAGGGTGAGAACCCCGAGGACGTGATCGTGGGCTCGGCCCTCCTCGCCGCCCACCGTGCCGCCACCCTGGGGAGGGCGCCGTGCGCGCACGACGTCACCTGGGCCCTCGAGGCATGGGGGTTCCTAGGGGGAGCGACCTCCGAGCTCGTCGGCCGCCGCCGCCGGTTGTTCTCGGGAGTCGCCCACGACTACGCGCTCCAGCGGGCCCTCGTGGACCAGGTGTTCTGACACCACGGTGGAGCGCCTGGAGATCGACGCCAACGGTCTCACCTTCAGCGCCCGGGCCGACGGTCCCCATGAGGGCCGGCCGGTCATCCTCCTCCACGGGTTCCCCCAGTCGTCGTGGACCTGGCGGGACCTCCTCGAGCGACTGTCCCAGGCCGGTTACCGGGCGGTGGCCCCGGACCAGCGCGGGTACTCACCGCGCGCCCGCCCCGCCGGCGTGCCCGCCTACGCGATGCACCGGCTGGAAGAGGACGTCCTGGCCATCGCCACCACCATGGAGATGCCGTCGTTCGACCTCGTCGGCCACGACTTCGGTGGGTTGGTGGCCTGGATCGTGGCCGCCCGCCATCCGGACCGGGTCCGCAGCCTGGTCGTCGTCTCCACCCCGCACCCCGATGCCCTCCGAGCCCAACGGCACGCGGCGCCCGACGGCTCGGAGCTCGAGGCCGGCCTGGTCCGCTCCGGCCTGGCACCCGACGTGGCCCGGGAGTACGAGGCGGCGATGGAAGAGCCCGGGGCACTCGCCGCGGCCCTCAATTGGTACCGGGCCACGGACCCCGCCGACCTGGAGGGACTGCCGCCGGTCGTGGTGCCCACCCGCTACATCTGGTCGACGGGCGACCAGGCCCTACCCCGGGAGGCGGCCGAGGCGACGGCCGAGCGGGTGGCCGGCCAGTACCGTTTCGACGTCCTCGACGGCGTGAGCCACTGGGTTCCCGAGGAAGTGCCCGACGAGCTGGCCCGGCTGGTGCTGGAGCACCTCGGATCGACGTAGCTCGGGTCTGCGAGAATGGCCGGATGCTCACCGACGTCCAACGCCAGTTCCGCGACACCCTCCGGCAGTTCTGCGACGAGCGGATCGCCCCCCACGCCGCCGAGGCCGACCGGAACGCCGCGTACCCGTGGGCTTCGTTCCAGGCCTGCCGGGAGATGGAGCTCCCGGCTCTCGGGATACCCGAGGCCTACGGGGGCGCCGGGGCGGACCACGTCACCCAGGCCATCATGGTCGAAGAGCTGGCACGAGTGTGCGCGTCGACGTCGGTCACGCTGCTCATCTCCAAGCTGGGGATGATCCCGGTCATGAACTGGGGCTCCGAGGAGCTGAAGCGCCACTACCTGCCCCGAGTGGCATCCGGTGAGGCTCAGGCCAGCTACTGCCTTTCCGAGGCTGACGCCGGCAGTGATGTGGCCGCCATGCGCTGCCGGGCCCGTCGGGACGGTGACGACTACATCCTCACAGGGGCCAAGTACTGGATCACCAACGCCGGGGTGTCGGACACCTACACCGTGTTCGCCAAGACCGACCCGACAGCCGGGCACCGGGGCGTCTCGTGCTTCCTGGTGGAGGCCGAGTGGGGGGTGAAGGTGACCAAGCACGAGGACAAGATGGGGCTGCGAGGCAGCCCCACGGGTGAAGTCGTGTTCGAGGAGGTCCGGGTCCCGGCGTCTCACCTGATCGGAGAGGAGGGGCGCGGCTTCCACATCGCCATGCACACCCTGGACCGCAGCCGTCCCACCATCGGCGCCCAGGCGGTGGGCATCGCCCAGGGGGCCATCGACTACGCCGCCGGCTACATGGGCCAGCGCCAGGCTTTCGGCCAACCCATCGCCGACTTCCAGGGATTGCGCTTCATGCTGGCGGACATGGCCATTCGGACCGAAGCGGCCCGGTCACTCGTCTACCGGGCCTGTGCCCTGGTGGACAGCGACCCGGCGGGCGAGCTGACGCTGTTCGGAGCCATGGCCAAGTGCTTCGCGTCGGACACGGCCATGGCCGTCACCACCGACGCCGTCCAGCTGCTGGGAGGCTACGGGTACACCAAGGAGCTCCCGGCAGAGCGGTTCATGCGGGACGCCAAGATCACCCAGATCTACGAGGGGACCAACCAGATCCAGAGGGTGGTGGTCGCCAAGCAGCTCTTGGGGTGACTAGCGCTCCACTTCGAGGATGATCTTGCCCATGGCGCCGCGGTGGTCCATGAGGGACAGGGCGTCGGCGGCTCGCTCGAGGGGGAAGGTGGCGCCGACCACCGGCGTGAGCTCGCCGGCGGCGAGCAGCGGCAGGAGGTCGTCCCACTGCCGGCGTAGGAAGCCCGGGTGGCGCATCCAGTAGGCGCCCCAGCCGACGCCGACCACCGAGATGTTGTTCAGGAGCAGGCGGTTCACCTTCACCGTGGGGATGTCCCCCCCGGCGAAGCCCACGACCAGCATCCGTCCGTCAGGGGCCAGGCACCGCAGGGAGTCGGTGAACCGGTCCCCACCGACGGGGTCCACGACGATGTCCACGCCGTGGCCGGCGGTGAGCTCGGTGACGGCATCCTTGAAGCCTTCGGCGAGGACCGTGTCGTCGGCCCCGACACCGCGAGCCACTTCCGCCTTCTCCGGGCTCGAGACCACGGCGATGACCCGGTTGCCGTGGGCGTGGGCGAACTGGATGGCCGCCGTGCCGATCCCCCCGGCCGCGCCGTGGACCATCAGCACCTCGCCGGGAGCCATCCGACCGCGGTGGACCAAGGTGAAGTGGACGGTCAGAAGGTTCATGGGGCAGCCAGCGGCCTGGGCGAAGCTGAGCGAGTCGGGGATCGGGAAGACCTGTGTCGGCTCCACCGCCACCACTTCGGCGAAGCCCCCGAGACCCGGGAAGGCGGCTACCCGGTCCCCGGTCGAGAAGCCGCTTCCGGCCGGGGCCGACCTCACCACGCCGGCCACCTCGGTCCCGGGAATGAAAGGGAGCGCCGGCTTCATCTGGTAGAGGCCGCGGGTCTGGAGCAGGTCGGGGAAGGCCAGCCCGGCGGCGTGGACGTCGACCAGCACTGCCTCTTCATCGGGAACGGGAACGGGAACGTCGGCCACGGTGACCGCACCGGGTCCGTCGAGGGTGGTGACCTGGATGGCTCGCATGAGGTCCACCATGGTGCTCGATCGGGTGGCCGGGCGCCACTCCAGTGGTAGCGTGTAGAACAGGTTCTAGATTGCGTGGCACCGAGAGGAAGGAAGCTCAGCATGGCCAACCCAGTGATCGTCGAGGCGGTCCGCACTCCCATCGGCAAGCGCAACGGCTGGCTCTCGGGCCTGCGGGCGGCCGACCTCTTGGGGATGGTCCAGGTCGAAGTGGTGAAGCGAGCCGGCATCGATCCGGCAACGGTCGAGCAGGTGGTCGGCGGGTGCGTCACCCAGGCCGGTGAGCAGGGCTTCAACGTCTCTCGGATGGCGTGGCTCTCCCAGGGACTGCCCTACGAGGTGGCGGCGACCACCATCGACTGCCAGTGCGGCTCGTCGCAGCAGGCGAACCACTTCGTGAACAACCTCATCGCCTCGGGCGCCGTCGACATCGGCATCGCCTGCGGGGTCGAGTCCATGAGCAGGGTGCCGCTCGGCGCCAACGCCGTCCACGGTCCGGGAAAGCCCATCCCCGACGACTTCCCCTGGGATATGCCCGATCAGTTCACCGCCGCCGAGCGCATCGCCGAGAAGTACGGGATCACCAGGGCCGACGTGGACTGGCTGGGCCTCGTGTCCCAGCAGAAGGCGGCGGTGGCGGTGGCCGAGGACCGGTTCGGCCGGGAGATCACCCCGGTGGAGGCTCCGGTGGTCGGCGCGGAGGGCGAGCACACCGTGGTGGCCCGCGACCAGGGACCCCGGGAGACGACCGCCGAGGGGCTGGCCTCGCTGACGCCGGTACTGCCCGACGGGATGCACCACGCCGGGAACTCGTCGCAGATCTCCGACGGCGCGGCCGCGGTCCTGTGGATGACCGAAGAACGAGCTCGGGCCGAGGGACTGCGCCCGCGGGCCCGGATCGTGGCCCAGGTGCTCGTCGGCTCGGACCCTTACTACCACTTGGACGGTCCCATCGCCGCCACGTCCAAGGTGCTGGCCAAGGCCGGGATGACCATGGGGGACATCGACCTGTTCGAGGTGAACGAGGCGTTCGCCTCGGTGGTGATGAGCTGGGCCAAGGTCCACGACGCCGACATGGACAAGGTCAACGTGAACGGCGGCGCCATCGCCTTGGGCCATCCGGTCGGGGCCACCGGGAGCCGGTTGATCACCACCATCCTCCACGAGCTCGAGCGCAGGGACGCCACGTTGGGTCTGGTATCGATGTGCTGTGGCGGGTCGCTGGCCACCGGCACCGTCATCGAGCGCCTGTAGCGTGACGGCGGTGGAGTCCACCGAGCACCTCACCTACGAACGCCGGGGCATGACGGCGATCGTTACCATGAACCGGCCCGAGGCCAAGAACGCCCTCAGCCTGCCGATGCTCGTGGGCATGGCCGACGCCTGGGCCGAGATCGACGGGAACGACGAGATCCGCTGCGCCGTGCTCACCGGGGCCGGCGGGACGTTTTGCGCCGGGATGGACCTGAAGGCCATGGGCGACTCCGACCGCTACCAGCACCGTATGGCGGAGGACCCCGATCTCCACTGGAAGGCGCTGCTCCGCCACTACCAGCTCCGCAAGCCGCTCGTCGCCGCCGTCGAGGGGTGGGCGGTGGCCGGCGGCACCGAGATCCTCCAGGCTACCGACATCCGCGTCGCCGGCGAGGGGGCCAAGTTCGGCGTGTTCGAGGCCCGGCGGGGGCTGTTCCCGCTCGGTGGGTCCACGGTCCGGTTGCGCCGGCAGATCCCCTACACGATGGCCATGGACCTGCTGCTCACCGCCCGGGAGGTCTCGGCCGACGAAGCTCTCCGGATCGGCCTCATCGGCCGGGTGGTGCCCGACGGTACGGCGCTGGAGCACGCCCTCGAGATCGCCGACGTGGTCTGCGCCAACGGGCCCCTGGCGGTGGAGGCCATCAAGCGCTCGGTGCGCGAGACCGAGGGGATGTCCGAGGAGGACGGGCTGGCCCGTGAGCTCGAGATCGGTTGGCCCGTCTTCGCCAGCGACGACGCCCGGGAGGGACAGAAGGCCTTCGCCGAGAAGCGTCCGGCCGAGTTCCGTCGCCGGTGACCGGTTCCCCGCGCAACGATCTCGCCGCGGCCGTGCGCCGGGTCAGCTCGCTGGTGGTCGGTCGTCCACTCGACGACGAGCACCTGGCCTCCGCCGCCGCCCTCGTGTCGTCGGTGGCCGACGACCTCGAGCTGGCCGCCGGACCGGGAAAGGCGCCGCGGAGCCAGCCGGACAGTGACGGCAATCCCCAGGACTTCTTTCCCACCAGCCCGGTCATCGGGTACGCCAACCCGGTGGCACCGCCGGTCGACCTCTGGGCCGT
>JAJYZN010000004.1:0-1629 GCA_021799915.1 Actinomycetes bacterium
AGCGGCGCCAGGACCCAGTGCGCTGTGACGCCACCGAGCACCGGGCGCAACTGGCCGGAGACCACGATCCCGCTCGTCTCCCCGCCCACTGCGGCGTCCTGCGGGGCGGGCCGGGAAGAGAGCCGTGAGGTGCCCATCTGGACGCCGGCCGGAGTCGTGCCGTCGACGAGGCCGGCCAAGAGCTCTGCCGACGCGGCCCGGTCACCGGCCACCACCACCGCCGACGACGCCAGCAGCGTGGGGAGCAGAGGACCGGGCATGAGCGCCCGACCGAGCTCCTCCAAGACGACCGCCAGCTCGAGCAGTCCGAATCCCTGCCCCCCGAGGTCCTCTGGGACGTGAAGTCCGAGCCATCCCTGGGCTGCGAGCTCTTCCCAATTCGGGGGAGGACCGGGGATCTCCTTCTCTAAGAAGGCACGCGGCACCGACGGCGGGCAGTAGGTCTCGGCCCACCTCCGTACGGCGCGTCGGAGGTCTTCGTGCTCGGCGCTCACTCCGATGGGCATCGTCAGGGTGCTCCCGTGTCGAGCCGGCGACCGTCACGCCACAGCGAGATGGCCCCGACGGGACAGCCACCGGCCACCACGACCAGCCGCTCCTCGTCGGTAACCTCGGGATCGAGCACGTAGGACCGGCCGTCATCGTCGAGGTCGAAGCTCCCTGGAGCCCAGAACAGGCAGTTTCCCGATCCCATGCACACCTCCGTGTCGACTCGAATCTCGATCCCGTGCGCCACCACGCGCCCTCCTCTGTTCCCACCGCCCGCCGGGTGCACATGCTCGTCCAACGTCATCCTCCCCGAAGCACCAGGGCACTGGTCGGCACGCCCTCCCCCGACGTCACCAGGCACGTCTGGGCGCCGCTCACCTGGCAGGTGGACGTCCCCCGTATCTGGCGCACACCTTCGGTGATGAGGTTGTAGCCGTGGACATACGCCTCTGACAAGCCCCCACCTGAGGTGTTCACCGGCAACTGGCCCCCGTCCCAGCGCAAGTTGCCGTCGGAGACGAAGTCGGGCGCCTCCCCGCGGCCGCAGAAGCCGTACCCTTCCAGGGACAGCAGGACCAACGGCGTGAAGGCGTCGTAGATCTGGGCCACGTCGATGTCCTGGGGGCCGATCTGCGAGCCGGCCCAGAGCCTGGCGGCGCAGGCCCAGGCCGGCCCGGTCAGCGGATCGTCGCAGAAGTAGTTGACCATCGACTCGTGCTGGCGGGGCAGCCCCTGGGCGAAAGCGTGGATGTACGCGGGGGGGTGGCGGGCGTCGACGGCCCGATCAGCTCCGACCACGACGACCGCCAGCGCCCCGTCGGTCTCGAGGCAGTTGTCGAACAAGCACAGGGGCTCGGAGATCCACCTGGCGGCCAGGTAGTCCTCCATGGACATGGGCCTGTCCGCCATGAGGGCAGCCGGGTTCCTCTGGGCATGGCTGCGGACCGCGGTCGCCACCTCCCCGAGATGACGGCGGGTGGCCCCGTACTCGTGCATGTAGCGGCGAGTCAGCATGGCTACCTCGTCCACCGGGCGGAGCAGCCCGAACGGCCGCGTCCACTGCCCAGGAATCGGGAGCCGGGCCGGAGCGGCGGCCCAGGGACGGTTGCCCCGGGCACCGCGCTTGCGGGAGCGCCACGC
>JAJYZN010000004.1:1639-32644 GCA_021799915.1 Actinomycetes bacterium
GCCACCACGACGCCGGCCTGCCCGCTGGCCACGGCCATGGCCGCGTGTCCCACGGTGGCGCACCCGGCGCCGCCGCCGTAGCCGACCTGGGAGAAGAACGTGATGTCTCCGGCGCCGATGGTCTTCGCCAGCGCCACCTCGTCGGTGGTCTCCGAAGTGAACGAGCACAGTCCGTCCACCTCACCGGGATCGATGCCGGCATCGTCGAGCGCGGCCACCACGGCCACGGCCGCCAGCTCGGCTTCGGACTCTTCGAGCTGCTTACCGAACGCAGTCTGACCGATCCCGACGATGGCCGCCGCGTCGCTCACCGGGTTCTCTGGACGGGGACCGGCCACGAAGTGACGGTAGCGCCTGGCGACGGCCTCAGCCGACCTGGAACGAGACCGGCAACGCCACCGGGGACCGGAACGCCAGCCCCCGGATGTGGAGGTCCTGACCGGGCTCGGGGTCCAAGCGGAGGTCGGGCAGGCGATCGAGCAACGTGTCGACCGCCACCCGGGTCTCCATACGGGCCAGGTGCATTCCCAGGCACACGTGGACGCCGAAACCGAACCCCACGTGCTGGCGCACGGCCCGGAACATGTCGAACTCGTCGGGGTTCTCGTACTTCCGGGCGTCGTGGTTGGCGGCACCGAGGAGCAGCGCCACGTCAGCGCCCTCGGGGATCGTCACGCCGGCGAGCTCGGTGTCGCGGGTGGCGCGGCGGAGGATGACCGTCACCGGTGGCTCCCATCGAATGGCCTCTTCGAAGGCCTGGGGGATGAGCGAGCGGTCGGCGCGAACCGCATCGAGCTGGGTGGGGTGGGTGAGCAACCCGTACAGCAAGCTGCCCGATGCCCGGTAGGTGGTCTCCACCCCGGCCGGTAGGAGGAGGCGAAGGAATGAGTAGATCTCCTCGTCGGTCAGGCGTTGCCCGTCCACCTCGACGTTCACCAGCTCGGTGATGAGATCGTCGTCCGGCTCCGCCCGTCGCTCGGCCAGCACTCCGGCGAAGTAGTCCCGCAACGCCTCGGACGCGGCCACCCCCCGGTCCCAGTTGGTGGCCACGCTGGTGATCTCGACGGCCCAGCGCTGGAACTTCGGGTAGTCCCGTCTGGGCAGTCCGAGGATCCGAGCGATCACCTGCACCGGGAAGTTGAACGTCACCTCCTTCACCAGATCAGCGTGCCCACGGTCGGCGAAACCGTCGATGAGCTCGTTCACCACCGTGCGGACCAGACCTTCCTCCCACCGCTCGAGCATCTTGGACCGGAACGCCGGTGACACCAGCGCCCTCTGCACCCGGTGCTCGGGCTCGTCCATCTGCAGGATGGTCCGACCCATCACCATGCCGATGACCCCTTCGTAGATCTGCGACGAGAAGGTCTCGTTGTCCCGCAGGACCTGGACGCACTCGTCGAAGCCCATGACCGTTACCGGCTCGATGGGCCCGAAGGACTCACTTGCTCCGGCGCCGAGATCGATCTGACCCACGTGCACCGGGCTGGCGGCCAGGAGCTCGGCCATGATCGGGAACGGATCGCGCACGTCGCCCGCCACGGTGTCCTGGAGCTCGTAGGGGTCGAAGGGGATCACCACGTCGCTCGCGCCGGCGTCGTCCGTCGTCGTCCCTCTTACTTCGGTGGTGGTCACGATGCCCTCCCTGTCTCCGGATGCACGCCGCAACCGGCTGACGCCAGCCTATAGCAAACGTTCGTTTGGCAGTCGGCGCAAGCCACGGCGGTGCCGGCCACGGCGGTGCCGGTTCGACGGGGGCCCCTCGGCGACGGACAATGGTCGGGTGACCCAGACCTCTCCCCCCCAGTCCGGCCACCTCACGGCCACCGGCACCACCCAGCGTCAGCGCATCTTGGACATAGCCCTGGCTCTCATGGCCCAGCGCGGTGTCGACGGCACGAGCATGAGGGACCTGGCGTCGGCGGCCGGCCTGAACGTGGCCTCCCTCTACCACTACTTCCCCTCGAAGCGGGAGCTGCTCGTAGCCGTCCTCGAAGAGCGGGGCTTCATCTCGGACCTGACGTCCCCCAGCTCGGCCTCGCTCACCCGTGACCCAGCCGGCGCGCTGGCCGACCTCCTCGATGACGTGCTCCGCTCGATGCTCGAGGTGGAGGACTTCATCCGGCTCATGATGGGTGAGGTCATGCGGGGGGACGAGACGGCCTTCGCCGTCGGAAATGAGCTGTTCGCCGCCACCCAGGCGTCGCTCGAGCGGTGGCTTGAGGACTCCGAGCCCGAGATGTGCCAGGGGCCGGGACCCGGGGCCGTGGCCCGGATGCTGCGGGCCATGCTGGTGGGTCTGTTCTTCGAGCACGTGGCCGGCGTGCTCGACGACGGTGACGACCCGGCCAAGGCGTTCCGACTCCGGGCCGAGGAGGTGGCGGCCGTGCTGCGGTCCCGCAGTGGCTCTGGAGGAGACTGAGGGACGAGACGGGGGGCCGAGACTGGGGGACCGGGACCGGGGACCGGGCGGAGAGCCCGGTGGCAAGGAGAGGCCGGCGACTCAGGAACCTGGGCCGGCGCGCAGCAGGCGCTTCAACACCTTGCCATTGGGATCGCGGGGCAGCTCGTCGACGATCGCCCACTCCCTGGGGACCTTGTAGTCGGCCAGGTGGCGCCGCACGTGATCGGCCAGGTCGTCGACCGACACCGGTGAGCGCACCTCCACCATCGCCTTGAGCTGCTCGCCGTCACGCTCGTGGGGCACACCGAACACGGCGCAGTCGACCACCGCGGGGTGAAGGTAGAGCACCTCTTCGATCTCGCGCGGGGCGATGTTCACCCCGCCCCACAACACCATGTCCGAGACCCGGTCGGTGATCGTGAGGTACCCGTCGGCGTCGAGATGGCCGATGTCCCCGACACTGAAGGCGTCTTCCCGCCACGCCGCCTCGGTGGCGTCCGGGTCATTGCGGTAGGTGAATCGCTGGGAGCCCGGAGGACGTATCCAGATGACCCCGTCGACCCCTGCGGGAACCGGCGTGCCGTCGTCGGCCAGGACGCGGATCTCCACCCCGGGCCACGGGCGACCGACACTTCCGGGACGCTCGCGCCACTCCTGCAGCGAGATCCGGGTGGCGCCGCCCTCGCTGGCCCCGTAGAGCTCGTGGATCTCGGTGCGGGGGAACGCCTCCATCATGCGTCGCTTGATCGCCACCGGGCACGGCGCGCCGCCGTGGACCACCAAGCTCAAGGTTGAGACGTCGATCAGTCGGCGCTCGTCCTCGGGAACCTCCAGGATGCGTATGAAGTGGGCCGGCACCATGAACGACCGCGTCGCCCGGAAGCGCTCTACGCCGCGCAGGAACTCCCGGGCGTCGAAGCGCTCGGGCACCACCGTGGTCGCCCCCACGTAGAGGGCGGTCAGGGCCCAGCCGGCGTGGGCGGCGTGGTAGGCCGGTCCGGACATGAGGTACACGTCATCGGGGGTCCATCCCCACAGCATCGACTGACCTTCCATCCCGGCCTGCCGGGCGGCCGGGTCACCCAGCCCTCCGTGGACCACGCCCTTGGGACGCGCCGTCGTCCCCGACGTGTAGAAGACCAGCTCCGGACCGGGACCACTGGAGAGCGACGGGTCGGCGACGGCGTCGGCGATCCGAGCTTCGTAGTCGCCTTCGGCCACGACCTCGTCGGCTCCCGCCACGTCGGCGAGGAGGGGTGGACCGTCGATCCCGGCCCGGCCCATCGCCTCTCTCAGCACCGGGTCCATGTCGGTGTGGCCGACCACGGCACCCACCCCGGCGTCACCGAGAAGGTAGGCCAGCTCGTTGGCCTTGAGGTGCCAGTTGACGGGAAGGTACGCCGCACCGGCCATCGCCGCGGCCGTGGCCACTTCGAAGGGCTCGAACCCGTTGCGCAGTACGGAGGCCACCGGGTGCCCGGGACCGGCTCCCATGTCCGCGAGCACGGCCGCCAGCCTTCGGGCGCGGTCGTCGAGCTCACCGTACGTGCGCACCCGGTCTCCGACCACCAGTGCCGGCCGGTCCGCGCCGGACGCGGCATGAGCCGAGACGCCGCGTCCTGCCGTCCCGACCGCCCCCTGGTCCACGGGAACCGAAGGTAGCACTGCCTTCTTGCCGGTCACCGCCTCGGAACGGTAAGCAGTGGACGTGCCGACACCCGACGCCGTCGAAACGGTCGAGATCGACGCCCCGGCCGCCGAGGTGTGGCACTGCCGCCTGGACTTCACCCGACTCCCCGAGTACAACCCCGACGTCGCCGGGGTCGACCGCGTGGGCCGAGGCGAGGGTGTCGGAGGCCACCTCGGGGTCGGCGCCCGTTACCGGTTCACACTGGCCACCGGGCACGGCCCTCACGAGGTGGTCCTCACCGTCACCGCCGTCGAGCAGGATCGGGAGGTGTCGGCGGTCATGGACGGGGCGCTCCGGGCCACCGAGACCTTCCGGGTCACCGCGCTGGGCGACCGTCGTTGCCGGGCCGAGCTGGCGCTCTGGCTCGAGCTCCCCGACGGACTGTCCGAGGACGTCGCCGGTGGCATCATCGAAGGTGGGCGGCGCCAGGTCCGCAGCGAGCTGGACCGGATGCGCGACGTGCTCTCGGTCCCGACTGTGCGAACATGACGCCTATGTCAGTCTCATCAAGCTCGCCGGTCTCCACCCCTCCTTTCGGCCCTGGGATGCTCGGACCATTGCCCCGCGATCCGCACCAAGCGCTGTGGGACCCCGAAAAGCAGGCCATGGACCCAGAGCAGCGGAGGGAGCTCCAAGACGAGCGCCTGGCGGCGATGGTGGCTCGGATCCTCGAGACCCCGGTGCCGCTCTTCCGGGACAAGTTGGCCCAGGCCGGCGTCCGGCGCTCCGAAGACCTCGGCGGGGTCGACGACCTCTGGCGCATCCCGCTCACCGTGAAACAGGACCTCCGGGACTCCGAGGCCGCCGAACCTCCGTGGGGTGCCTACCGGTTCACCGACCCTCGCCAGGGAGTGCGGCTCGGCACCTCGACGGGCACCACCGGGCAGCCCACGATCACCGTCTGGACCCGAAAGGACCTCTGGGTGGAGTACGAATCCGGCGCCCGGAACTGGTGGCGGATGGGTTATCGCCCCGGGATGATCGTGACCCACGCCCATCCGGCCTACCTCTACGGCGGGGGTCAGATGCTCCAGGCCACCTACGAGTACTTCGGTCTCCTCAGCCTGTGGGTGCCGCCGCCGGACACCGACGAGCTGGCCGAGCAGGCCGTACGGTTCTGGACCCGGGTCACCCCCGACATCCCGTTCATGGGGTTCGCCACCGGGCGGTTCCTCGAAGTCGCCAACAAGCTCGGCATTCCCCTCGAAGACGCCGGTCTCACCGGTCTGAAGGCACCGCCGGGGTTCGGCCTGGGGCGCGGTGGGATGCCGCTCATGACCGCCGGTGCCGAGTGCTACGCCTACGTGGGCGGTCCCTGCGGGCAGTCCCCCGGCGCCCACATCCACGAGGACTGGGCCGTGGTCCAGGCCGTCGACCCCTCCACCGGACGAGAAGTCCCCGACGGCGAGTGGGGGAACCTCACCGTCACCACCCTGGACCGGGACAACGGCCTGCTCCGTTACGACCTCGAAGAGGCCTGCGCCATCCTGCGCGAGCCGTGCCCATGCGGGGAGACGGCGATCCGCGGACTGTGGGGCGGGCGCTTCAAGGACCTCCTCGCCTGCCAGGGCACCCGCTTCCAGCTCAACGAGCTCGAAGCGGTGCTCCGCGGCATCGACGAGCTCAGCCGTCCGTCGCTCGAGTACCAGGTGATCCGACCCGACGGTGGGGAGGACCCGCTCCGGGTCCGGGTGGAGGTGGCCTCCGAGGACCCCGACGCCCGGAGCCGGGCCGCCGAGCGAACCGTGTCGGAGGTGCGAGACACCCTTGGGGTGATCGTCGACGTGGAGCTGCTCGATCGTGACACCATCCCCCGGGCCGGCTACAAGGCCACGCGCATCGTGGACTCCTGACACCGGCGCGGCGGGAACATCCCCGCCCTCGTCGACGTTGCAGAGTCGTGGTCTCTCCTTCCGAACCGAAGACCCAGGTGACCGTCTACTGGCGACCGGGCTGCCCGTACTGCATGAGGCTTCGGCTCGGTCTGCGCCTCGCCCGGGTCCGGACGGTCGAGGTGAACATCTGGGAGCAACCCGACGGGGCGGCCGCCGTCCGTGCCGCCACCGGTGGAGACGAGACCGTCCCCACCGTCCGGGTCGGGACCTCGGTCCTGGTGAACCCGCCGACCCGCAGGGTGCTGGCCGAACTGCGGCGCCAACGGGGTACGGCCGGGCACCGCGGTGAGGTGTGACCACCCGAGGGGGTCACGGACTGTCCGATCGGGCCGGCTGCACACCGGCGGCATCGGCGTGGATCTCTGCCGTAACCTCAAGAGGTGGACACAGCAGCACCCGAAGTGCACGTGGAGATAGCCCGGGGGCTGCAGGAGCACGCCGCGAGAAAGGGCATGCCGTTCAATCTCTTCGTCACCGCCGTCGAGGTCGGTGGAAGCATTGCTCTGTTCCGTCTGGCTCGGTGGGCGGGTGCGAACGACGTCGTCAGCTACCTTTGCGGAAGCATCGCCCCGGTCGTCGGGGCATCGTTGATCTGGGCCAGGGCACGCAAGTTCAGCGGCGCGTCGGCGGCGATCTTCTCGTTCACTGCGGTCTCGGCGTTGATCGCGCTCGTGGGCAGCACCAATCCGAAGGTCCTGCTGTACAAGGACTGCGCGGCCACGGCGCTCGTCGGGCTCGTCTTCCTCGGATCCTGCCTGGCCCGTAGACCTCTCATCTTCTTCATGGCCCAGCGTTACGGCACCGACGGCACGCACGAGGGCATGTCGGTCTTCGACGCTATGTGGGAGCACTACGCCGAGTTTCGCCGGGGCATGTACGCCTCCAGCTATCTGTGGGCCACGGTGTTCGCCGTCCAGGCGGCCGGGACGGCGCTCATCATCCATCAGGCCTCCTACTCGACCGCATACACCTTCGACCAGGTCCTGCCGTTCGCGGCCATCGCCGTCGGGATCGTCGGATCGGTGATCATCGGACGCCACTTCACCAGCCGGGGCCGGGCCCAGGCCGCCCTCGCCCAGGCCGCCGGCTCCGAGTGAGCCGAGAGCTCAGGCGAGCGCTTCGACGAAGCGATCGCGCTCCCGTTCGAACCAGCGCGCTCGACGTTCGAACCGGGCTTCACCACCCATTTTCTCCCACATCTCGACGAATACCGGCTCGCCGCGCTCGACTCGACGCCGCACGAACGCTCCGCTCGTGGCCATGACCTCGGCGATCACGTCGACGAGCTCCTCCCTCTCGCCCGCCGCGAGTCCGTAGCCGTCAGCGACGACCCTCACCCGGCTGAAGCAGTCGAGGGAACCCCAGCCCCAGACTTCGGCGTCTCGTGGAGTGTCGAGGGGGACGCACATCTTCGCCAGCTGGGCCACGTCGTAGAGCTTGCGCCCCGGAGCGGCGAAGTCGAAGTCCAAGATCGCGACGGCGACGCCTTCACGGAACACGACGTTCTCCACGCAGACATCGTTGTGGCAGACGACCTCGTTGCGGCCCTGGTCCGCCAGCTCGGCGCTCCAGCCGGCCCCGTCGGAAGACACGAAGCCGGCGGACGCGGCGTGGAACCCGGCGAGGAGCTCGGCGATGGAGGCGAGCGCCCGGTCCGTCTGGACCCAGGGTGGAAATGGCGGCCACGCGGTGTCACCTTCGACGAAGACCAGGCGCTCACGGCCGTCCGGATCGATCCCGACGGGTTCGGGAACGCCTTCGAACCCGGTGGCCCGGACATGTCGGAACAGCTCGTGGATGTGCTCGCTGTGCGGGTTCGACGGCCGCAGGACGAAGTGACCCACCCGGACGACGGCTCCGGCGTTGGCCACCCCGCCTTGGAGCACCTCCTCGACGTCGGTACTGTCGTTACCGTCGGGGGTCATCCCCTGCAGGCACCCCGGGTCACGGCCCGGCGTCGGGGTCGGGGCTCACCTCACGGATTTCGCGGACCACCGTCGTGCGGAACCCCAGGCTGGTCTCGGTGGCGCCGGCCACCTCGGTGGCCCAGTACACGACCATCGGGCGGCCCACTTCGGGCCCCTCCAGCCCGATGAACCGGCGCCAGATCCCGTCCTGGGGCTGGGTGTCGGCCGGGCCGTGGCGACCGTGGACCCTGCGGATGCACATTCCGACGTGATCGACGTCGTAGACCGAGCCTGACTCGGTGTGGACTCGCTGCACGCTGGGGAGTGTAGGGCTCGGGTCGACCTGTGGGGTGACTGTGGCCCGGTCCTCCGTCGGCGCCCCGCCAAACGGCTAGAAAGGGGGCTCATGGAACATTTCCTGGCCAGCTGGGGCTACCTGGCGCTCTTCGCCTTCAATTTCACCTCGGCCATGGGAATTCCCGTAGGTTCCGAGGCGGCCATGGGGTATGCCGGAGCCCTGGCCAGCGGCCAGCTCACCGCTTCGGGAGATCCCCACCTCCAGTTGGGGCTGGTCATCGTGGTGGCGATCGTCGGGGACACCGTGGGCTCGTTGGCCGGCTACTCCATCGGCCGGTTCGGCGGACGCCCGCTGGTCGACCGGCTCGGCCGCTACATCCTGCTCACCCACCGCGACCTGGACCGGGCCGAAGCCTGGTTCAAGCGACGCGGGGACCCGTTCGTGTTCATCGGACGCCTGATCCCACTCCTGCGCTCCTTCGTCTCCCTGGCCGCCGGGATCGGCGAGATGGCCTGGGGGACGTTCGTGCTGTTCACCCTTTTGGGGGTGGCCCTCTACGACGCCGCCATCTGCAGCATCGGGTACGCGCTGGGCAGCAGCTGGAGCCACGTGATCAAGGACTTCAGCTACGCCGGTTACGTCGTCGCCGTGCTAGTGGTCTTGGGTGTGGCCGCCGTCATCTTCCACCGGGTGAGCGTGGTGCGCTCCGAGCGGGGGGCTCACTCCCCCTCCGGCCGGAGAGTGCGACTGGATGGTGGAACCACCCCGGACCGCATCGCCGGATCCGCCGACGGCGCGCCGGCCGGCAGCTCATCGCCGGGCGACTCGTCGGACGCGAGCGGCCAGGTTCCCCTGCGGAGCCACGTGAGGGTCCAGGGCCCGGTCCGACCGAGGGCCGAGACCACCGACTGAGCGGGGTCCGATCACCGACTGGCCGGCGCCGTCGGAGTCACCTCCGTCGGAGAAGGACGACGGCGTCCTCGAGGGTCACGACCTCACCTGTGGGCCCGGCGGCCCGGCGTGGCCGCACCTCGCACACGGAGGTCTCCCATTCCGCGGCGTCGAGGTCCAAGCCCCGAAGCTCCTCTTCGGGGGTGAGGAAACGGTGCTCGCCGTGGGCGTGCCTGGTGGCCCACGGTGGTGCCGTGGCATGCCCGACGACCAGCACGTACCCGCCGGAACTGACGGCGGACGCCGCACGCCCGATGACCTGAGCCCGGCGGAACTCGAGCGGTGAGTGCAGGAAGCAGGCGGACACCAGGTCGTAGCGGTCGGAAGGTTCCCAGGTGCTGAGGTCGGCGAGCACCCAGTCGACCGGTGCGTCGATCCCGGCACAGGACAGCTCGGCTTCCCGGGCGCGCCCCACCGCCGTGGGCGTGACGTCGACGGCGGTGACCCGCCACCCGTTCTCCGCCAGCCAGAGGGCATCTCCACCCTCGCCGCAGCCGAGATCGAGCGCATGCCCCGGAGGAAGTCCCCCGACGGTGGCGACGAGGGCGTCGTTGGGTCTCCCCGACCAGAGCCGGTCCTTCTCCCGGTAGCGGTGCTCCCAGTACTCGACGGTCTCTGGCTCGGAGTGCTCCACGCCGGTCAGCATGCCGGGTCGGGACCTGGGCCGCCAAGCCGGGTCCCGACCCTTCGCCCATCGCTCACTTCCGATCCGAGCGGTCCAGGTCGAAGCGGTCCAGGTTCATGACCTTCACCCAGGCCGCCACGAAATCGCCGACGAACTTCTCTTCGGCGCCGTGGCATGCGTACACCTCGGCAATCGCCCGGAGCTGGGAGTTGGACCCGAAGACCAGGTCGACGGCGGTGCCCGACCACTTGAGCTCCCCCGTCGAGCGGTCGCGCCCTTCGTAAGCCTCCCGGGGCCCCGACGACGCCTTCCACTCCAGCCCCATGTCCAACAGGTTCACGAAGAAGTCGTTGGTCAAGCTCTCGGGGCGCCGGGTGAAGACCCCGAGTGGGGACTGTCCGACATTGGCGTTCAGAACCCGAAGCCCGCCCAGGAGCACCGTCATCTCAGGAGCCGTCAGGGTGAGGAGATCGGCTCGTTCCACGAGGAGGTGCTCCGCCGGCAGCTTCTGCCCTTCACGCACGTAGTTGCGGAAGCCGTCGAACTCCGGCTCGAGCACGCCGAACGACTCGACGTCGGTCTGCTCGGGCGAGGCGTCGGTCCTCCCCGGGGTGAACGGCACCCCGATGTCGTGCCCGGCGTTCCTCGCGGCCTGTTCGACGGCCGCGCAACCTCCCAAGACGATCAGGTCGGCCAGGGAGACTTTCTTGCCTTCGGTCTGCCCGGCATTGAACTCTCCTTGGATCCGCTCGATCACCGACAGGACACCGTCCAGCTGCTCTGGTTCGTTGACCTCCCAGTCTCGCTGTGGGGAGAGACGAAGCCGCGCCCCGTTCGCTCCCCCGCGCCGGTCGGTACCCCGGAACGTGGCCGCCGAGGCCCACGCCGTCTTCACCAGTTGGGCGATGGAAAGGCCCGAGGAGGCGAGGGCCCGCTTGAGGTCCTCGATGTCGGCGTCATCGATCAAGGTGTGGTCCACGGGTGGGACCGGGTCCTGCCAGATCTCGGGCTCGGGCGGCACCAGGGGACCGAGGTACCGAGTGACCGGACCCATGTCTCGGTGGACCAGCTTGTACCAGGCCTTGGCGAAGGCCTCGGCGAACTGGTCGGGGTGCTCGTGGAAGCGCCGAGCGATGGGTTCGTAGATCGGGTCGACCTTGAGGGCCAGGTCCGTCGTGAGCATCACCGGTGGATGCTTCATCGACCGACCGTGGGCGTCGGGAACGGCGGTGTGGGCTGCCGGGTCCTTCGGAACCCACTGCTTGGCGCCGGCGGGACTCGTCGTCAACTCCCAGTCGTAGTTGAACAGGTTGTCGAAGAAGCCGTGGTCCCACACCGCCGGCCGGTTCGTCCATGCCCCTTCCAGCCCGCTGGTCCAGGTGTCGGCACCGTTCCCGCTGCCGTAGACGTTCTTCCATCCGAGACCTTGTTCTTCGAGGCTGGCCCCTTCGGGTTCGGGACCGATGTAGCGATCGGCCTCGGGAACGGCACCGTGGGTCTTGCCGAACGTGTGGCCACCGGCGATGAGGGCCACGGTCTCCTCGTCGTTCATGGCCATGCGGGCGAACGTCTCCCGGATGTCCCTGCCGGCGGCGAGAGGGTCGGGGTTGCCGTTCGGACCCTCGGGGTTGACGTAGATGAGGCCCATCTGCACCGCCCCGAAGGGTTCGGCCAGCCGTCGGTCACCGCTGGAGCGCCGGTCGTCGAGCCACACGTTCTCGGGTCCCCAGTAGGTACCTTCGTCCGGCTCCCAGATGTCCTCCCGCCCGAACCCGAACCCAAAGGTCGCAAAGCCCATCGACTCCAGGGCGCAGTTCCCGGCGAAGATGATGAGGTCGGCCCACGAGATCTTGGCGCCGTGCTTCTGCTTCACGGGCCACAGCAGGCGACGGGCCTTGTCCAGGTTGGCATTGTCCGGCCAACTGTTGACCGGTGCAAAGCGCTGGGCCCCTCGGGATCCGCCCCCTCGCCCGTCGGCGATGCGGTAGGTGCCCGCGCTGTGCCAGGCCATCCGGATGAACAGCGGTCCGTAGTGGCCGTAGTCGGCCGGCCACCAATCCTGCGACGTGGTCATGACCTCGAAGATGTCCCTCTTCAGCTCGTCCACGTCGAGCTCGCCGAAGGCGTCGGGGTAGCTGAACCGGTCACCCATCGGATTCGACAGGTCCGAGTGCTGATGGAGGATCCGCAGGTTCAGTTGGTTGGGCCACCAGTCCTCGTTCGACCTGCTCCCGATCGCCGTAGCCGTGTGCAGCACCGGGCACTTGCCTTCGTTGACGCCTTCGGTCATCTCAGTCCTTCCTCCTTCTCGGTTCTGTCATCTGTGCATCTGTGCATCTGTGCTCCTGTACGTCTGTGAGGTGTCATCGGTGCTCCTGGAGTGCACCTGGCCGAGTGGTTCGCCTCGATTGGCAGGACGGGCAGATGCCCCAGTACGTCACCTCGGCTTCGTCCAGGACGTATCCGTGCGCCTCCGAGGGAGTGAGGCACGGGCGGGCCCCGACGGCGCAGTCCACGTCCTGGACCGACCCGCACCTACGGCAGACCACGTGGTGGTGGTTGTCCGCCACCCGGAGCTCGAAGAGCGCGACGCTTCCGGCGGGTTCGATCCGACGGACCAGTCCGGCCTCGACGAAGGCGGCGAGGACGTTGTACACGGCTTGGGGAGACACGGACCCGAGCTCGCCCCGCACGTGACGGATGACCGTGTCGGTGTCGGCATGGGGATGGCGGGACAGGACGTGGAGCACGGCCACGCGCGCCGCGGTGACCCTCAGCCCTGCGGAGCGGACCAGGTCGACCAGACCCTCTCGGCTTTCGTCCATCACGCCTCCTTGCACGAGATACTCTAGAACACTTCTGTTACTAGAGTCAATCTAGTTAGTTGAGGAGATCCACACCTGGGCGGGGAGTGCCGGACAGGGCGCAAGTCGGGCCCGGGTGCCGGTGGGGAGCGGCTGGGCGCCGCGGGCCTGGTGAGCACGATCCCGGCGGCGAGACACCACGCCGGTCGGTCCGGATGCTCGGAGCCGAGCCGGTCGGTCAGCCGCCGGAGCGGAGCCGGTCGCGCAGGACGAACTTCTGTACCTTTCCCGACGGGGTCCGTGGAAGCTCGTCGACCACCCGGAGCTCTTCGGGCCACTTCTGACGGGCCAGTCCGGCCCGCTCGAGGTGGGCACGCACCTCGTCCAGGCCAGGAGCGTGCACGCCGTCTTGCATGCGGAAGAACGCGCACCCGTGCTCTCCCAGTCGCTCGTCGGGTGCGGCCACGACGGCCACCTCCGCCACGCCGGTCATGTGGGCCAGGAGCTGCTCCACTTCGGCCGCGCTCACGTTCTCGCCACCGCGGATGATGATGTCCTTGACCCGATCGGTGATCGTCAGGCAGCCGTCGGAGTCCACCACCCCCACGTCACCGGTACGGAACCATCCTTCGTCGTCCACCGCCACCGCCGTGAGGTTCGCGTCGGTGTACCCGGCGAACCGGTCGGGACCTCGGGTGAGGATCTCGCCTGGCTGACCGACCGGCGTGTCCCGTCCATCCTCGTCGACCGTGCGAATCTCCACGTGGGCCAGCGGATGGCCGTCGGTATGGATGCGCTGGGCCACCGGATCGGAGTGGCGACTCCCGGTCACCGACGGGTGCTCGGTACAGCCGTACGCCCGGGTCAACGAGATCCCCAGCGCATCGGCCCGCTCGGCCACGGCGTCGGGAATGGGTGAGCCGCCAAGGGAGATCATCGGCATGCGTCTGAGGTGCTCGGGGCCGAAGCCCGGGGCGTCCAGGAGGCTGGTGAAGAAGTACGTGGACCCGTTGCCGGCACCGATGTCCTCTTCGACCATGGCGTCGAGCACGGTCTGAGGGTTCCACCCGTCGATGAGGTAGATCGGCCAGCCCACCGCCAACGGCACCAGCAGACCGGCCAGCATTCCGATGGCGTGCCCCACCGGTGCACCAGTCAAGGTCGCCCGCTGGCGCTCGTCTTGGTGAGCGCCGAGCTGGCGCACCTCGAAGCCGATCGTCCGATGGGTGTGGACGACGCCTTTGGGATCGGCGGTAGTGCCCGAGGTATAGCCGATCAACGCCGGGTGGTCGGGATCGACGGGCTCGGGTCCGCTGACGGGGGCAGCGGAGGCCATATCGGCAAAGCGGTGGTATCCCACCGGTGCTTCCCCTCCCACCACGATGACGTGCTCCAACCCAGGGAGATCCCGACGGAGCGCGCCGAGGTCCGCCAGGTAGTCCCGCTGGCCGAACCGGGCCACTTGCACCAACGCCCGAGCACCTGACTGACGGAGTATGAACGCCACTTCCTTCGGGCCGTAGAAGTGGACGATGGGGACGAGAACCACGCCGAGCATGGCGCAGGCATAGAACGTCTCGGCCGCCTCGACCCAGTTTGGGAGCTGGAAGGCCACCACGTCACCGGGGACGATCCCGAGATCTCTCAGGCCGCCGGCGACGCGTCGAGCAGTCTGGTGCACGTCATCGACGGTCCCCGCGTACGGGTGGGCATCCGACCAGATGCGGAAGCGACGCCCCGCTCCTTCGTGGAGAGCCTCGTCGAGGAACTGCCCGAGAGTACGGTCATCCCACGCCCCTTCGGCCCGATAACGGCGGGCCAGCGCAGCGGGTACCGGGCGCAGCTCCCACTCTCTCGGTCCCATCAGCGCTTGCCGTCCATCCCTGGAGCCGGACGCGGACCGATCAGACCGGCTCGGCGATCATCTTCGCCAGCCGCTGCCGTTGCCATCCCGAGCCACCCGTCAGCACGTCGTCCTGCTTCGCCCGCTTGAACAGGAAGTGCGCGACGTTGGACCAGGTGAACCCCACTCCCCCGTGGAGCTGGATGTTGTCCCCGGTGACCCGCACCGCCGTCTCGGCTGCGTAGCCCGCGGCCATCGCCGTGGCCCGCTCCCGGTCCGGCGTCGAGGCGTCGGTGTCTGAGGTCCACGCCGCGTACTGGGCACCGGCCCGGGCCATCTCCAGCGCGTGGAACATGTCCACCAGCCGGTGCTTCACAACCTGGTTGGCAGCCACCGGGCGGTCGAAGACCACCCGCCCCTTCGTGTACTCGATGGCCTCCTCCAGGGCTCGATCAGCCACCCCGACCAGCTCGGCGGCCAGACCGACGCACGCGTCGTCGAGGACCCGTCGCCAGAGCGGCCCCTGGTGGCCGGAAGGACCCAGCGGGACCGCTCGCACCTCGTCGAGCACTGCTCGCGCCGCCTTGCGGGTCGGGTCCAGCGTCGGCACCGGCTCCATCTCGACACCGCCGGGCAGGTCCACCAGGAACGAACGGAGCCCCTCTTCGGTCCGGGCCACGACGATCATCCAGTCGGCCGTATGACCGTCGAGGACCAGGGGCTTCACGCCACTGACGACCCACCCGGCACCCTTGCGACGGGCCCTTGACCGCACGGTGGACAGGGGATCACCGTGACCGATCTCGTGGATGGCCACCGTTCCCCGTTGCTCCCCGGCGGCCAGGGGCCCGAGGAGCTCCGCGGCGCCGAGCGCCCGAGCGGCCAAGGTGGCCAGGACCGCCGAGGAGAAGTAGGGCCCGGGCATCGGCACCCGTCCCATCTGCTCGAGCACGATGCCCGCTTCGAGCAGGCCGGCACCGGCACCTCCGTCCGCCACGGGGACCAGGAGGCCGGTCCAACCGAGGTCGGCAGTGGATCCCCACAGCACATCGGTGACTCCCCTGGGATCGTCGGCCAGGGCTCGAAGCGTGTCGGCGTCGACCATCCGATCCAGGGCCTGACGGGCGACGTCGCGCAGGGTCAGTTGCTCGGCGTCGTAGGTGAAGTCCACTCTCTTCGTCCCTTCCTCCGTCCGACGATCCCGTCCGACGCACCCCAGCCGACCGTTCCCACCCGACCCTGACAGCTGTGTCAGGGTACACGACAATTGGACTACCGTGGCGGCCGTGGACTTCGCGCTGTCGCCTGAAGACGAGGCATTCCGAGACGAGCTCAGGTCGTGGCTCGACGAGCACCTCCCACCGTTCTTGGAGTGCGAAACAGAGGCGGTCGGTGACAGCGGCACCGATGAAGGCGCGAAGCTCTCGAGCCAGTCGTCACAGCGTCGGCGAGCGGCCTGGCAGCGGGAGCTGAACACCGGGCGGTGGGCGGCGATCCACTGGCCTGTCGAGTACGGCGGCCGAGCGGCGACGGCCATGCAACGAATCATCGCCTCCGAAGTGATGGCCGAGTACCGCACCCCGGGGATGTTCAACACCAATGGCATCTGGCAGATCGGCCCGATGATCATCACTTGGGGGACCGACGAGCAGAAGGACCGCTGGCTGCCGAGCATCCTCGACGCTCACGAGCACTGGTGCCAGGGGTTCTCGGAGCCCGATGCGGGCAACGACTTGGCCAACTTGCGCACCACCGCGGTGAGAGACGGTGACCACTACGTCGTGAACGGGCAGAAGATCTGGATCTCCACTGCACACTTGGCCAAGTGGGGTCTGTTCCTCCTTCGCACCGATCCCACGGCGATCGAACGGGGGGCCAAGCACGAAGGCATCACCGCCTTCATCATCGACATGGAGACCCCGGGCATCGAGTGCCGTCCCATCAGGGACATGGCCGGGGAAGAGATGTTCAACGAGGTGTACTTCACCGACGCCAGGATCCCGGTGGACTGCCGGTTGGGCGGCGAGGGAGAGGGTTGGATGGTGGCCATGGGCACCCTCGGGTTCGAGAGGGTGGGTATCGCCGGGCAGATCTCGATCCTCGGCGCCGACTTGCGGGCGATGGTCGAGGCGGCGCGCTCCGTCAACCCTGGAGCCCTGGCGGATCCCGTCGTCGCCGACCGGCTGGCGCGGGCATGGACCGAGATCGAACTGGCCCGCCTCCTCTCGCTCCGAGCCCTCAGCCGGATCATCAAGGGTGAACGACCATGGCCCGAAGTGCAGTTCGCCAAGTTGCAATGGTCCGCTCTCGCCCAAGAGCTGGCCGAGCTGGCGGTCGACCTGTTGGGCCCGGCCGGCGTCCTCGCCCGCGGCGGGCCGGACGCCGTCGATCGGGGCAAGTGGACCCGCTTGTACTCGTTCCAGCGATACAGCACCATCGGAGGGGGCTCGACCGAGGTCCAGAAGAACATCATCGCCGACCGGGCCATCAAGCTCCCCGGCCAGGCCCGGTTGTCCTGACGCGGTCGGTCACATCGCATGAGCCAGGTCCCCGACGCTCGTTCCCCATGCCTGATCGGAGTCGGGAGGCGCACGTGGCACCCCTCCGACGTCGGCGTCGACGGCGCGCCCGAGCCGCTCGACATGTGGGAGGAGGTGGTCCGCCTGGCGGCTCAGGATGCCGGATCGGCATCACCCAACAGGGTCCTCACGTCGGTCGAACGCCTTCATCTGGTGTACTGCCAGTCGTGGGAGTACGACGACCCCGCCGGTCGTCTCGCCGATCGATTGGGCGCACACCGGGCCAGCGGCCGGTACTCGGGAATCGGTGGGTCTGTCCCCCAGACGCTGTTGTCCGAAGCCGCCGTGGGGATATTGGCCGGAGACCTTGACCTGGCCGTGGTGGTCGGGGGGGAAGCGCTGGCCACCCTGCGGATGCTGAAGAAGCAAGGGCGCAAACCGCAGTGGTCCCACCGAGCGGCCGAACGACGGCCGTTCCCCTTCGACATTCCCTTCCACCCCGCTGAAGTGGCGCATTCGATCTTCGAGGCCTACGTGACCTTCTCCATGTTCGACAGTGCCCACCGTGCTCACCTGGGCCGGGATCTCGACGAGCACCGTCGTCGACTCGGCCACCTCATGGCGCCGCTGTCGGGCGTCGCGGCCGGCGATCCTGCTCATGCCTGGTTCCCCATCCGACGCGACCCCGCCGAGCTCAGCACCCCGAGTGCCGACAACCGCATGGTGGCTTATCCGTACACCAAGCTGATGATGGCCATCATGGACGTGGACATGGCCTCGGCGGTGATCATGGCTAGCCATTCCCAGGCTGATGCCCTCGGCGTCCCGACCGAGAAGCGTGTGTACCTGCGCGGTTGGGGATACGCCCAGGACCCGAACTACGTCGCCGAACGGCGCGACCTGTGGCGCTCACCGGCCATGGCCGTCGCCGGTCGGAGCGCCCTGGCCGGGGCCGGGATCCAGGTAGACGACGTCGCCTACCTGGACCTCTACTCCTGCTTCCCGGCGTCGCTCTCGTTCGCCGCCGACGCAATCGGGCTCGATCCCGAAGGTGACGCATCAGGGGCACGACCACTCACGGTGACGGGAGGACTCCCCTACCACGGAGGGCCCGGGAGCAACTACATGACCCACTCGATCGCTGCCATGGCGACGAAGCTTCGAGCGGATCCGGGTACCTACGGGCTCACGAGTGGTGTGGGTATGCACATGACCAAGCACGCCTTCGGCCTGTGGTCGAGCGAGCCCGGACCGGTCGCGCTCCCCGACGACGCCCAGACGGCCCGCGAGCTGGCGATCGAAGCAGAGCGATCGGCGCATCCCGACCCGGTGCACGGACCAGATCGGGCTTCGGCATCGGGCTCAGTTGCCGGCACCGGCGAAGTGTCGGGTGGTCCCGTCGGCAGGGTGCCGATCGTCGCGTCGGCCGAGGGGCCCGGAGTGGTGGCTGCGTACACCGTGATCCATGACCGGCAGGGTGCTCCCAGCTGGGCACCGCTGGTGTGCTCCCTCCCCGACGGCACTCGCTGCTACGCCCGGATCGACGACCTCGACACGCTGGCGTCGGCCGAAGAAGACGAGCTGATCGGTCGGACGGTTCACCTCTCGAGCGAAGACGGTGGTGTGAACCGAGCACACCTCTGAGCCGACCGTCGGCGACCGGGTGCAGGCGGCCTTCGATGGGGACGTCAGGCCCGGCCGCACGAGTGCCAGGATCACCGTCATCCGAGGCAACGGCGGATTGGTCCATCGACGACGGGCAGGGGCCGAAGTTCAGGGCTGCGCGCGCTGGGCGACCTGCTGGTCGGCTGCGGCTACCAGGGCAGCAACGATCCGGGGATAGATCAGCCGAAGTCTGCGTTCCACCAGCATGCCCAGGAAGGTCTTGTCCCACGTCGCCGCCCAGTGGATAGAGGTGCCGCCCGTAGGGGTCGGCGTGAGCGTGACGTCTGCCCGGTAGCTCTTCACCGGGAGGCCGCTCACCACCCGGTACGCGATGCGTCGGTGCTCGTCGATCTCCAGTATCTCCTCGATGCTGGTCGTGCGCCGCCCGTAGCGGAACCACTGGATCGAGCCCTGGCGAGACGGACCTGAGGAGGCTGGGCGGTACCCACCATCGTCCCACGGGCCCCACCCTGGATAGGTGTTGGCGTCGGCCACGAGTGACCACACGATCCCGGGTCCGGCCCGGGTCATTCCCTCGGCCTCCACCCGCAGCTTTCTCATCGACGTCGCCTCCTCGTCTGCACCAAACGCTCCCTACACCAGTCAGTGTCTGTACCATATGGTACGTGAACCAAATGGTACATTAGAGTGTGGTCAGCTCGCAAGCCCGAGATCGCCTACTGGTCGCTGCGGTCGAGCACGCCTTGGAACGGGGCATCGTCGACCTGAGCCTCCGGGAGATCGCTTCGGCGATCGGCACCAGCCATCGGATGCTCATCTACCACTTCGGGTCACGCGAGGGCCTGCTCGTCGCCGTCGTGCGTGAGGTCGAGCGGCGCGAGCGCGAGAGCATCGGTGCTGCCCCCCTGTCGGTGGCAGACTCCCGTCACCGCTGGGACCACCTGGCCGATCCGGCGATGCACGGCCAGGAGCGGCTGTTCTTCGAGATCTACGTTCACGCGCTCCTCGGCCGTCCCGGGACCGAGGGCTTCTTGGAGGAAGCGGTCCAGGGCTGGATCGGACCCATGAGCAAGCTGATGGCCACCGCAGGGTTGGACGAAGCAGCCGCCGGGGCGATCGCCCGTCTTGGCCTGGCAGTCACCAGGGGCCTCCTGCTCGACCTGTTGGCCACGGGCGACACCACCGGAACGACCCGCGCCTTCGAGCTCTTCACCCAGATACTCGAGCAGATGCTCGAGTAGGCGCCGCTCGAGACGATGCCATGAGTACGAGCTCGTTGCACGCGGCGTTCGGCGACACGACTGGGCTCGTCCTCCCCGGAGACGTCGGCCACCGCGTCGATCCTCCCGACGGCACGGAAAAGGAGGCCCGAACTGCCGGTCGCGGGCGCCGCCGTCTCACTTCGACCCGTCAGGTGATGTTCGGATGGGAGGAGAGGGCGCGAAGCTTCTCTTCGTTGAGGAGGAGGAAGATCTTTGACACTCTTCCGTCGCGTTGTTCGCCGGCGACGACGAGGGGAAGGGCACCGTCGATCTCGATCACGAGGGCCGCTGAGCCGTTGACGGTGGTCTCTCGGAGGCCGGTCATCTCGCCCCGACGGGCGACGTTGATGGCGAAGCGGGCCACCCGGTCTGCACCCACTACCGGCTGACGCGCCGCTCTCCGGTCGGGCCCGGCGTCACTGACGAGCACGACGTCGGCATCGAGTAGCTCGAGGGTCTGGTCCAAGTCACCTGCTGCGACCGCAGCCAGAAGGCGCCGCAGAACGCCGGCGTCGAGGCGCTCGGGCGGCGCCGGCCTCTCTTCACGCAAGTGGCGGCGAGCCCTGGTGGCGATTTGACGGCAGGCCGCTTCGGTCTTGCCGGTCACCGACGCGATGAGCGCGTACGGCTCTCCGAACACTTCGGCCAGCAGCCATACCGCCCGTTCCGTCGGGTTCAGCCTGTCGAGCACCATCAAGAAGCCCAGCGTCAACGACTCCGCCATCTCGGCGTTCTCCTCGGGCCCCCGCTCGACGGCAATCGGCTCGGGAAGCCACGGGCCGACGTAGTGCTCGCGCCGACGTGCCAACGTTCGCACCCGATCGAGGGCGAGACGGGTCAGTATGGTGGTGAGGTAGGCGGCGGGAGCCTCGACCCTTTCGACGTCGACACGCTGCCAGCGGATCCAGGCTTCCTGCACGACGTCTTCGGCGTCGGTGTAGCTGGCCAAGATGCGATAGGCGAGGCCGAGCAACCGAGGCCGCTCGACGGCGAACACCTCGTCGGCGCCGGTCATCGCCCCACCATGGCACCCAACGGTGTTCGCACGCTGACCGCTCGGAGTGCTGCCGCACGACCAGCGGCTTCGCCGCTCGCCAAGGCAGCGTCGGCGAGCTGTCCGATCGGTCCGATCCAGTCGCCGGCCAGGAACAGCCCGTCAGCTCCGGCCGAATCGATGGCCGGGCGTCCGGTGAGCCCGGATCCCGGACGTGGCACGGCGTGACAGGCCGTCATCTCGTGGAGGAATCGTTGGACGACGACGTCGTGCTCGCGGACACCGCATCGCCGAGCGAGCGCCCACAGCTCGGGACGATCCTCGCGGGTGGTCCGGGCCCCGTAGCGCATGACGTGCACGACGGCCCCGTTCGCCGGGGCGAGGCGGGCGTTCGGGCTGTGCGTGGAGAAGTACAGCGGCTGGTCGAGCCCGTACGCGACCTTGGTCGGGGGCGGCCGGGAGAGACCGAGGTCGAGGCATGCCACCGTCGCAGATGTGCCGAGCTCCCACGCCGGGGCGGCGGGGAGGATGGCGCGCGCCGCCTCGGGGCTGCCGACGGCGATCACCACTGCGGCCGCCCGCACATCGGCAGCCGGCGTCTTCACCTCCCACATGCCCAGCCTGTCTTCCTGGACGGCCGCGACCCGTGCTCCTTCAGCGATCTGGACTCCGGCACTCGCTGCCGCGTCGGTGAGCCCGGCAACGAGCGTCTGCCAGCCCCCGTCGAGATAGAGGACGCCTTCCTTGGCTGCCAACTGGAGCTGTCCCACGGCAGCATCGGCGGAGATGAGGCCGAGCTCGCCGACATACGTGGTGACTCTGATGAGCCCCGACAGCACCGCAGCTCCACCGGACGTGAGGCCCTGAGTGGCAATCCACTCGGCGGCGCTCTGCGAGGCGAGCGGCGCGATCTCGAGCCTCGCCAACCCCCTGAGGAGCCGGGCGAGACGCAGCTTGTCCCCGACGCCCACCAGTGATGATCGCAACAGCGACAACGCCGACGTTGGCAGCGTCCGGAGGCTGGCTGTTGCCTCGCGGTATCCGGTGACGGCAGCTGGCGGAGGTGACCCGTGGGGCTCGACACCCAGCCGACGGAGCACGCCCACGCCAGCTCCTGCCCGGTACAGGGCATGTGGACCCTGATTGAGCACGTAACCACGACGCACGTCGCTTCGCGCTCGGCCACCCGCAGTACGGATATCACAGAGCACCACCGACGCACCGTTGCGTGCCGCGACGGTGGCGGCCGCCAACCCGGCAAGACCCGCACCCACGATCGCTACATCGGCATCGATTGACTCGCCCATGGGGACCTCCCTCGTTCGGCTTCGTCAACCTGACGCCACTACCCCGGACTTTGTGACATGTGCTTCGACCACGCACACATCACCCGAGCCTGACCCCGGGCCAAATTGACCTCAGAGCCACGGCCGAGCACCCGGGCTCGGGGATTCGTCAGTTCCAATGCACGTCACCGACGTCACTCGACCTCTGCGGCTCTGCTCCTGCCTTGTAACCCGCTCGGCCACCACAGCCGAGGTCCGATGTCGATGGCGAGAGCCGGCACGAGAGCAGAGCGAACCAAGATGGTGTCGACGAGCACTCCGAAAGCGACGAGGAAACCGATCTCGGTCAGGGCGATGAGCGGAAGCACGCCGAGCACGGCGAAGGTGGCCGCGAGGACGATTCCAGCCGAGGTGATGACGCCACCGGAGACCGACAGCCCGCGAACGACTCCGGTGACGGCGCCATGCTCGGCTTCCTCTTTGACCCTGGCCATCAAGAACACGTTGTAGTCGACGCCCAGCGCCACCAGGAAGACAAACCCGAGAATGGGGACCGTCGGATCGAAGCCCGGAAAGCCAAAGAGGTATCGGAACACCAAGGAGGAGATCCCGAGCGATCCGAGGTAGGAGAGCACCACGGTCGCGCTCAGCAACGCGGGAGCGACGATCGAGCCCAGGAACAGGCCAAGCATCAGGACCACGACGGCCAGGATGACCGGAAGCAGGAGCTCGCGATCATGGGTGGCGGCGGCAGCCAGGTCAATGTTCGTGGCGGTCTCGCCTCCGACAAGCGCATCAGGTCCGACAGCTCGCACCAATCGTTGTCGGAGAAGTCCGACGGTGTGCTGGGCCCCCGGCGAGGTGGGTGGGTCGGAAAGGACCGCCTGGATCAGCACGGCATCACCCACTGGTTCTGGAGCGGATACCTCTGCGACTCCCGGCGTTGCCCGGGCCGTCGCTCCGGCCAAGCCGGCAGCGCCCGGGGGGCGGACCAGAATTGTGGCCGGGGCACTGGTCCCAGCGGGGAAACTGGCAGCGAGAAGGGTCTGTGCCTCGACCGACCCGACGGTGCCTCGGAAGCCATTCTGCTGGTCGACGCCACCACGGTACGAGAAGAGACCGAGAGCACCGACGGTCAAAGCAACGGCGACGGTGACCCAGATGACCCGACGCCGGGCCGGGATCCATTCGGCCACCGCACCCCAGAAACGAATGCCTGCGTGTTGGTCTACTCCGGCTTTCGGGACGAAGGGCCAGAACACCCGCCGGCCCAGGGCCAGGATTAGGGAGGGAAGGAGGACGAGCTGGGCCACAAGGGCACAGAAGATGCCGGCCGCACACGCTGGACCGAGAGCTGCAATGTCGTTGAGCTGGGCCAGGACCAGGCACACCAGGGAGAAGATGACCGTGATGCCCGAAGTGGCGATCGCCGGACCAGCACGGCGCAGCGCCACGGCCATCGCCTGGTGCGGGTCGTCGTGGTGGCGAAGCTCTTCGCGATATCGGGCCAGAAGCAAGAGCGCATAGTCGGTGCCGGCCCCGAACACGAGCACGGTCAGGATCCCGACGGTCATGCCGTTGACGACGAAACCGTTCGTGGCGAGCAGGTAGGCGAACCCTTGAGACCAGCTGGCAGCGAAGAGGACCGAGACCAGGGGCACCAGCCACAGGAAAGGGCTTCGGTAGACAAGGAGCAAGATGATCGCCACCACCGCGACGGTCGCTCCGAGCAGTTTGCCGTCGATGCCGGCAAAGGCATTCAGGGCATCTGCGGCCGACCCGGCCGGACCCCCCACCGCCGCTCGGAGGGCGTGAGGGGAAGTTCCGGGGACGCCGGGCGCTGGGGCGAACTTGCCGACTATCCGCCGGATCGCGGCAACGTCGCTGGAGAGCGTTGTCTGCGACGTCCTCGTGGAGATGGGAACCGAGAAATATGCCGCATCGCCGTCGCCGGCAACCACGATCGGCTCGGGCCCCTCAACCCCCGGGAGGCGTCTGGCTGCGATCTCGCGGCGAGAAGAAGCGATCGCAGTACGGTCGGTGCCGGTCAATCCCCCCGAGCGTGCGAAGACCACCACCGCCGGAGTGCTCGAAGCCTTGACATGGCTCTGGAGGTACGAGAGCACGGCGGTCGACGGCGCTCCGGTAGGGAGGAAGCTCGTCGGAGAATTGTCCTCCAGCGGCGCCAGCTTCCCCGCCAGAGGACCGACCAGGGCCACGGTCACCACCCCGATCACGAGCACCACCCACTTCGATCGGTGGCCGGTGACGACCGTGACCAGGGCACCGGCCAGCCCTTTCGGTCCGAAGCGGCGATAACGTGCCTTCCGTGATGTCACACGTCTTACACTATGTCGGACCGTAGACACTCTGTAAGACGCAGAGAAGGTGGTCGGTGGGCCGACGTTCTCGACGAGCATCGGGCTGCCCAGGTCAGCCACATCTTGACCGTGGCCTTCGACCTGCTGCGCGAACGGGGAGTGGCGGCGCTCACCATGTCCGCCGTCGCGGAGCGGGCCGGCATCTCCCGGGCCACCCTGTACCACTACTTTCCCGATGTCGATGCCTTGCTCAGCGCTTGGGTTGGACGGGAGATCGGAGAGTCGATCACGGCGATGCTCGCCGAAGCCACCACCATCGCTGACCCGCTCGAACGGATCGAACACCTCGTGACGGCCCAAGCACTGGCGTTCGAGAGCCAGGACCACCGCCTGTCCGCCGAGCACTTCGAGACCGAAGCTGGTTCACCCGCCGTGCGACGCGAGGTGGCTGCCCAGCTGGCGCCCCTACGCCAATTTCTCACCGACACCATTTCGGAAGCGGACCAGGCTGGACTGCTCAGAACCCGGGTCGATCCGTCACTAGGCGCCGACCTCGTGCTTGGGATCCTCGGAGCTCTACGACGTCACATCGTGGGAAGGCGGCTGACTGCCGACGAGGCTGTTCCCATCGTGATGGAGCTCCTCACCTCGGGCTGGTTCCACGCGCAGAAGAAGTGATCGGGTGGAAATTCCGGCGACCCGGCCGGCCCATGCCCAGCGGGTGACACGGCACAAACGGGCCGATCCACCCCGGAGCGGCCGGGCCGTGTCGAGCGCTCGCTCACCCCAGAGCCCCGTCCCCGCAGGAGCCGCCGACCATAAGAATTTACCGAGCAGCACGGTAGCGCCCGGGGTCGCGGCCACGAGGGCTCAAGCTAAGGTCATCTCCGAGACGGCCGCACCTCGGGAGCCGGCTCGGGAGCCGGCTCGGGAGCCGGGACGTCCCCGGGAAAGTGGGCATTCCATGATCGAAGCCAGGGGTCTCGTCAAGCGGTACGGACCCACGGTCGCCGTGGACCATCTGTCGTTCGACGTCGTGGCCGGACAGGTGACGGGGTTCCTCGGGCCCAATGGCTCGGGCAAGTCGACGACGATGCGGATGATCATGGGGCTCGACGAGCCCGACGAGGGATCGGTGACGATCGACGGGAAGATGTACCGGGACCTGGCGTGGCCGCTACGAGAGGTCGGAGCGCTCCTCGAGGCCAAGGCCATCCACCCGGGCCGCAGCGCGTACCACCATCTGCTGGCCTTGGCCCAGACCAACGACATCAGTCGGGGACGGATCGACGAGGTGATCGAGCTGGTGGGGCTCGGTGCGGTGGCTCGCAAACGAGCCGGCACCTACTCGCTCGGTATGGGACAACGCCTGGGGATTGCCGCTGCCCTCCTGGGCGATCCCAAGGTGCTCCTCTTCGATGAGCCGGTCAATGGACTGGATCCAGAGGGAATCCGGTGGGTGCGCAACCTGCTGAAGCACCTGGCGGCCGAAGGTCGCACCGTCCTGGTCTCCAGCCACTTGATGAGCGAGATGGCGCTCACCGCCGACCATCTCGTGGTCATCGGTCGGGGACGCCTGATCGCCGCCATGCCTGTCTCGGACTTCATCGCCCAGAGCTCCGAGCAGAGCGTCCGGGTGCGCACGCCTCACGCCGATGACTTGACGGCACGGATCCGGAGTGCCGGGGGGCGCGTCCAGAGCGACGAAGATGGTGCCCTCCGGGTCACCGGCATGTCGGCCGAGTCGATCGGGGACCTCGCCGCAGCGGCGAGTATCGCCCTGCACGAGCTGTCCACGCAGAGCGCCTCGCTCGAGGAGGTCTTCATGGAACTGACCTACGACAGCGTCGAGTTCCAGGGAGGGGGCTTTGGTGCCGGACCCCCCGGTGCCGAGTTCCCGGATGCCGCACCCTTCGTCCCGGCAGAAGCGTGATTCGCCGATGATCGCGCCCACGCCTCCGGTCTCACCTTCCTCGCTGTACCCACCGACGCCCGGCACCTTGGGCGACGCTGCTCCCCGAGAGCTGGAGCCAGGGTATGGTGCCCACTACCGCCTGCGCGGGGTGCTTCATTCGGAGTGGACGAAGCTCCGAAGCGTGCGGTCGACCACGTGGAGCCTGGTGGTGACCGCGGTCCTGGTCATAGGGATCGGGATCCTGGCCACGGCCACCGAAGCCGCCCGTTGGTCCCACGAGACAGTCCTGAGGCGCCTGACCTTCGACCCCACCAGCCTGAGCCTTACCGGCCTCCTCCTCGGCCAACTTGCCATCGGCGTCCTCGGCATCCTGGTGATGACCGCCGAGTATGGGAGCGGCACCATCCGGGCCACCTTCGCCGCCATTCCCAACCGGCTTCTGGTGCTCGTGGCCAAGACCGCCGTGTACGCCGTGGTGGCGCTGGTGGTGAGCGAGGCACTCGCCTTCGCCGCCTTCGCCATCGGGCAGCTGATCCTCACCGGATCGACCCCCCACGCGGTGCTGGGCCAGCCCGGTGTGCTGCGGGCCGTCGCCGGTGGGGGCCTCTACTTGGCTGTGCTGGGGCTCTTGGCGCTGGGCATTGCCACCATCGTCCGCCATACCGCCGGCGCCATCAGCGCGTTCGTCGGAGTCCTTTTCATCCTCCCGTTGATCGTCCAGGCTCTTCCCACGTCGATCAGCAATGCCGTGGCCAGGTACCTCCCAGCCGTCATCGGGGTGCGGATGATGACGGTCCACGTCGGATTTCGCGGCAACGACGCACCGACGTTCGGACCTTGGGTCGGGTTGGCCATCCTGGTCGGCTACGCGGTTGTCGTCCTCGCCGTCGGCGCCTGGCTCCTGGTCCGCAGGGACGCCTGAGCTCCGTCCTCGACACCCGGTAGAGCTCGCTCGCACCGATCGGACGTCGATTACGTTGGGACGGTGACAGCGCGCCCCCGTCCCGACACCGGCCTGTCTGCGGAGGCCGAGCGGTTCCTCCTCTCAGGAGAGTTCCACTACTTCAGGGTGCCTCGATCGGCGTGGGCCGATCGCCTGGCACAGATGGTCGACGCCGGACTGGACACGGCTTGCATCTACGTGCCCTGGAACTGGCACCAACCCGATCCCGGCACCATCGACCTGAATGGTGCCACCAGCCCAGAGCGTGACCTCATGGGCGCGCTCGATGCCGTCGCCGAGGCCGGACTGCGCTGTATCTACCGGCCTGGCCCCTTCATCACCGCCGAGTGGCGCAACGGTGGAGTCCCCGACTGGCTGCTCACGTCCCATCCTGATATCCGGTCGGTCAACTCCGTCGGAGCGCCAAGTGCCGGCGGCGGGTACCCGGTCATCACCTATTCCCACCCCGACTACCTCGGAGCTTCACAGTCCTGGCTCCGCACTGCCTGCGAGGTCGTGGCCGACCGCCTCGCCGAGCACGGCGGGCACATCTCGGCCGTACAGCTGGACGACGAGCCGTCGTACTGGCAAAGCCTTTCCGACCCCTTCCTCCTCGACTACCACCCGCTCCTCGTCGACCCGGTCCCCGGCGGCTCCCCCTGGGCGCGTTTCGTGCTCGAGCGCCATGGCTCGATGTCGGCGGTGGCGAAGGCCCACCATCAGCCGGCGTGGCGACGGCCCGAAGACGTCAGCCCGCCCCGTCAGGCCATGTCGGACGGGCACGAGCTGGCCCGGTACCTGGACTGGCTGGACTTCAAGCTGGACCAGGTCAACCGGTACGTGGCCGCGTGCTACGCCACGGCCCGCGATGCCGGGATGGTGGGTCCCCTCATGATGCTCTATCCGTACCTGAGCTCCCTCCAAGCCAAGAAGTTCACGGCTTTCGCCGATCGGCACGGCTTGGACCTCCACCTCACCGACGAGTGCTACCTGTCCCTCATGGGCTCCTTCTCGTGCACCGAGGAGAAGCTGGCGGCGATCATCTCCACCCACGAGGCGTACCACCTGTGGAGGGGCACCGGTCATGGGCCGCCGGTCACCATGGAGATCCAGTCGGCGAACGCCAGCCACCTCCCCCCCGGGGCGATGGAGCTCCTCTACGCACTGACCGTGGTCCGCGGTGTGCGAGGGATGAACTTCTACATGATGGTCGGCGGGAAGAACCCTCCGGGTTTCGAGAACGAGACTGGAGACGAGTACGACATCTGCGCGCCGATCTCCGTCGACGGAAGGCAGCGGCCGCACTTGGACACCATCGGCAAGCTCGCACAGTTGGTTCGGGCCGTCGAGCCCGAGCTCCACGGAATGGAAACTCTGATTGACGTGACCATCGGGGTCCACCTCGACTACGACGCCGCTTCGATGGGTGGGGCCGCACTGGCCCTCGACGCCTGGGGGCTGCAGACCCTGCTGCCCCAGGGGGACATGGGCCTTTCCTCGGCCGCCGGGCTGCCCAGCCTGTTTGCCACCACGAGCATCAGCTGGAACCTGGCTGACGTGTCCGATGCCGAGGGTCCGCCGGCCACCGCCCGCCAGTGCTGGGTGGGATGCCTGGACTTCCTCTCCGAACCGATCCAGCGACGCCTTCTGGACTACGCCGACCGGGGCGGCCATCTGGTGCTCCTACCGGTGATCCCCACCCGAGATGACTCGATGGAGCCGTGCGACCTCCTGGCGCGGGCCGTGTTCGGCCACACACCTCTCCCCGACTTTCGCGGCTTCGAGGGCGGCATGTCGGGCGCCGCACTGGTGCGCGACGGCCGCGGCGGGACGATCGTCGCTACCGGCGTGCTCACTACTTTCCCCGTTCCTGAAGGAGCCGAGGCACTGGCCTGGTCGTCCGACGACGGCCAGCCGTGCTCTTGCACCCGGCAGTTCGGAGAGGGACGCATCACCTTCGTGGGCTTCAGGCTGGGCTACGACCCTGATGGCGGGCCAGCAGGAGCGGCATTCTGCCGGCGCATCGTCGAATGGGGTGGCTACACCCCGGCGACCACCTCGTCGAATCCCCAGCTCGCCACCTTCGAGATGGCCGGTCCGGGCGGCGGCCTGGTGTGCGTGGTCAACCCGGTGGAGGTCCCGGCCAGCACCCGGACCACCTATACCCCTCCACCGCTCCGAGGGGCAGCGAGCTCGGAGGAGCTTCGACCCCGCGCCACGACGCCAGTCGGTGATCGACCGTCGGAACCCTTCGGAGAGCCCGGCGCCCGGCGCCGGTCCCTGCCGGCACTGCTCGAAACCCTCACGCTTCCGGGTCGGGGGGCGAGGCTCCTTCCCGTCGAGCTGTCGCTCGGCCCCACCGGCACCCTGGTGCAGAGCACGGCCGAGCTCCTTGGCCGGGAACTGGACGATCATCACGCCACGCTGGTCTTCCATGTCCCCGAGGCCGGTCCCGTCGAGCTGGTCCTGTCTGGACCCGTGGCCGCATCGCTCGACGCCGGAACGTCGGGATCTCTCATCTTGACCGGAGGCCGCCTGTCGATCGTGGCCCCCGGCCCCGAGCCAGGCGAAGTCGTCGCCGTCATCGAGGCCCAGGGTGCCGGATCGCTCAGGTGCCGGCTCTCCGCCACCTGAGGTAGGTCACCAGAGCAGGGTGCGCCATCGCCGCGGCGGCCTTCAGGCCCCCATGACGGAGCGGAACCTGCTCACGAGGGCGTCGAGCAGCGGAGGGGGAGCCGAGGCCGAGATGAAGAAGAAGTTCCGTCCGCCTTCGCCGTCGGGCGTGCAGTTCACCCGCAGGATGTCGCGATTGCCGGTGTGGACCCGGAACCTACGCTGGCGCACCCCGGCGAGGTCCAGCCCTTCACGTTCGGCGAAGAGGTAGAAGGCGATGGTCGGTGGCGGTGGGGCATACCGGTCGACACCCGCCGCCTCGGCCTCGGCCAGAGGGGTCGGCACCACTCCGTGGGTCATGGCCGCTCGGAGCCCGGCCATCACCCGGGGAGACACGTCTTCGAGCGTGTCGCCAGGATGGACCTCGGCCTTCAGTCGCACCGGCCCGACGAAGTTCCCGATCATGCCCCTAGTCACCGGCAGTCTCCGGCCCGATGCCGCCGACGTCACCACGAAGTGCTCGGCGCCTGCCACCTCGCACAGCGCCAACTCCAACCAGGACAGGACCACCACGTAGGGAAGGGTTCCCAGTGCCGGCGTCGACTCCACCAGTCGCTCCCACTCGTCACCCGGCACGTTGAAGAACCGGGTCACGCTCCTGTCGCCGGCGACGGTGGGCCAGGTGCCGGCCTCGGCAACGGCGGGGACTTCCTCCACCCAGTAGCGTGCGGCCTGCTCCAGGACCGTCTCGGGCACAGGGTGCTCGAGGACGTAACGCAGGTAGCTGTCACCGCTGGGCGCAGGGCGCGTTAAGGACGCCGGTAATCGGTGCGCTCGGGGTGCCCCGCGTCGGATTCCATCGAGGTGGCTGTCGGCGCAGGCCAAGACTGAAGTGGGCCCCGGTTGACGAACAGCGTCAAGTGGCCAGCCGATACGCACAAGCGGTTCAAGGTCGCGGTAGACGGAAAGTACGGCGACGGTCGCATCGGGCATCCCGTTTGGCACCGAAAGGCGCTTGCGCAGGACGACGGCTGGTCTGTGAAATGGTCGAAACATGAAAGATCTCGTCCAGGTGATCACCGGCCGGCAAAATGTGGGAAATTGTTGAG
>JAJYZN010000129.1 GCA_021799915.1 Actinomycetes bacterium
GGTGAGTTCGCGTTCTCGATGGACGCAAACGCAACCATGCGGTTCCCATCGAGGTAGTACAGGCCCATGTACCCGTTGATCGCAGAGAAGACCGCGGTCTCCCCGCCGCCCGGCCCGCCGAGATACCACGCTGCGGTCCCGACGCCTGCGAACCCGCCCGCTGTGGTGGAGGTCACGAGGGACGGCGTGGTGCCGGGTATCCCAAAGGTGATGGTGTCGTAGACGTGTGGCGCTGTCGTGCCCGTCTCGATGAACAGCTCGGCCGCGTTGCCGACGATCTTGGTACCCACCATGACCTGGAGCGGTAACGAGTAGGTCCCAATCGAGGCGGCCGACGCGTAGAACTCGGGGCTGCACTGCACTGCTGTTCCCGTCTCTGGCTCGACGTTCCCGAGCTCCCCGTGCACGTACTGCATCTCGAAGTTGACGGTCGCCCGGCGCTGTGTGTCGCACGGCATGCCGGCGGGCTCGCTCGCTGTCCCGAAGGCGTAGACGTTGGAGATGACCGACATCGTGTCGGAGGCGGTGTCGAGCTCTGGCACGTTCTGGATCAAGTAGTAGTAGGTCGCACCACCACCGCTGGACGCGAGGATCGTGTCCATCTGCAGGCTCATCGTCGACGCGGGCGTGGGGACCCGTGTCGGGTACGCAAGGTTCTCGGAGACTGTGAGCGCTGTAAACGACGCGTAGCCGACGATCTCGCTCGTCGTCACCGGGTTGGCACCGGCCGAAGGATCCGGGGGCGAGAGCGGGGTGCCGTAGGACGCAATGCCGGTCGGTCCGTCTGGGGTGACCACGCCGGGCGAGAGGGTGACGACGGCTGCACCCGCCGAGGATGCCCCGAGGCAGAGCACGGTGGCGCACGTACACACCAACGCGCACCGACCAAGGACCAGTCGGAGCTGTCGCATGACCACTCCCCCCTTCGCTCCACTACGTCACGGGTAGGGCGGTACTCCCGCGAAAGCGATCATATGCACGCGTGAGACCTCCAGCCCCGGGAAACCGACTGCCTGGAGCAATGAGGTTCTTCCGGTGGTGCCTTGCTCAGCCGCGCGGCGCTACCCAGTCCGGCACGGGTCGTACCACGGCTGCTGGCCGTCGGCCGCGTACAGGGCGATGGCCAACGCATCCTGGTCGGCCGGCGACGCGGTGTTGGGGGGGACTCCTATCAAGCTGGGCATGTTGGCCAGGCCGGCCGCCTGGTTCCAGGTCGGCTGGCTGAACTGGAACGCGCCCATGTACTGCCCTGTCGGTGAGACCGCCTGGTAGTCACCCCCTGATTCCGCCTGCACGACGCACTGGAGGAAGGAATTGAGCGCGGGGGCACTCCCTGTCGAGCCCGAAGAAGCTCCTTGTGCAGGCGGGGTCTGGGTCTGGGCCGCCGCTTGCGCGCGCGCCTGGGCCGCCGCTTGGGCCGCCGCTTGTGCGCGCGCCTGGGCCTGGGCCAGTGCCGCCGCGGCCGCTGCTGCCTGCGCGGCCTGTGCCTGCGCCAGGGCAGCAGAGAGCTGGGCCGTGACGCTCGCGTGCTGGGCCGAGAGGAGCTGTTCGGTGTACTGGGCCTTGCCCAACATCGTCGCCGCGTCGGCTACCGCGGACTGGTCCTGGGTGAGCACCTGACGTTGCTGCGCCTGCTGGACGACAAGCGCCGCGCGTTCGGTACGGAGCAGGTCGAGGGCGGTGGTGAGATCGCCGGTCACCACGCGGTCGTACGTGGTCGCGACCGCGCTGGTCTGCTGGTCGCCGAAGAGAGGGTCGGCGGCATCGGCAGCCGTGCCGTCCTCGACGTAGGCGGTCACCGCTTCGTGCGACAGCACGGACATGTCCCGCTTGATCATTCCCTGCGTGGCCGCGATCTTCTGCTCGGAGAGGGCGAGGAGCGACGCGTCGTGCACCTCTTCGAGAAGTGCTGCGTTGTGCTCTTCCTCGTAGCCCCCGACTTGGAGCTGTTCGAGGAGCATCTCGTGGGCGAGTTGCTGCGCCTGGGTCTGGAGGCTGGAGATCTGCCCGGCTCCCGCGGGCGCGCAAGACCAGAACAGCGTTGCACTGAACACTGCTCCGACAACGAGACTGGCCGCCAGTCCAGGGGCGATGACCGCCCGTCCACCGTATCGGCGCAATCTCGTGCTCCAACCAGGCGCGAACGCACACTTGCGGTCGGTCACGGGGCACTCTTCCTAGTGCAGGAGCACTGGGCTGTCAAGCTCGAACAGCCCCGCCTCCACCTCTCAGGGCGCGCCCCTCCCCTGCTCTCCTGCGTGGTGCCTCGAGTGGCGTTCGAGGGCAAGTCCCACCAGGCGGTCCAAGAGCTCGGGGGTCGACAGCCCGCTCGCCTCCCACAACCGCGGGTACATCGAGATCGGCGTGAAGCCCGGGACCGTGTTCACTTCGTTGACGAGGAACGCACCGGTGGCATCCAAAAAGCAGTCGACACGAGCCATCCCTTGGACCCGCAGCGCCCGGTACACCCGTCGCACGACCTCGCCAAGCCGCTCGATCTCATCCGGAGCCAGCGCTGCGGGGACCACAAGGCCGGCGTGGTCGTTCTCGTACTTCTCCGCGTAGTCGTAGAAGCCCGAGGGAGAGACGATCTCCCCGGGGACGGACACCTCGGGCTCGTCGTTGCCCAGGACTGCCACCTCGATCTCGCGTCCGTCGACGCCGTGTTCGAAGACGAGCTCTTCGTCGTAGCGAGCCGCCTGGTCCACCGCTCCATCGAGATCGTCGCGCTGCGCGACGCGGCTGATGCCGATGGACGACCCCATGCTGGCCGGTTTCACGAACACCACCGGTCCCAGGTCCGCGAACACTCGGTCGAGCACGTCCTCGGTGATCTCCCGCGACCGCGCACAGCGCCAGGGCGTCTGGGCGATGCCGTGGTACGCGAGCACCTCTTTGGCCACGCCCTTGTGCATGCACAGTGCCGACGACAGCACGCCGGCGCCGACGTAGGGGACGCCGGTCATCTCCAACAGGCCCTGCAGCGTGCCGTCCTCTCCCGTGGGTCCGTGCACCAAGGGGAAGACCACGACACGGCCCACCCCGCCCAGCATCCCGGTGATCCCGACCGTACCGAGCCGATCGGCCGGGGCCGCATCGTCGGGCGAAGGGAGCGTGCCGAGCGCCGGGGAGGCGTTGGCGACCATCCTCCGGGCGTCGACCCACTGCCCGCTCCTGGTGATACCGATGGGATGAACGTGGTACTTGCGAGGGTCAAGCGCGTCCACCACATGGCGCGCTGACACACAGGAGACGTCGTGCTCGGCCGATCTCCCGCCGTAGAGGACGACCAGGCGGGTCGGAGGCAGCACGGCGGCGAGCATACCGCCGGGTCAGGCGCGCGAAGCTGAGTCGGTGCGCTTCGACGCCAGAGAGATCGCCAGAGCGACCGGCGGTGAGGTCCGCGGCCCGGTGGTGACGGTGGACGGCGTGGCCACCGACTCGCGCTCGCTACAGGTCGGTCAGCTGTTCGTCCCTCTTTCGGACCGGCGCGACGGGCACGACTACATCTCCGACGCGATCGCTGCGGGAGCAGCGGCCTACCTCACCACCGGTCGGCTCGAACCCGGCGCCACCGCGATCGTCGTGCCGGACACCGCCGCGGCCCTCACCACCGTCGGACAGGCGGCGCGCGGGCGCATCAGTGGCCCGGTGATCGGCGTGACCGGTTCGGTCGGCAAGACGACGGTGAAAGATCTCGTCGCGTCGGTGCTCTCCACGTCCTTTCGCACTGCCGCGAGCCTGCTCTCGTACAACAACGAGATCGGGGTCCCGCTCACGCTGGCCAATGCAGGCGACCGATCCGAGGCGGTCGTCGTCGAGATGGGGGCACGCGGTATCGGCCATATCCGGTCCTTGTGCGAAGTGGCCCGGCCCACGATCGGCGTCGTCATCCGCGTCGGCGCTGCCCACACCGAGCTCTTCGGCGACCTCGAGACCGTCGCCCTGGCCAAGGGGGAGCTGGTCGAGAGCCTGCCGCCTTGGGGCACGGCCGTCCTGAACGCCGACGATCCCCGGGTGCGGGCGATGTCCGCCCGAGCCCCGGGTGCCACCGTGCTGTTCGGTCTGGCGCAGACAGCCCCGGTGACCGCCTCGGACATCACGCTGGACGGACTGGCTCGGCCATCCTTCCGGCTCGTCACCCCCCAGGGCAGCGTCGGTGTCCGCCTGGCCCTTTCGGGCCGCCACCAGGTGACCAATGCGCTGGCTGCAGCGGGGGCGGCCCTGGTCGCCGGGGTGCCACTCGATGCCATTGCCCGAGGACTGGAAGCCGCAGCACCCGCCCCCTGGCGGATGAACGTCCTCCGGACGCCTTCGGGGGCGGTCGTGATCAACGACTCCTACAACGCCAATCCGAGCTCGATGCAGGCCGCGCTCGAAGCCCTGGCGGCATTCGACGGCCGGCGAAAGGTGGCAGTGCTGGGAGAGATGGCGGAGCTGGGCTCCTCGTCGGATGCCGACCACCGCGCCGTGCCGGCCGCGGCGGCAGCGCTCGGGATCGAGGTGGTGGCCTACCAGACCACCGCCTACGGGGTCGCGCCGGTTCCCGATCCCCGCACGCTTGCCCGCCGCCTCCTGCCGCTCGCTGCCGGCGACGTCGTCCTGGTGAAAGGCAGCAGGGCGGCGGGGCTCGAGACGGCAGTCGAGGCGCTCGTCGAGACCGCGGACGACACGGCGGCCGGGGAAGGCAGCGCCGGCCAGGACGCCGGGGTCCGCTGAGCCGGCTGCACTGCCGTCAGCGGAAGTCACGGGAGGGGGGCGCCACTGTGAGCACGGCTGCGGGCCTCGCTCCAGGTGTCACGCCGGGCACTGCGCCGAGCGCCAGGGGTTCGATGTGCTCGGCCACCACGTTGACCACTCCCTCGGTCCGCTCCAACCGCCCCCTCACCACCAGCGCCCGGCAAGCCAGGGCCACCGAGCGCCAGCGGATCCAGGCGCCGCGCGAGCAGACGACGTTCACCATGCCGGTCTCGTCCTCCAAGTTCAAGAACACCGCCCCCCGCGCCGTCTCGGGCTGCTGGCGGTGGGTCACCACGCCGGCGACCGTGACCCGACCACTGCTTCCCCGGCGGCCGAGCTCGGCCGCCGACAGCACGTTGCGCCGCTCCAGCTCGGGGCGGACCAGCTCGATGGCGGTGCGCTCGGGAGCAACGCCGAGCGACCACAGGTCGTCGGCGACCGACTCCATCGGGCTCGGTGGCGGCAGCTCGGGGGCCACGGTCCCGGTCACGATCCCCGGGAGGCGTCCGGCCAGCGACTGCGCGGCCGCCCCGGCGGCCCACACCAGTGCCCGCCGCCCATCCGGCGCCGACCGGTCGTCGAGCGCGCCGGCCAGTGCCAAGGCCTCGAGCTGCTCCCGGCACAGCCCTCCCCGGCGCACCAGGTCCTCGGGGCCGCTCCATGGCTGCCCGGCGACGATGCAAGCCGCCGCGACCGGGCCGATGCCGCGAACCGCGGCCAACCCGAGCCGGATGGCAGCACCGCTGCGGCTCCCCTCAAGGTCCCGGCTCCTCTGGGACGGGTGGGGACGCGCCGGTGGCCCCGCCGGCCAGGCGGCTTCCAGGGTGGCGCCGACCCGGCTGACGTTCACGTGTGGCCGGCGGACCTCGACGCCATGGCGCCTGGCGTCGGCCAGGAGGCTCTGGGGCGACCAGAACCCCATCGGCTGGGCGTTGAGCAGCCCTGCCACGAAAGCCGCCGGGTAGTGGAGCTTGAGCCAGGCCGAGGAGTAGACGAGGGAGGCGAAGGAGAGCGCGTGGGACTCGGGGAAGCCAAAATTGGCGAAAGCGGCCAGGCTCTCGTAGATCCCGGCGGCCACCTCTCCGCTCACGCCCCGCGCCTCCATCCCGGCCATCAGCCGCCCCCGCAGGCGGGCCATGCGCTCGTCGGAACGCCGGTGGCTCATGGCCTGGCGCAGCTCGTCGGCCTCAGTGGGCGAGAACCCGGCCACGTCGATCACGATCTGCATGAGCTGCTCCTGGAAGATCGGGACGCCCAGGGTCCGCTCGAGGGCCGGACGCAGCAGGGGGTGCGGATAGCTGACCGGCTCCTCCCCCCGCCGGCGGCGGATGTAGGGATGCACGGCACGGCCCTGGATCGGCCCGGGACGGATCAGGGCCACTTCGACCGCCAGGTCGTAGAAACAGCGGGGCTGGACCCGGGGAAGGGTCCCCATCTGGGCCCGGCTCTCGACTTGGAAGACCCCCACGGTGTCGGCCCGGCACAGCAGGTCGTACACGGCCTCCTCCTGGGGGAGCGCCGCCAAGTCGAGCTCCACCCCGTCGTGCTCACGGACCAGGTCGACGGTGCGGTGCAGCGCCTCGAGCATCCCCAGCCCGAGCAGGTCGAATTTCACCATGCCCATCGCCGCACAGTCGTCCTTGTCCCACTGCAGCACCGTCCGCCCTGGCATGCGCGCCCATTCGACCGGGCAGACCTCGGTCACCGGCCGGTCGCAGATGACCATGCCTCCCGGGTGGATGCCGAGATGCCGCGGGAACCCCAGTACCTCTGCCGCCAGGCTCCGGAGCATCGGGGGCACCTCGGCTCGCTCGTCGAGGCGCTGCTCCCGGTCGCTGCCCTTGGCCCAGCGCTCCACCTCGGCTCGCTCACAACCGAGCGCCTTGCCCACGTCGCGCAGCGCCGAGCGCGGACGGTACGTGACGACGTTCGCCACCAGGGCCGCGTGCCGGCGCCCGTAGCGCTCGTAGACGTAGGCGATGACCTCCTCCCGCCTCCCCGACTCGATGTCGAGATCGATGTCGGGCGGGCCGTCCCGGGCCGGGCTCAAGAACCGCTCGAAGAGGAGACCGAGCGACACGGCGTCGACCAAGGTGATCCCGAGCACGTAGCAGGCGGCCGACGTGGCCGCCGAACCCCGGCCCTGGCAGTAGATCCCTGACCGCCGGCAGAACTCGACGATGTCGGCGACGACGAGGAAGTAACCGGCGTACCCGAGCGCCCCGATCACCGACAGCTCGTGGTCGATGCGGGCCCAGGCCCCTCGGACCCGCTCGGCCCCCCGAGGGCCATACCGGCGGATCGCCCCCTGCCCGACCAGCTCGGCCAGCCAGCTCTGCTCGTCGTGCCCGGCAGGGACGGGGAAGTCCGGGAGCCGGGGGGCAGCCGCTCGAAGGTCGAAGGCACAGGACCTGCCGATCTCGGCCGCCCGCGCCACGACGCCGGGCCAGCGGGCGAGGCGGCGTGACTGCTCGGCACCGGAGCGCAGGACGGCAGCGGGTGAGGCCGGCAGCCAGCCGTCGATCTCCTCTAGCGTGCGCCCGGCCCGGATCGCGGCCAGGACGGTGGCCCGGGGGAACGCCGAGGGCCACGCCAGATGGACGTTATTGGTGGCCACCAGGTCCACCCCGGCGGCGACGGCCAGCTCGGCCAACGCGTCGTTGCGAGCGGTGTCGAGCGGTGTGCCGTGATCCCACAGCTCCACGGCGACCTGCTCTCTCCCGAAGGCGTCGACCAGCCTCCCGAGCTCGCGGGCAGCCGCCCCGGGACCCCCTTGCATCAGCGCGGCGGGCACCGCTCCTTTCCGGCACCCGGTGAGGACCTGCCAAGGGGCACCGGACGCGGAGGCGGACGCCAGGTCCTCCAGCCGGACCAGCGGGCGTCCCTTCTCACCTCCGGCCAGATGGGCCTCGGCGACCACCCGGCTCAGGTGGGCGTAGCCGAGGGGGTCACGGGCCAGCACCACCAGGTGGCGCCCGCGGGGGTCGGGCTCTTTGGTCCGCGGACCGGACGGGTCCAAGGAGAGCTCCACCCCGAAGACGGTCGCAAGGCCCACGGTCCGGGCCGCCTCGCTGAAACGCACGTGGCCGTAGAAACCGCCGTGATCGGTGAGCGCCAGGGCGGCGAGCCCGAGCCGGACCGCCTCGGACACCAGCTCCTCGGGATGGGAGGCCCCGTCGAGAAACGAGAAGTTCGAGTGGCAGTGCAGCTCGGCATAGGCCTGGTCGGCGGTGGTCATCGTCGCTCTCTTTGTCCTGGCATCGCCGGTCCCGCTCCCTCGGTCAGTCGTAGGTGGCGGCCAGCCACCACCGTCCGCGCTCGGCCGTCACCAGGTGC
>JAJYZN010000130.1 GCA_021799915.1 Actinomycetes bacterium
GCGCGCATCTTGCCGCCGGATTCCGCCTTGAGCTGCTCAAACGCCTTGCGCAGGCCGGAATCGGTCTGCTCGTTGAAGCTGGTGATGCGGATGTAGCCGATATCGTTTTCCAGATGCGCCTTGATGACCTGGATCTTGATCACCTCGCGCGTCAGGGTGAATTCGAGCGGCTGTTCCACGCCCTCGCGCTTGATGGTCAGCTTGATCTTGCTGTTCGGCGGCCCGCGCATGCGATCGACCGCGTCGTTCAGCGGCAGGCCCTGCACGGTCTTGCCGTCGAGCGAGAGGATCAGGTCGCCCGCCTTGATACCGGCGCGGCTGGCCGGCGTGTCGTCGATCGGGCTGACCACCTTGATGATGCCGTTGTCCTCGGTCACTTCCAGGCCGAGGCCGCCGAACTCACCGCGCGTCTGGACCTGCATGTCGCGGAAGCTTTTCGCGTTCATGTAGTTGCTGTGCGGGTCGAGGCCGGTCAGCATGCCGTTCAGCGCGTTCTCCACCAAATCGCGGTCATCGACCGGATCGACGTATTCGGCGCGCACGCGCTCGAACACGTCGGCGAACAGGTTGAGCAACTGATACGTATCGCTATGGCTGTTCTCATCCGCCCAGGCGGCGGGGAACAGCGGCAGGCCGGTGTGGCGGACCAGCAGGCCAGTGGCCGGCCCCGCCGTGACGTCCACCGCCACGGATCCGGCCTGGGTGGGGATCAGCGTGGCCGAGTACTGCCCTTGAGCATTGGTGGTGGCGGTTTGCGTCACTTGCGTGCCCACGGCGACGGAGACCGACGTATGGGCCAGGGGACTGCCATTGTCCGTCACCGTGCCCGAGACGGTGCTCCCGTTAGCCGGCGAGGTGACGTCCACTTTCGGCGAAACGGTGTCGGCGGGAGGCGGCGGGACCGGGGTGGGGGGATGGGGCTGGGTGAGGCTCATCGTGCTCCTTCGTGGTCGGGACGGGGGTCTGGGCGGGGGTCTGGGCGGGGGTCTGGGTGCTGGTCTCGGTGCCGCTCGGGACGGGGGTCTGGGTGCTGGTCCAGGTGCCGCTCGGGACGGGGCTCGGGACGGGGCTCGGGTGGCAGGCCGAGGACCCGCTCACCGATGATGTTCTTCTGGATCTGGTCCGAACCCCCGTAGATGGTCTCGGCCCTGGAGAACAGGAACGTCCGCTGGAAGTCGCCGAGCCCGTAGGGAGCCTCCTCCACCACCATGGACGAGGCACCGCCGGCATCCATCGCCAGCTCGCCGAGCCGGCGATGCCACCCTCCCCAGAACAGCTTGGCGATGGACGCTTCGGGCGGGGCCACCGGGCCGTCGATCCCCGACAGGCTCCGCAGCGTGTTCCAGCGCATGATGCACAGCTCGCCGTAGGCCTGGGCCAGGCGCTGGCGGAGCACGGGGTCCACACGCCCGCCGTCGCCGGTGGAGCGCCCCGAGCCGTCGCCGGGCCGACCCGTGCGCTGGGCTGCTCGCTCTTGGGTCGCCTGCACCAGTCGTTCCAGCTCGCGGCGGAAGCCGAGCTGATGGCCGAGGAGCGCGACTCCCCGCTCGAATGCCAGAGTCGCCAGGGCCACCCGCCAGCCGTCTCCGACGGCGCCCACCACGTTGTCCCGGGAGGTTCGCGCCCCGTCGAAGAACACCTCGTTGAACTCCGAGGTGCCGGTGAGCTGGCGGATCGGCCGGACCTCCACCCCGGGCTGGTCCATGGGCACGAGCAGGTACGACAGCCCGCGATGGCGGGCAGAGCCGGGGTCGGTGCGGCAGACCACGAAGCACCAGTCGGCCTGGTGCGCGAGCGACGTCCAGACCTTCTGGCCGGTCACGATCCACTGGTCCCCGTCGAGGACCGCCCGAGTGCTCACATTGGCCAGGTCGCTGCCGGCGTCGGGCTCGGAGTACCCCTGGCACCACAGCTCGGTTCCCTGGCGGATGGGCGGCAGGTACCTGGCCTGCTGCTCGGGGGTGCCGAAATGGATCAGCGTCGGCCCGAGCAGCCCCTCGCCCAGGATGCTGACCCGTCCCGGCGCTCCGGCCCGGACGTACTCTTCGCTCCAGATCACCTGCTGGGCGATGGTGGCCCCCCGGCCTCCGTGCTCCGGTGGCCACCCGATGCAGGTCCAGTTGCCTTTGGCGAGCTCGAGCTCCCAGCGCCTGCGGACCTCGAAACCGTACGTCTCGTCCCCTGATCCCCCACGCCCTCCCAGGGCTGCGTACTCCCCCACGACGTGCTGCTCGAGCCAGCTCCGGACCTCCTGGCGGAACGCCGCGTCCTCGGGCCGGTCGATCAGGTCCATCGCCTTGCCTCTCGGCCGAGAGCGCGCCGGGAGCGAGCCGGCCCAGGATGCGAGGCGGGACGGGAACGGGGCACCGCCCGGTAGGATACCGAACACGCCCGCCTCGTTTCTGACGGTGTGTCAGGCATTGGAGAGGTGCCCCGTGGAGTGCTGTGCACACCCGCCGCTCGGCACTTGGCACTTGGTACTTGGTACTTGGCACTGGGCACTGGGCACTGGGCACTCAGCACCCGGCGGGAGCAGGCTGGTCGCGAATCGCTCGAGCGATCCAGCGGGGAGAAGAGGAGATCGAGAATGGCCCCGGAGATGCCCACGACCGACGACGAGTGGCGCCGGCGCCTGACAGCCGACCGCTACCGAGTCCTGCGTGAGAGCGCGACCGAGCCGCCGTGGACGGGCGACCTCCTCCACGTGGACGCCGACGGCGTCTTCCGGTGCGCCGGGTGCGGCGCCGAGCTGTTCTCGAGCCGGGCCAAGTTCGACTCAGGCTCCGGCTGGCCGAGCTTCGACCGGGCGCTGCACTCGGACGCGATCGTGGAATCGACCGACCGCAGCCACTTCATGACGCGCGTGGAGATCAGATGTGCCCGCTGCGGCGGCCACCTCGGCCACGTCTTCCCCGACGGCCCGACCGAGACCGGCCAGCGCTACTGCGTGAACTCACTCGCAATGGAGTTCGATGCCGGCGAGGGCTCGGCGGGGCCGCCCGGAGAGGGCTCAGAGGGCTCAGAGGGCTCGGCGGGCTCGGCGGGCTCGGCGGGAGACGCTCTCAGCGGGTGAGCGCCCGCTCTGCCACCTCGAAGACCTCGGCCATGCGGTCGGCATCGACGCTGCGGCCGAGTCGGGCCAACAGCCTCTCCGCCAGGGCCAAAGCGGCGCAGATCTCGAACACCTCCGCTTTGTCGTAGGACACTCGCGGCGAAAACCGGACGGGCGGCGCCGGTGCGTGTTGTGACACTGGCGCGTTCGGTGGCGCTGGCGCGTCAAGTGGCGCCTGCGTTGCCGCGCTCATGCCTCGACCGCGACCCCGTCGCTGCTCTCCTCATCCACCCGGGCCGGGCCCGGCGTGCCAGCCGCATCCACTCCGCTCCCGTCGGAGGCCGCCCGGCGCTCGGTGCGCTGCACCTCGGCGGTAGCGAACCGCAGGCTGGGCCCGATCTCCTCGGCGACGATCTCCACTTTCGAGCGGCGCTCACCCTCTTCGGTCTCCCAGGTGCGCTGCTCCAGGCGCCCGGTCACCATGACCCTCATGCCCTTGGCCAAGCTCAGCGCCGCGTTCTCGGCCAGCTCACGCCAGCAGACGACGTCGAAGAACGAGGTGCTCTCCTCCCATTCCTTGGTCTCACGGTCCTGCCATCTCCTGTTCACCGCCACGCCGAGGACGGTCGACGCATGCCCCTCTCGGGTGTACCGGATCTCGGGTTCTCTGGTGAGGTTCCCGGTGACCGTCGTGGTGTTGCTCATCACTGCTCCTCTCGCTCGTCGTCACGGGCAACTGCCCGGCGCGAGAGAGATTGGCAGGGTCGACTTGCCGGAGACCTATCCGCGGGCCTCACACAACTGCGAACACGGGGTCCTTGCGTCGGTCGTGAGGAAAAGCAGGATCTCGACTGTCTTCGGCTATGACCCGGCGCGCTCGAGCGCGTTCCTCGCCGCGGCGAACATGGCGGCGTTAGCCGCCGCGGCCGGCGGAAGCAGCTCGGAGACGTTCGAGAACCCGTGAGCCAGACCGGCAAAGCAGCGGTGCTCCACGTCCCCCCCGGATGCCGCCATCCGCTCGGCGTACTCCCGGCCCTCGTCGCGAAGCGGATCGAGCTCGGCGGTGCCGACGTATGCCGGCGGCAGTCCCGACAGGTCCTCGGCACGCAAGGGAGCGCACCAGGGATCGGTGCGCCGGGCCGGGTCCGCGACGTAGAGGTCCCAGTACCACTGCATGTGGGTCCGCGTGAGGAAGAAGCACTCGTCTGGCTCTCGATAGGAGGGCCGCTCCAAGTCGCAGTCAGTCACCGGGCAGATGAGGAGCTGATAGGCAAGATCTGGTCCACGCTCCTCGCGAGCCCGCAGCGCGGTGACGGCGGCCAGGTTGCCCCCGGCACTGTCACCAGCGACAGCCACGCGGCCCGGATCGGCACCGAGCTCGGCCGCATGTTGGGCGACGTAGCACGTCGCCGCCCAGGCATCGTGCACGGCGGCTGGAAAGGGATGCTCGGGCGCAAGCCGGTAGTCCACCGACACCACGACAGCACCGACCGCGTTGGACAGCTCCCTCACAAGATGGTCATGGGTCTCCAGGCCACCCAACACCCATCCTCCGCCGTGGAAGTACACGACGACCGGCAAATTCGGCTCGTGGCGGACGGACGCCCGGGCGTCGGCCTGGACCCCGAGAGGCCACACGATCCTCACCCGCATCGGCCCGCCGTCGCCGTCTTCGATGAGGCGTGTCTCCACCCGCCCGACCTCGGGCGGTGCGCCCAGGTCCGGGAGCGCCTCGACCGCCCGGCGAGCATCGCCCACGTCGGTGACCCCACCGCCGAGGTCCGGCCAGAGACCCCGCATCGCCATGATCACGGTGCGCGTCTGGGGGTCAAGCTCATCCACGCTGCACCACGCTATCGAGTGGTCGGTGGGAGCGCCTGCCCTCCAGGGCGCTGCACTGCCGTGAGCGGCCATGCCGTGTCACCGCTGGACGCCGATGACGGCGAGCGCGGCCGTCCTCACTCGGTCGTGATGGCAGCCAGGACGTCGACCCTGGCGGCGCTACGGGCGGGAACGAGCGCGGCGACCACGCCGGCCAGAGCGGCAACGACGACAAAGAGCACGAGCTCGACGACGGGCACCGAGAACAGATTGACGCCGTCGGAGCGAATGGCGTCAACCACCACCCAGCCGAACACGATCCCAAGAACGATCCCGAGGATCGTCCCGATGAGCGCAACCACGACCGCCTCCCAACGGATCGCCGCCCTGAGCTGGCGCCGGGACAGCCCAAGGGCGCGCAGCAGCCCGATCTCGCGTCGGCGCTCGATGACCGAAAGCGCCAGGGTGTTCACGATCCCAAAGAGAGCGATGACCACCGCCAGACCAAGCAGGGCAGTCACCACGCCGATGAGCTGCTGGAACTGCTTGTTCTGCGAGTTGATGAAGGAAGCTTTGGTCCTGACTTTCACTTGGGGAAATGTCGCCAAGACGCGAGACATCGCCCGCTCAGCCACCGCGAGAGAGGTCCCCGGGACAACGCGGACCAGCACTCGCTGGACCGAGGGCGCGCTCTGGGGAAACAGGTGCGCGAGGCCGGAGGTGGTGAACAGCAGGTCACCGGTCATGCCGGTGGGATCGCCGATGACTGCTGCTACCCGGTAGCCGTCTCTTTTGACCTGGGTCGACCCCACTTCCAGCTCGTCTCCGACCTTGAGGTGCCAGCTCTCGGCAATCCCGGTGGTCACTGCGACGGCATTGGTGCCGAGCCGGCGCAAGGTGCCGGCGACCACGGGGACCGAGACGTCCCGCACGTACGACGCCACATCGGTGCCGCTCGCGCCCGCCAACCGGCTGACACCGCGAGCAGCGCCATTCGAATCGATGCGGAGCTCGCCTGAAGACAGAGCGGCCTCGTCGTGAAGTTGGCGCACCGCCGCCACGCGCGCCACGACGCTGGGGGAGAGCGACTGCGTGCTGCTCGGCGACAAGATCAGATCTGCGTGCAGCCCCTGCTCGAGCGAAGCATCGGTGGAGGACTGCACCGAATGGGAGAGCACGGCGATACCCGTGACGAGGGTGAGCCCGATCATGAGTGCTGCAGCCGTCGATGCCGTCCGGCGCGGGTTGCGCATCGCGTTGCTTCTCCCGAGCTTGCCGGGGACTCCGAGAAGCCGCGCGAGAGGCCACCCCAGTGCCCCGGCGAGGGGTCGGACCACCATGGGGACGAGCGCGGCCAGTCCGAGGAAGCCCAGCACCAGGCCGAGACCCGCGACATCGGCCCTCGTGGACGCCCCGGCCGATCGACCGCCATCGGCCTGGAGCGCACCGACGACTGCGACGACACCCAGCACCACGAGGGCGAGCCCGAGCGCCACGCGCAGCGGCGCCGGGCGCTGGGTGTCGACCGCCGGTTCATCTCGCAGGGCACCGACCGGTTCGGTGCGGGCGGCGCGCCATGCCGGCAGGAGCGCCGCGGCCATCGTGGCCGCCGTGCCCACGATGAGGGAGACCACCACCGTGCGCAGCTCGACCACCGGCGGCGTCGACGGAAAACCGACGCCGACGGCCGCCAACAAGCTGCGGAGACCGAGAGCGAGCAGGACCCCCGCCCCCAACCCGATCACCGACGACGCCAGCCCGATCGCCCCCGACTCGACCAGGACCGAGAGGACGATCTGGCGCCGCAGCGCGCCGAGGCAACGCAAGAGCGCGAGCTCGCGGGTTCGCTGCGTGAGCAGGATCGAGAAGGTGTTGAAGATGAGGAAGACGGCTACGAAAAGCGCCACGCCGGCGAAGACGAGGAGGACGTCTCCGAACACCGACAGGCCCTTGTTGACCGCCGAGGTCGTCGCGGCGATGGCCTGTGCCTGGGTCTGGACCTGAAAACGCGGGCCGACCGCCGCCGCAACGCGCTTCGCCAGAGTCCTGGAGCTGACCCCGAAAGAGGCGGATGCGACCACGTCGTAGACGCGTCCGGGCTGGCCCAGGACCGCCTGGGCGGCGGTGAGGGTGAGACCCACGATCGTCGCACCGGCCAATGAATCGGCGCTGCCGTAGCCGACGATCCCCACTACATGGAACCGGGCAGTGGAGCCGGCTCCAGCCACGTCGATCGTCTGGCCGATATCGATGTGGTACCGGCGGGCCGTCGTCACGTCGAGGACTGCCTGGCTCGGAGCCGTCGGGAATTTCCCGTGGCGCAGCGTGAGCGAGCGCAGCGCCGGCACGTCGCCGACGGAGAAGGCGAGCTGGAGCGACGTCGCGCTGGTCAGTACCTTGTGGCCGGGTCCGAGCACCTTGACTGCACCAACGGCCGTCCCCTCGGCCGCTGCAACACCGGGCACCGATGCCACCTTGGCGATGGTGGACTGGGGGATCGTGAGGCCGAGGTCGCCAAGGTTGCCGCCGTCGCCCGCCAGCGCAGATGTGGACTGCACCGAGCGCCCGTCCACCACGATCGCCACATGGGCCTGGGACTGATTGAGGACGCTCGTGATCGCCGCACGCAGGGTGTCGGTGAGCACGTAGGTGCCGGCGACAAAGCTCACGCCGAGCGCGACGGCCACCACAGTCGCCACCAGGCGCACTCGGTGGGCCACCAGGCCCCGCCACGTCAGCCGCAGCACTGTGACAACCGCAAAAAGCAAACCGGCCCGGAATCGGCTCCGGCGTCGGTCGCGTTCATCCCCACAGGACCTGCATGCGTTGGTGCACCGTCGGCGGATCCGGTGTCGAGAGGTCCTCGGCCACCCTGCCGTCCACGAGGAACACCACCCGGTGCGCCTGGGCCGCGACGCCCGGATCGTGCGTCACCATGATGACCGTCTGCCCGTAGCGATGGACCGCATCGGTGATGAGGGAGAGAAGCTCGTGCCCGGTTCGCGAGTCGAGGTTCCCGGTGGGCTCGTCGGCGTAGATCACGTCCGGGCGACCGATGAGTGCGCGGGCCACGGCGACTCGCTGCTGCTCGCCCCCAGAGAGCTGTGGTGGGCGATGGCGCAACCGTCCACCGATCCCGAGGACCTCG
>JAJYZN010000131.1 GCA_021799915.1 Actinomycetes bacterium
GGGGGTCTTCAGCTTCGGGGCGGCCAAGTTCTACGGCTCGATGGGCGGCCAGCCGCTCGACGCGCCGATCGTGGGGATCAACTGAGATCGGTGGCAGGCCGGGCTTCCGTGGAGAGCCGGGCCTCGGGGCCCGCGCTCGGCGTGGAGACCGCGGGCGCCGGGGTCGTCACAGGCGGGGCGCCGTTCGAGGAGCCGTCGATCGGGCCCCTGTCGTTCTCGTGGCGAAACGACAGGTAGATCCGCACCAGTGCCTGCTTCTGCTCGGCCGTGAGCATCGGATCGGCCAGGATCACGCGAGCCAGGTCCGGAGAGCCTTCGGGCGGGTCGAGGATGCCCGCCTGCACGTAGAGCGTCTCCGCAGAGATCCGCAGCGCCTTGGCGATCTGCTGGAGGATCTCCGCCGAGGGCCGGCGGAGGCCCCGCTCGATCTGGCTCAAGTAGGGGTTCGAGACCCCGGCCAGCTCCGACAGGCGTCGGAGCGACAGGCGGGCGGTGTTGCGCTGCTCGCGGATGAAGGCGCCCAGGTCGTTCCACCGCTCGGAAGGATCGACGCTCACGGGTAAGAGAGTACCGGCCGGGCCGGGGCCCGCCGAGCACGAGGGTGGCCGAGGGGCCACGACGGGACGCCGGGTGAAGGGGCGCCCGGGGATGGGGTAATGAACGCCACGAGCTGGTCCTCTCCGGGAACTGGCGCCAGGGCCACGCGGGTGGCTCCCCGCCCCACGGCCGTGCCGTCCACCGGACCCCGGCTCAGCCCACCGTTTCGCCCGGACGCGAGCCCTGTCGCTCGCCGAGCGGCAGGTGCCGCTCGCAGTTCTCGACGAGGGGTGTCTCGGCCAGCACGTCGTCGGCGATCGGTGCGCCGCACGTCTCGCACATGCCATACCGGCCGTCGGCCAGCCGGGCCAGCGCATGCTCGACCCCGTCCAGCACCCGCTCGGCTCCGGTCATCAAGGCCTCGTAGTCGACCTCGTCGTCGGGCATCGTCCGCACGCTACCTCGCCGCAGCCATCGCAAGCGATGCCGGCGGGGGTGCCGGGCGTCCGTAGGCTGGAGCCGTGGCCGGTACCCCGCCCAGCATCGCCGACGCGCCGGACACCGGCACACCCACTCGCGACGCGCCGCTGGCCGCACTCGTCGGCGCGGGCGCCGATGTCCCCTGCGTGGACGGGACCGAGCGCCGGTACAGGGACTTGGACTGCGCGGCATCGACGCCGGCGATGGCCGAAGTCGCGGCCCGGGTCGAGGACTTCCTGCCCATGTACTCGAGCGTCCACCGGGGCGCCGGCTACAAGTCGCGGGCCGCCACTGCCGCGTACGAGCACGCCCGGCAGCGCACCCTGGAGTTCGCCGGGCGCGCCGGCGGCGATGACGTGGCCGTCATCTGCCGCAACACGACCGAGGCGCTGAACCACCTCGCCTTCCGCTTGGCGCTCTCACCCCGAGACGTCGTGGTCACGACCGTGGTCGAGCACCACGCCAACCTCCTCCCATGGGCCCGCTACGCCTCCCGGCGCTACGTGGAGTGCGACGGCGACGGGGTCTTTGGCGTGGCCGACGTGGTGGCGGCCCTCGACGCGCAGCCTGCCCCCAAGCTCCTCGCCGTGACCGGCGCGTCCAACGTGACCGGCTGGCTCCCGCCGATCGGCGAGCTGTGCGACGCGGCCCACGAGCGGGGCATCCCGGTGGTGTGCGACGCGGCCCAGCTCGCACCCCATCGACCTCTCCCGAACGGTCCCGACTTCCTGGCCTTCAGCGGGCACAAGCTGTACGCGCCCTTCGGCGCGGGAGCGCTCGTCGGACCGAGGTCGGCGTTCGAGCAGGGGGAGCCGTTCCTGGCCGGCGGCGGTGCCGTCGATTTGGTGGACTTGGACGAGGTCATCTGGACCGACCCGCCCGAGCGCGAGGAGGCCGGGTCGCCCAACGTGATCGGCACCGTCGCGCTCGGCGCCGCCTTGGACGAGCTGGAGCGGATCGGCTGGGAGCGCGTGATCGCTCACGAGGCCCGGCTGGCGAGGCGTCTGGTCGCCGGCTTGGCCGGCATCGACGGCGTGCGGCTGCTCGGTCCGGCCCGGCGCGCGGACGCAAGCCACCGCGCCGACGTGGAGCACTTGGCCGTGGCCACCTTCACCGTCGACGGCCTCCACCACGCGCTGGTGGCCGCCCGGCTCAGCGCCGAATGGGGGATCGGCGTGCGCCACGGATGCTTCTGCGCCCACCCCTACCTGCTGCGGCTGCTCGGTCTCGGGGCGCCCGCCGTCGCGGAGGCGCGCCGGCAGGTCATGGCCGGGGACCGCCGGCAGATCCCCGGCGCGGTGCGGGCGAGCTGCGGGCTCGGCACGACGCTCGACGACGTGGACGCTCTCGTGGACGCGGTGGGTGTGCTGGCCTCGGGCGCGCCTGCGCCGGTGCCCTACGAGCAGGACCCGGCGACCGGGGACTTCTGGCCCGTGACCGAGGAGCCAGGTTGGACCCCGGCCGACCGGGCGGCGAGCGGGGGGTGCGCCCGGGGATGACGACAGGGGGTGCGCTGTCGCGTGCTGCGGGGCGGCGGGTAGGCGCGGTGCTGGCCTCCGTCCTGCTCGGCGGAGCGGTGCTGGCCGCGTGCGGGGGGGCTGCGTCGGGCGCGGGCAGCGCGGGCAGCGCGGGCAGCGCAGGTATTGCTCGGGTCGCCTGGGTCGCCAACGAGTCGTTCCAGAGCGATCCCGGCGACACGATCACCCCGGTGGACCTCCCCGGCGGCACCGTCGGGAGCCCGGTGGCGACCGCCAGCGAGCCGGTGGCGATGGCCACCACCGACGGCGGGCGCGAGCTCGTCGTGGCCAACCGCGGCAACGACACGCTCACCGTCGTGCGCACGGCATCGGGTTCGGTGGCGGCGACCGCGACGGTCGGCATGGAGCCCGACGCCGTTGCCGTCGCTCCCGGCGGACCGAAGGACGCGGGGGTCGCCCTGGTCGCCGACTTCGGTGCCGACGAGGTGACCCCGGTGGACCTCGGGACCATGCGGGCCGGGCGCCCCATCCCGGTGGGCAAGGAGCCCGACGCGCTGGCCGTGCTGCCCGCAGCCGGCGCGCAGCCGGCGCTCGCCCTGGTCGCCGACTTCGGTGCGGACGCCGTCACCCCCATCGACCTCGCCACGATGGCGCCCGGCGTCCCCATCCCGGTGGGCCAGGAGCCCGATGCGCTGGCCGTGGACCCCGGCGCCTCCAGGAGGAGCGGGAGCACGGCGGGCACGCTCGTCCTGGTGGCGGACTTCGGGAACGACGGGGTGACCCCGATCAGTGTCCCCGAGCTCGACGCGGGGGCCTTCATCCCGACGCCGGGCAACCCGACCGGCATCGCGGTGGCGCCTGACGGGACGGCATGGGTGGCCGGTGGCGGGACGTTGGCGCCTTTGGCGCCGGGGGCCCCTGAGGCCTCGGGTGCGGCGGGTGCGGGCAGCGGACCGCCGGTGCTCTCCCTGGGCCACGCCATCACCCTCCCTGGGGTCGCCGAGTCGGTCGCCCTCGACGGCAGCACCACCGCGTGGGTGGCGTTAGAGCGCGGGGCCGTCGTCCCGGTTGACCTCGCCAGCGGACACGTCGGCCGGGCGGTGGCGGTCGGCGGGCGGCCTGCCGACATCGTCGTCACGCCGGGATGATCCGCGGGGCGCGCCGTCTGGCGAGGTCGATCGGCGATTGCGCACCTTCGGCCGCACCCGGGTGCGCCAGAAGATCACCACCAGATCGGTGAGCATCCGCCACGACGTCCCGAGCGACACGGTTGACGTGCTGCGCTCGGCGATCTGGATCGGCCGCTCCACCAAATCGGTGTAGCCGAGGTCGCGTGCCACGACGAGCAGCTCCAAGTCGAAGGCGAACCCGGTGAGGGTGGTGAGGGGCAGTGCACGCTCGAGGACGTCGCGGCGAAACAGCTTGATCCCCGCCTGCGAGTCGCTGACCGGGAACTGGAACAGCAGCTTCACAAGCGCCTGCCACACGACGGAGAGCAGGCGGCGGAGCGGAGCGGAATGGACGGCCGATTCCGGGTGGTACTTGGAGCCAAGGAGCGCGTCGGGCCGGTCGCGGGCCGCCTGCTCGGCAAAACTCGCCATCAGCTCGGGGGCGATGTCCCCGTCGGCGTCGATGAACCCCACGTACCTCCCCGTCGCTGCTTTCATGCCGATCCGTAGCGCTTCACCCTTGCCGTAGTTGCGGTCCAGCTCGATCAGCCGGAAGTGCTCGTCTCGGAGGTCGCCCACCGACCGGATGCTCCCGTCGGTAGTGCCGTCGCTGACGGCAATCACCTCGAAGCGCTGGCCGGTCTTCTCGAGCTCGCTGAGGAGCTGCCCCACGGTGGCTCGCAAGCGGTCGCCGGGGTTGTAGAAAGGCAGGACCACCGACAGATCGGGCGGCAGAGCGCGAGCGGGAGCACCCGTCTGCGCCCCACCGCTCGTCCCTGTCGCCATCGCCTCCCGGCCTCCCTGCAACTACTCGTCCTGCGCGCTGCCGGGCCCCGCTGCGGGTCGACGTTGCCGGGTCCCGCTGTGTGCCCGTTGCCGCGTCCCGCTGTGTGCCCGGCGGGCGATGCCCCGGTGGAGCACCTGGAGGACCGGGGCTCCCGACGAACGCTAACGGACTTGCCCGTGCACCTGGCGTCGCCCGGCTCCCGTGCCGACGGCTCGTCGTCCACCGGCTCGAGTATTGCCGTCAGAACTGCAGGTTGTACCAAGCAAACGTGCCGTTGGTGGTCACCACCGGTGGTCGGCCGAGGAGCCAGGTGAAGAACTGGATCGCCTGGGTGGCGTTGGGCGTGCCAATGGGAAACGCGAGGAAGGTGCGGACGTGCCACTCGCCGAACTGCCGGCGAAGCGCCGCCATGAGGGCCGGGGTCTCGGGGGGGATGGTGCCCTGGTTGACGCTGACGAGCGTGTTGGCCGTCAACGTGGCGCGCTCGTACCCGATCTGCGGGTCGAACGCGACTGTCTTCCCGGAGGATGCCGGCACGAGCACCGTGCCTCCTGGTTGACGGAACCGATCCCTCGCGACCGCCTGCCAGAGGTCGGCATTCGGCGTCATGCTCGAACCCATCGGATAGATCACGGCCGTGCTCCCCACAGGGATCTTCTCCAACGCGCTCGAGGTGAAGAACACCGGCACTCCCGTTGCACCGATCCCCTGGAAGGGCGCGGGGACGAGGGGGAGGAAGCACAGGACCGCCAATACTGCCGGTGCCGCCGCCGCGAGCCCCCTCGCATTGGGTCGCCACCCGATGACCTTTTCGTGCAACTCGCCGAGCGTCACCGCGACGATCAACGCGGCGAACAACGCGCAGAACAACGAGAACCGCGCCGGGATGCCGTTGTCAAACAGCGGCAAGTCGGCCAGGATGCGCCCGGGCAACGGGAACCCCGACACCGCCGCCGGGGGTGCCCCATCGACCACCAGACCACTCCCGAGGGACAGCACGAACGCTGCAACTCCTGCAATCGCCGCGACTTTGACCTCGTTGCGGCGCCAGAGCACGATCGTCGCCACGAGGAGGGTGAGCATCACGACAACCCCGAGGTACGAGCCGTTCTCTGCGGTGCTGTTGGCGAAATGCCCCGCAATGTTCGACAGGTGATGGGTCGTCAGCCACAAGTTGGCGTCGGGGATCACGGGACCCAGGAGATCGGCTCGATACGCCTGGGGGACGAGCTGGATCTTCCCGCTGATGTGTGCCGGACCTGCGAGCATGAACCACAGTGGGTACGCGAGAAGGATCGCGGCGACCCCTGCACTCCAGAGCGCTCCAAGAAGCGCGAACCGCGCTTTCTCGCCGATCGATCGATATCCCAGGAGCGCGGTCGCGATCACCGCGATGCCCCCGATGAGGACGGTATCGAAGAGGATCTCCGTCGAGATGAAAAACTGCGCGACGCAGAGCAGGCCCAACGTGATGCCGACCTTTCTCGGCGAGGATCGCTGGCGCACGACCAGGTCGTGGAGCGCGAGGAGGATCAGCGGCGGGAACGCGAGGAACGTGAGGTGGATGTGGCCGGCCGCGCTCTGCGCCAACTCGTACGGGGAGAACCCGAAGAGCAGACCGCCGGCGAACGCGGCGGGTCGCCACCGAACCCACCGCCGCACAAAGATGTACCCGGCGAGCGCCGAGAGCGCAATGGCTGCCGTCTCCGCCGTCACGAATGCCGCGATGGGCCCGAACGCCAGCGTCACCGGGGTGAAGAGCAGTCCCAATCCGGTGACCCCTGCATTGCTCAGGAGGTTGACGCCGTAGGGGTAGTTGAGATAGCTGGAGTAGAACGGGTTGTGGCCGTGGACGATGGCCCAGGTCACCCATTCGAAAAACCAGACGAAATTGTACTGGTCGCCTCCAAGGTTCATGGTGTTGGACGGGTGGGCAAACCACACGTCTTTGAAGACTGCGACCGCCAGGGCAACGTAGATGGCGGCGACGATCCCGTCTTTCCAGAGATGGCGTGGGGGCGGCTGGCGTCCCTTGTCTGCTGGTGCGGCTACGTCATCCGGAGGGGTGGCGACAGCGGGGTGCGTATCGCCATGCGGCGGGGTGACGCCCTCGGGCGCCGTGCCGATGGCGTCCTCTTTGGACTCCTCTATGGCCCCCACGCGCTGCTCCTCCCAAAATGGGCGTGCGGCACGGCACGCAGCGTCATGGAAGCGCGAGCCAGTCCGCCTGCTATCCGAAATGTCACAAGCCGGCAGATCGTAGTGGGTGCGCGCTGGAGGCGCAGGGACCTCGCGTGCGTGTGCCGATCGAGCTTGCTGCCGGACGGAGTGGTCTTCCGGCGACCGTGGAGCGATCGTGGAGCGTTCGCGCGGCGGTGGGGCTACGCGCTCGCCATCCCCACGATGTCGGTCACTCCCTGGCCACCCAGGGACCCGGCGAAGGCGGCGTTGCCGAAGCTGAACACCCCGCCGTCTGCAGCCACGAACTGGTAGCCACCCGGAGCCTGAGGAGTTGTGAACCCGCACGCCGTTCCCGTGCCCACAGTGGTCGTGTCAGGAGAGACCGCCATGGCCACGATCGGCTCGTCCAAGCTGAGACAGCCCGTCGAACCGTGGAACGGAGCACCGAAGCTGAAGATCCCCCCGTCAGAGGCCACCTCCCAGTAGCCGCCTGTGGGGTCGAGCGCCATGCCGACCACCGGCTTGTTGAGGGTCTTGCCACCCATCGAGCCGTAGAAGGTGGCACCGGGGCCGAAGGTGAAGATCCCCCCGTCGGAGGCCACCTCGTCGTAGCCGCCTTGGGGGGTGAGCGCCATGCCCACGACAGGTGCGTTGAGGGTCTGGCCCCCCATCGAGCCGTAGAAGGCGGCACCGGGGCCGAAGCTGAAGATCCCCCCGTCGGAGGCCACCTCGTCGTAGCCGCCTTGGGGGGTGACCGCCATGCCCACGACAGGTGCGTTGAGCGCCTGGCCCCCCATCGAGCCGTAGAACTGCGCATTGCCGAAGCTGAAGATCCCCCCGTCGGAGGAGACCAGCCAGTAGCCGTGGTCTGTCGGGGTGGCGGCGATCCCGACGATCGGCTTGGCAGGGGTGACCCCCGAGGTGGTGAGCGATCCGTAGAAGGGGGCGTCCCCGCACGAAAAGACCGCCCCATTTGCGGCAGCCAGCCAGTAGCCACCGGGGAACGAGGCCGAGCCCACCCCGGCCGACGAGCACCCCGGAGAGGGCGGGGGTGGGGCTGGTGTCGTCGTGAAGGTGCCCTGGGCACCGGTGGTGGTGCCCGAGGCGTTGGTCGCCACCAGCTCGAAGTAGTACGTCGTGGCCGGTGACAGCCCCTTCAAGGTGGTCGCCACAAGCTCAGAAGATGTGCCCGACCCTGCTGTCGTGCTCTGTGATGTGCTCCCGAGCACAGGCGTGGTGCCGTAGGAGAAGTGGGAGGTGGTGGCCTGGCCCATCGGGTTCACGATCCCATTCAGCGTGGCTGCGCTCGAGGTGACGGCCTCGGCAGGCCCGGTGGTCG
>JAJYZN010000005.1 GCA_021799915.1 Actinomycetes bacterium
CTGGGGGCGTCGTCGAACCGGTAGCCTCGCCAGTCTGGTGACTCCTCCGAGCGTGATAGCCGACGGATTGGCCGGTACGTCATGACGAGTGACGAAGCGACGGGCGCGACGGCGCCCGCAGTCGTTGCTGTCCTCGTGACGCGTGATCCGGGACCTTGGCTGGAGGAGACGCTGGCTGCCTTGGCGGCTCAGGACTACGGAGAGCTTTCCGTACTCGTCGTCGTGGCCGGAGGCCAGACCGACCCGACCGAGAGGGTAGCGGCGGTGCTGCCCGAGGCTTTCATTGCCCACCGCGAGGATGATCGTGGATTCGGGGCGGCGGCCAACGTCGTGCTTGAGATGGTAGAGGGTGCGGCCTTCTACCTGTTCTGCCACGATGATTGCGCGGCTGACCCAGACGCGGTGCACCTGCTGGTGGAGGAGTCGTACCGGTCGAATGCCGGGGTGGTGGGTCCAAAGGTCCTTCAATGGGAGGATCCGTCAATCCTTCTTCACGTTGGAATGAACGTCGACAAGACGGGAGCAGTGGTCGAGCGTGTGCATGCCGGTGAGGTGGACCACGGACAGCATGATGCCGTTCGAGACGTCTTCATGGTCCCCGGTGGCTTCACTCTGGTGCGGGCCGATCTCTTCAAGGAGCTCGGTGGGTTCGATCCGGGGATCGTGGCCATGGGAGAGGATCTCGAACTCTGCTGGCGTGCACAGGTAGCCGGCGCTCGGGTTCTCGTTGTCCCAGATGCCCGTGTCCGTCATCGTGAAGCGCTGAGCGCCGGCCTGCGCCCGGTCCCGGTACTTGCGGGGGACCAGGGCAACGTGTCGCTGCAGGATCTCGAGCGGCGTCACGAGATGCGGGCAGCCCTCACTTGCTACAGCTGGTCCCATCTGGTGCGTGTCGTCCCGCAGATCGTAGTGCTCACGCTGGGGGAGCTGTTCGTCTCGTTGGTGGCGCGCAACCGGGACCGCGCCCGTGCAGTCATCGGAGCCTGGACTTGGAACCTCTCGCACTATAGGGATTTGAAGCAGCGCCGAGCCGCGCTTCGTGCCATAAGAGCACTTTCCGACCACGAGGTACGGCGTCTCCAGCTCAGGGGAAGTGCACGCCTGTCCACGTACGGATCTCGCCTTGTTCACCAGGATTTCGACGTCGCTCACGGCCGGGCCGCATCGACCGTGGAAGGTGCGGCGGGAGCGGCGCCCGAGCCCGAGCCCGAGCTCACGGGAAGTGTCGGATTGGCGTTCTCGGAAGACAGCGACTTCGACGAGCTCGACGACTTGGGGCGGCGTGCCGGAAGGGATCGTTTTGGTCATCGTCGACGCAGAGCGATCTTGGGGACGAGGCGATCACGGCTAATACTCTGGATGGTCACGGCGGTAATTCTGCTGGTTGGAACGCGAAACCTGCTGGGTGGAAGGTTCCCACTGGTCGGGCAGTATCTCCCATTTCCAAGTTGGACTGGTACGTGGCAGCAGTGGTTTGCGGGTTGGCAACCAGCCGGTTTGGGGAGCACGGCACCGGTCACCCCCGCCTTCGGGGTGATGGGTGTGCTGGGAACGTTCACGTTGGGTGGGATGGGCCTCTTGCAGAAGATCCTCGTGCTGGGATGTATTCCGTTGGGGGCATGGGGCATTTCCCGCCTTCTTCGACCGCTCTGTACGCCACGCGGTCGGATCGTGGGCGCGATCGCGTACGTGGCGTTGCCGCTGGGCTACGACGCGCTGGCCCAGGGTCGATGGGATGGCCTGGTGGCCTACGGCACCCTCCCATGGATCCTGGCGGCATTGCTTCGCTCCAGCGGAATGCCTCCTTTCGAGCGGAACGATGCCGCCTCCGATGAAGGTGTCGAAAGCGGAGTGGTGACAGTTGAGGGGGGCCACTTCGGGGTTGGCGAGCATCTCCATATGCCGACGTATGCACGATCGGTCCTGTTCATCGGGGTCATCGATGCGGCCGCCACGGCGTTCGCACCATCGGTTTGCGTTGTCGTACTCGTATGCGCTGCTGGACTCATGCTCGGGTCGCTTGCGGTTGGCCAACGACGTGGATGTCTGAGGATTGCGTCGGTGACCGCCGGCGCCACGGTGTTGACTGCCATCCTCTGCTTGCCGTGGTTGGTCGGCACGCTTCTGGCCGGCCACGGTGCAATGTCAATCTTCGGCCTGGCCGGGACACCTGCATCAGCTGTCGGATGGAGTGGTCTGCTGCGCTTCGCTGTCGGTCCCGTTGGAAGCAGCCCGTTGAGTTGGTTCCTGGTGGCTACGGCCTTTCTCCCTGTCCTCATCGGGCGCGGCGAGCGTTTGGCCTGGGCTGGGCGTCTGTGGACGTTGGCCTGTTGCTCGTGGTTCCTGGGCCTCGCGGTATCACGGGGCTGGACGGGGTCATTCGCCCCCACTTTGGAGGTGGTTCTGGCGCCAGCAGCAGTGGCGGTCGCAGCCGGAGTAGGGCTCGGTGTCGCAGCGTTCGAGAGGGATCTGCCGGAGTACCGGTTCGGATGGAGACAGATCCTGGCTGGCCTCGCCGCAGCGTTTGGGCTGCTCGGTGTGGTACCCGTCGTGGTGGCTGCAGGCGGTGGACGCTGGGACCTGGTATCGAACGGGTATGCCCAGACGCTCGCATTCACCTCGGGTGCCGGGTCCGCCTCGGGTGCCGGGTCCGCCTCGGGTGCCGGGCTCGCCCAAGGCGCCGGATCCACCTCGACATTGACGCAGTACAGAGTGTTGTGGCTGGGGGATCCCTCATCACTCCCGACCGCCGGGTGGTCTGTCAGCCCCGGTCTGGCCTATGCCACGTCCGTCGGGGGCACTCCGGGACCCACCAACATCTGGGCACCGGCCGGCCCTGGTCCGGCCACGGTCCTGGCGGATGCCGTTGACCTCACCATGGCCGGACGTACGACGCACCTCGGTCGCCTGCTGGCGCCTGCCGCCGTACGGTACGTGGTAGTGGTGGGATCGTTCGCCCCTCAGATCACAGGTGTTCAGGAGCCGCCAATCTCGGCGGTGCCTGCTGGGCTCCTACCGTCATTGCAGGATCAGGCCGATCTTGTCGAGCTCTCGTCCGAGGCGAACGGGTTCTCCGTTTTCGAGAACACCGCCGTGATGCCCCAGAGGGCAGAGCGCGCACACCGCATCTCAACGCACCAGGTGGCGGCAAGCCTGGCGGACGTCCGACCCACGGCCTCGGACATCATCGGCTGGCATTCAGTACTACCACGGACTGGGACATCGGCTGCGCCTTCCCTGTACCGAGGTCAACTGCTTCGTGGAACTGTATTCGCCAGCCTGTCCCCAGCGGGACGCTGGCACGTCGATGTCGACGGTCGGGAGGTTCCCCAGTCACCAGCATTCGGTTGGGCGGCCCAATATGCAATCGCGTCGGCTGGGACGGGTTCATTGAGCTTCCAGAATGACCCTCTTGTGTTCCTCGCTACCCTGGCCGAGCTGCTGCTGTGGTTGGTTATCGCACTCTTTTTGTTGCGCAGGCCGTACTGGCTCGCCTTCTGGCGTCCACTGACCCGGGGCGGCCGGTGGGTGTGGCGTCGGTCCGGCCGTCGGGGCGCCGGCACCCCGCAAGGGACAGTTGTCCAAGAACGGTCAGGCGTGGTAAATCCGGCTCCAGAGTCGGGCGCAGGACCTTTGTCGGCGGAAGTTTCGGCGGAGCCAGAGTGACCTCCCCTCGATCACGTCAATCCCTGGTGCATGCCAGGCGCTCCAATGCGGTGTGGAGGATACCCGTGGTCGTGGTGGTGGTATGTGCAATCGTTCTTATAGGTATTTTGTCCCGGACTCCTCCGAATCACGCCAGCGGGGCCGTACCGACGACGCCGCCTCCGACCTTGGGGCTGGCCACCGTTGCGCCGCCAGTTGGCTCGGAGTCATCGAGCTGGTACTGCACCGGGAGCACCGGAACTCCGAACGGAATCGCCGATGCAACCTTGTATCTGGTGAACACCGGTCGCTTCCCGGTGACGGGAACGATCACTGTCGTGAACAGCACAGGCCGCAGCGCAGAACGTCCTGTGACCGTTCCCGGGGGGCATCAGGTTACTGCCGTACCGGCGTCCATCGTACAAGGGAGTTGGCTTGCCAGCACGGTGCAGCTCAACGGCGGTGGGGTAACGGTGAGCGAAATGGTGGAGGGGTCCGCAGGATGGGCAGAGGCACCTTGTGCGACGAGAACCAGCGCCAACTGGTACTTCGCGACCGGTTCAACCGAACCAGGTGATCTCCTCTTCTCGTTCCTGTACAACCCGGGAGCTGCGCCGGCCGTGGTCGATCTGAAATTCATCACGACACAGGGGGAAGCGACTCCGGAACCATTCGAGGGACTGGTCATCGCTCCAGGGGCAGTCGTGGTCGCTGGGGTTGGGTCATTCGTCCAAAATCAGCTTTCAGTGTCGACGGTCGTACAGGCGCGATCAGGCCGTGTGATTGCCGAGCAGCTCGAGCAGAGCACTGTCGGTGCCGTTGGAGGTCTGTCACTTCTACTTGGATCTCCACAGCCTGAAAACAGGTGGAGCCTGCCTCGCTCGGTGAACGTAGGGGGCGGCCGTGTCGTCTTGGCTGTGTTCAATCCATCCGCTAGCGCCCAGCGGATATCAGTGAACGTCCAGCTTGCGTCGGGCCCCGTGGCGCCATTTGTTCAAGAAGTGGCTTCCGACACCACGTGGAGCCTGGTGATGAGCTCGGCCACCCGGATACCAGCGAATGCCGATTACGCCACGACCGTGATATCTGGAGGAGGCCCAGGTGTGGTGGTTGGTCGGATCGTCCAATCCTCGAGTGCCGGCGCCAGTCCACAGTGGGGAATGCTGAACGCGATGGCCGGACCGGCGGCCGCGATCCCGTCGGGGAAGTGGGTCGTACCCTCACCGGGAGTTCCCGGAGATCCTCCCGAGGCCGGGGCTGCACCATTTGCCCTGACTCTTCACAACACAGGACCTCGGGATGTGACGGTCAGCGTCGGTGCGGTGACCCCCTCAGGACCGGTTCGCCTGTCGACCGTGCCAATCCTGCGGATTGCGCCTCGATCGTTCCTCGTTGTGGAGCCCAGTGACCTCGTACCTTCAGCTGCCGAAGCACTGCTCATCGATGCCTCGGGTCCCCTGGCATCGGTGGAGGAGGCTTCCCCGGCAGGCATGCCAGGGGTGGTAGCGCTGGCCGGCATCCCCGTAGCCAGCTGAAGGAAGACTCGGAGCCCGTGGCTCAGTCCGGGGAGACGATCGTCAGGCCGGCGGCCCCGCAGGCGAATCGGGGCTCGACTTCTGGCCCACACCAGCCTCAGTTCCTGAAACGGGACCCGGTCCTTCAGCCGGCCCTGTCTCCTCGCCGGGGTGGGAGTGAGGAGCCCAGGTGTCTTGGGGCTTGGGCCACTCGGGCGGCGGCCATGTGGCCGGGACGGTGGATCCATTGGCCGGCTCACCAGCACTGGCGGGAGTCTTCGGGTCCTCTGGGTATGAGTAGGCACCGTTGGCTCGAGCCTTCTCACCCCGGGTACCCGCCTCAGTGCCATTTCCGCTCCCGCTCCCGCTCCCGGCAACCCCGTTCTCGGTGGCGGCATGCCCGGAATGGGACTCCGTTCGTCGTCCGTTTCCGTTGAAATGGGGAACCGCTTTCGAGCCGCTTTCGTGGACCGGACGCCCGAAAGCTTCGTCGACGAGGCGACCGACTTCGATCCCGTCTATAGCCTCCTGCTCCAGGAGTGCATGGGCAACTGCGTCCAAGCCGGTGCGATGCCGGCTGAGAACCTCGATTGCCCTTTCTTCCTGGGCCCGCAGGATGCGTTCCACCTCGTCGTCTATTACTCGACTCGTGTCTTCCGAGTAGTCACGAGTATGCATGAGGTCCTCCCCCAGGAACACCTGACCCTGAGAACCCCACGCCATGGGCCCGATCTCGTCGCTCATTCCCCATTCCCTGACCATCTTGCGAGCTAATTCGGTATTACCGACAAGATCGTTGGCTGCACCAGTGGAAAGGTCTCCATAGACAAGAAGCTCAGCAACTCGACCACCCATTCGGACGCACAGGGAGTCCTCGATGTGCGATCGGGGATGGATATGGCGCTCCTCCATCGGAAGCTGCATCGTCACTCCCAGAGCCATTCCAGTGGGCAGGATCGTGACCTTGTGAACCGGATCGGCATCTTCTAGTACATAGGCCAGGAGAGCGTGGCCTCCCTCGTGGTAGGCCACCCGCTCTTTCTCCTCGTTAGAGAGGACGAGGCTGTCGCGGCGTTGACCCATGAGCACCCTGTCACGCGAAGACTCGAAGTCATCCATCTCGATCATGGCGCTCCCGCGCCTGACGGCGTGGAGGGCTGCCTCGTTGACAAGGTTTGCGAGGTCAGCGCCGCTCATGCCAGGCGTTCCACGGGCCACCAGCTCCAGGTCCACGTCCGGCCCGATGCGCTTGCCACGACAGTGCACTTGGAGGATGGGAAGGCGCTCTTCGAGATCGGGAAGGGGGACGACGATCTGGCGATCGAATCGGCCGGGGCGAAGCAGCGCCGGATCCAGGATATCTGGGCGGTTGGTGGCCGCGATGATGACAACGCCTTCAGCCGGGTCAAAGCCGTCCATCTCGTTCAGCATCTGATTCAGGGTCTGCTCGCGTTCGTCATGGCCGCCGCCGAGGCCGGCACCCCGCTTGCGTCCAATCGAGTCGATCTCATCGATGAAGATGATTGCTGGCGCCTGCTTCCGAGCAGTCTGGAAGAGATCACGTACCCGGCTGGCGCCCACTCCGACGAACATCTCCATAAAGTCGGAACCACTAACGGTGAGAAAGGGCACCCCGGCTTCGCCAGCAACTGCCCGAGCCAGGAGCGTCTTCCCGGTGCCTGGCGGTCCAACGAGTAGGACACCCTTGGGAATTTTCGCCCCTATCTCCCTGAACCTGGTCGGCGTCTTCAGAAAATCGACGACTTCGCTGATCTCCTGCTTTACTCCCGTGTATCCAGCTACGTCGTCGAAGGTGGTCGACGGTCGATCGGAGCTGAATTGGCGAGCTTTGGAGCGCCCAATGGACATGATCCCAGACATCTGGCCGCGAGCTTGACGGGTGATGAAGACCATGAGGATGATCCCGATCCCAAGGAAAAGAATGTAGGGAAGCAGGGCCCCCAGTAGGTCACTGGGCGTCGAGAACGTGACCGATCCGACGTCTGCCTGCATCTCCTTGACATCAGCGGGGATGACGGGGTTCGGCCCGCTCACCGAGTACTGGGTCCCGTCCTTTAGCTTTCCGGTGATGACGCCCGACGAATTGTCGACGTTCGCTGTGGCCACCCGCTTGGCGCTGACGTCGCTCATGTACTGGGAATACGTGAGCGACTTGGCTGACGAGTGGCTCAAGAACGATGGCACGATAAGGACGAGAAGGACCGCGGCGAAGACAACCACCCAGATCCAGCGCCAATTCTGGTTCTCCCCCGAGGTCCCCGGAACCGGGCTACCGCCGGAACCTGAATTTCGTGGCAATTGACCTTCTTGGCGCTGGGGGCTCACGGCCCCATGCTATGCGCCCCTTCCAAGGTGTTGTGACCGGGGCTCACCAGGTCCTTTCCCGCGGAGAGGCGGGGCTTGGCGTGTCCGATCACTGATCTGCCCCCCACGTACCGGCGCGCCGCCGTCCGATCATTCCCGACGTGGCTCCCCGCCCCGGAGTTCTCCCTGCTCGGCGGTATCGTGGCCCTCGATGGCCGACGACGGGGACAGTGTGCGCCCTCGAGGCGGCCACGAAGCTGCCGGGGCACCCCGGTCTACCGAAGCTGCACCGGGTTCGAGACGGTCCCAGCGGTTCCTGGACATCCCCGGTGCTGTACCCAGCCGGCGGGGTGATGCTTGGGCGTGGATCCTTCTGGGCTGCGTGGGCTTCCTGATCGGAGAAGCTCTCGCGCTCGTCTTGGTAGCGGTAGCGGCAGATCTGGCTGGAGATGGCGGTCAGTTGTCTCGGCTGGCATCGATGGCCCAGCCTCCGGAGTGGTATATCGGCGTGTCACTCGTGGGCCTGTGGGGAGGATTTGCGGCAGGTCCGTGGCTTGCGAGCATGGCCAGGGGCACTCGCCGGATCGTGTCGGACTTTGGCATCCGCTTCCGCCCGGTGGACGCCATCGGGATAGTGATCGGCGTGGGGTCGCAGTACTTGGTGGCAATCCTTTATGAGCCGTTCATCAGTCATCTCAAGAACTTCACAGCTCCAACTCAGAAGCTCACCGGTGCTTCGCACGGCTGGGGCTTCCTGGCAATTGCGGCGCTGACCGTGCTCGGAGCCCCGTTCTTCGAGGAGCTCTTCTTTCGCGGCCTCATCTTCAAGGGTCTGGCCCGCATCTTCACGCCGTCTGCGGTGGGACCATCCACGCGCCGTGCGTTGGGGGTCATCGCCGCCGTGGCTGTTGACGGTCTGGTGTTCGGTCTGGCTCATGGAGAATGGGAGCAGTTTGCCGGACTGGCGATCTTCGGGATGATCCTGGCTACCGTGAGCTACCGCACCGGTCGCCTGGGGATGAACATGGTCGCGCACGCATCGTTCAACCTTGTAGCAGTCATCGCCGTCCTTCACGCCCGTGGCGGCGTGATCGTCTGAGTAGGCGGGAGAAGGGCGGATGTGTGGCCGGTAAAGTGATCGAAGAACTTCAGGACGAGAGAATTGAAGTGTCTGCACTTCGCCGCCCGTGGGTGCCGCGAGTCCATGGGGTTGCCCGTTGGGTCCCGGCGATCGCTTCCCTGATCGCCGTCGGCGGCGTCATCGCGATCACGCTCTGGCAGCTCCATCTGCCACTCCTGTTGGCGAACACCACGACGACGGGCGGTGACACCGGCGCCCACTACATGATGCCGGCGTACTTCACTTCGAATCTCTTCCCTCACCTCACCGGGTGGAATCCAGGCTGGTACGACGGGTACCCGATGTACACCTTCTACTTCATCCTGCCCGATGTCCTCGTGGCCCTGGCCTCTCACGTCATCGCTTATAACGTCGCCTTCAAGTTGGCAACCGTACTGGGATCGATCATGCTGCCCGTGGCGGCGTGGGCTTGCGGGAGGATGTTCGGGCTGTCGGCTCCGGTACCGGCAATCCTGGCGACTGCGACGCTTCCGTATCTCTTCGACTACACCTGGACGATCTACGGCGGGAATTTATTCTCAACCCTCGCCGGAGAGTACTCGTTCTCGCTGAGCCTGGCGCTGGCAATCCTGTTCTTGGGGCTCTTTGCCCGAGGGATCCGTACCGGTGCAGGGCGTGTTTGGGCGGCAGTAGTGCTGGCTCTGTGCATTCTGGCCCACGTTGTGCCGGCCGCGTACGCACTTGTCGGTGCTGGACTGCTCACGGCCATCGAGCTATTCCCGAAGTCGTTCGCCCTTTACGACGATCTCCGCCCGCCGTCACTGGCATGGCGGCATTTGCCGAACGAACACCTGGCGAGGGGAGAAGGCCATCGAAGTCGATGGGCCCCTCTGTGGTGGGGTGGCTCAACCGTGGTGATCGGCGTCCTGCTGTCCGGTTGGTGGCTGGTCCCCTTCGGGCTGCGGCTCCCGTACAGCACGTCAATGGGGTACGAGAACATCACTACGTACATGGCGCTTCTGTTTCCTCACGCCGACCTGTGGGTCGAGGTGATCGCCGGGCTGGCCGTGCTGGTCGCCATCGCGCTGAGAAGTCGATTTGGCCTCGTCGTAGGCGTCCTCGGGGGGATGTCTGCTCTGGGGCTGGTGGTGGATCCTCAGGGAAGCCTCTACAACGTCCGCCTACTCCCACTTTGGTTCATCTCCGTCTATCTGTCGGCTGGTTGGGTGGTTGCCGTGGCCATAGTGGCGGCAGCGCGGTGGATTCGACGGGACCGACTGGAGGGCTGGGTCATCGCAACGAAGACCGAGACCGCGGGCATCTGGATGCCACGTCCTTCTCCCCCGCGCTGGCCTCCCGGTGCTGTCGTCGGGCCTCTCTTGGCAATCGTAGGGGCAGTCATCGTTGTCGCTACCCCGTTCGTTCCGGCTCTGGCATCTGAGCTTCCTCACGTCGGCATCACTCCGGGGGCAAACGAAGTGAGCGCGTGGGCACAATGGAACTACTCCGGCTATGAGGGGAAGCCCGACTACCCCGAATACCGGGCCGTCGTCGAAACGATGGTCAAAGTCGGGCGCCAGCACGGCTGTGGAAGAGCCATGTGGGAGTACAACTCTGATTTGAATCGTTTCGGTACCCCCGAGGCCCTTATGCTTCTTCCCTACTGGACTGGTGGTTGCATCGATTCCATGGAAGGTCTCCTGTTCGAGTCGTCAGCGACCACTCCGTACCACTTCTTGAACCAGGCCGAGTTATCCGTCGCGCCGTCGGAGCCAATGGTTGGACTTCCCTACGGGCCACTCGACGTACCTCTCGGAGTGGAGCATCTTCAGCTCCTCGGGGTGCGCTATTTCATGGCGTCGAGTCCTCAGGTCCAGCAGGAGGCTTCGGCCGATCCGACACTTCAGCTCATCTCCTCGACTGGGCCATGGAAGACCGACTACGACGGGCAGACACTCTCGACCACCTGGGATATCTACCTGGTCCGGCGTTCGACAGTCGTGACTTCTCTGGCCCGCGAACCGGCAGTGCTCACTGGCGTCGGTCCGAGCCAGGCAAGCTGGTTGGGGACGGTAGGATCAGATGGACAGCCTGTCGACGGGCCGGCGGTGGTCTGGTATGACAATCCCTCTCGTTGGGCCGTTCCACTCGTTGCGGGGGGCCCGAGCTCCTGGCCTCGCGTGACGAAGGCATCGTCCGGGCACCCGCCGTCGGTGCCAGTTCCCCGAGCCCGTATCACCGATGTACGCCAGACGTCGGACTCTGTCAGTTTTCATGTGAGTCGCATTGGAACGCCGGTATTGATAAAGGTCTCGTACTTTCCGAACTGGCATGTGATTGGTGCCAGTGGGCCGTGGCGGTCAACCCCGAACCTTATGGTCGTCGTTCCTACCAGTCACCAGGTGACTCTGATCTACGGGAGTACCCCGGTGAACGAATTGGGTCTGGGTTGCACTGGCGTTGGCATCCTGTGCCTCTTCATCTTGGCGGTGGCACCGACCTACCGACGCCGTCGTGCGAGGAAATGGACGTGACCACGGAGCGCAGGCCGGTGTCGTCGTGATGGCGAAGAACATGTGTGGGATCCGCCTGGCAGCTGGCTCGAAATACAGCCGACCGTAGGCCTGACAGGACCTTCACGACTGGGCCATCTCTCCTCTCTCTGGTCGTCGGCGTGCTGGCACTCATGGTGGCATTTTGTGGGACCGGGAACACGCGCCTGCCTGAGCTGGTAGTCGCTCGCCCGGGGATAGCGGGGGAGCGTCCGACTCAGGGGAAGGGCATGTGACAGGATCTCGACACGTCGGGTCGACGCCTACTTCGGAGCTGGCGTCGGGTCCCTCGAAGGCGTCGGGTCCGGTACCTTCCACCCCGGCGGCTCTCCCGGGGCTCAGAAGCGCCCTCCCTTGGGATCGACGTCGAACACGTCTCCAGCGGCCTCGAACGGATCAATTACACCGGTAGCCACAAGTGTGAAAGCACGGGTCACAGCCGAGCAGAACACATTGGCCACAGGCATCAATCAACTTCAGCAGGCCCTGTCGGGCACTGGCACACCTCCAACATCAGCCCGGACGAGCCAGCGGAGCGGTGGAGGTAGGGGCTCACGCGGGAAGTTGCCCGAGGACTGTCCCCGTCGAAAAGGGGATTCTTCTCGAGGCAGTAGGCTGGCATACCCATGAGCAGGACCGATGCTGTGTTCAAGGCATACGACATCAGGGGCACCGTGCCCGACCAGTTGGACGCCGGTCTGTGCCGTGCCATCGGAGGCGCGGTCGCTCGCTTCACGGGGTCTCCACGTATTCTGCTGGTGAGAGACATGCGGCCATCGGGAGAGGAGCTCTCTCAGGCCTTCGCTGACGGCGTGCGGGCGTCGGGTGCGGCAGTCATCGACCTCGGAATGGCCTCGACCGACTTCATGTACTTCGCGTCAGGACGCCTGGATGCTCCCGGGGCGATGTTCACCGCTTCCCACAACCCGGCTGGGTACAACGGGATCAAACTGTGTTTCGCTGGAGCGCGGCCGATAGGACGAGACACGGGACTCGACGAGATCGAACGTCTGACGAACATGTTGCTTGCCGAACCGCCGACGGCAGGGGCCTCTGGACCTATCGAGCATCTGGATCTTCTGCCGGAGTACGCCGACCATGTCCGATCGTTCGTTGACGGCAGCGTCCTCCGACCTCTCCGTGTAGTTGCCGACACGGCTAACGGGATGGGGGGATTGGTCGTCCCCCTTGTCATGGAAGGTCTGCCGTTTGAAGTTCAACTCCTCTATCCTGAGCTCGACGGTTCGTTTCCGAACCACCCGGCGGACCCGATTCAGCCCGAGAACCTCGTTGACCTCCAGAAGGCGGTGCTCGAAGCCGGAGCCGACGTCGGCATGGCGTTCGACGGTGATGCGGATCGAGTCTTTCTGGTAGACGAGAAGTCACAGCCCGTGTCGGGATCGCTCACGACCGCACTGGTCGCTGCGTCCCTGTTGGACAAGCACCCTGGAGCCACGGTCCTCTACAACCTGATCTGCTCGCGCGTGGTTCCCGAGGTTATCGCTGAGCACGGTGGTGTGGCAGTCCGAACCAGGGTGGGCCATTCATACATCAAGCAGGTGATGGCCGAGACGGACGCTGTGTTCGGAGGCGAGCATTCCGGTCACTACTACTATCGGGACAACTACCGTGCTGATTCGGGAATTATCACCGCGCTCCTGGTTCTCGAGATGATGAGCCGCAGCGACAAACCGCTCTCCGCTCTCCTCGAGCCCTACCGACGGTACTCAGACTCCGGTGAAATCAATACCAGCGTTCCGGACGCCGCAGCCGTGATGGAGGGTGTCGGTCGGCTGGAGGTGGAAGGCGGTGCGGAGGTTGATCGTCTCGATGGCGTTTCCGTCAATCATGGTGACTGGTGGTACAACTTGCGCCCTTCGAACACCGAGCCCCTACTTCGGCTCAATGTGGAGGCCCCCGACTCTGACGCGTGTGCCCGTCACGTACGAGAGGTGCTCAAGCTCGTCGAATCAGTGGCGGCAGAAAGTCAATCATCATGACCTGGGAGAGATGCACGAATGACGATCGAGATGATGATCGCCTGTCGGCTCACTCACTCGGGCGAGAGGAGGAGCTATGACCTTGGATCCACTGCTCATCGAGGTGCTTGCGTGCCCAGTCGACAAGGGCCCGCTCTTGTGGTTCGACGATGAGGAGATCCTCTACAATTCGCGCTTGAAGAAGGCCTACGCGGTGCGTGAGGGAGTTCCAGTCCTATTAGTCGACGAGGCAACCGACGTCGGCGATGTGGAGCACGAACGCCTCATGGCCAAGGCCGCGGCCGAGAGGGTTCCTGAGACGGGGCACTTCCCGGACCGGCCATCGGCGGAAAAGACGTCGTAGCTCACGCGTGACAGACGGCAGGGTGGACGCAGAACGATCCCAGTCCAGCTGGGCGAAGAACGCTTCGGTCAAGCTGATCGACGGTGTGACCGTTGACAGCCTGGACATGTGGGGGGCGACGGCCGGGCTTCCCGAACAGCTTCAGGCGGCCATCGCCGCGTCTGAACCAGTTCGATGGCATCCACCTGACGATCCGATCAGGCATGTGGTGGTTGTCGGAACGGGGGGAAGTGGAGTTGTCGCCGACCTGGTGGGAGCGGTAGGTAGCAAGGTGATGTCGGTACCGGTGACGGCCGTGAGCTCGGGTGAGATCCCGGTGTACGTTGGGCCGGGCTCTTTGGTGCTCGCCGTCTCTTTCTCGGGTGACACCTTGGATACGTTGAGTGCGACGAAAGCTGCATATGACGTTGGCGCAACTGTGATCACGGTAACCAGTGGTGGACAGCTCGCGGCATTGTCCGAGGAGCACGAAGGGACGATGTTCGTCGTTCCGCGGACACCTCCTCAATCCCGTGTCGCCCTTGGCGCGCTAGCGGCCACGACGTTCTTGGCTCTAGAGGAGCTCGGACTGTTCGGGGGAGCGGCCGAGGAGCTCCAGGCAGCGGTCGAACACCTGCTCTGGCGAAGGGACGAGATCTTCGCAGCAGGTGGCCCAGCTGACGAAGTGGCTGCTCGGATTGGGCGAACGATGCCACTCGTTCACGGCGCCTCCGGACCGGCAGCAGTGGCGGCGCGCCGCTGGAAAACGCAGTTCAACCTCAATGCGAAGACTGCGGCGTTCTGGTCATCCCAGCCAGAGCTGTGTCACGACGAGATTGCCGGATGGGGGCTGGGTGGCGATGTGACTCGTCAGGTGCTCAGCGTCGTCACGCTGCGCCATGACGGCGAGCGATCTGACGTCTCCCATCGAATCAATTTCGTCAACGAGGTGCTCCGTGAAGTCGTGGCTGACGTCATCGAGGTGCGAACTCGGGGGACCCGGGACCTGGAGAGGTTTTTCGACCTGGCGTACTTCGGCGATGCCGTGTCACTCTTTCTCGCTGACCGAGAAGGGATCGACTCGGGGCCGGTGCCGGTCCTCTCCGAAGTGGAGCTGGCTCGGGACGGCTGCTCTCCCGGCTGACTCGGGCTCAACCCTTGGCGGGAAGTGAGAGCGATGGAACCGGATGCGCCACCAAGTAATTGAAGATGTTGATGACCGCTGGCGCTGCGGCCTGGTCTCCGTACCCACCCTGTGTGACGGCAACCACTACCACGTACTGGGGATTCGGAATGGGTCCGAAGCCAATGAACCACGCGTCAGGCTCTTTGGTTGTCCCGGTCGACACTGTCGCTGAGCCGGTCTTTCCGGCGATCCGGAATGATGTGAGGCTGAAGTGGGCGTACTGCTTGAAGATGGCATAGGCCGTTCCTTTCGGTGTGGCTACTACACCCTCGAAGCCTTGAAGCATGGGCTGGTAGATCGACGCTGGAAGGTTGACGGTCCCCGTGGGCTTGGGCTGGAAAGTCTTCAGGACCTTGCCCCCCTGACTCGCGATCGCCGCTGCAACTTGCGGTTGGTAGCGGGTCCCCCCATTGGCGAACGTGGCATAGGCCTGAGCCATCTCAATGGGCGTGAGCACGGTTTCCCCCTGACCGAATGCCATCTCAAGGTTTGTTCCTGCATACCAACTGTCGTAGGGGAACGCGGTGGGTGTGGCCTGATGGAGCTGCTTTCGCAGTGCTGGGCTGTCAACCCTTCCTTGCACCTCATCGGGCAAGTCGATCCCGGTGAGCTCCCCGAGGCCGTAGCTGTTCGCAACGTTCTGGATTGGCGTCGCTCCGTACTTCGCGGCGTTCACATAGAACTGGTAACCGATGTTGTAGAAGTAGTCGTCGTCTGACTCGGTCAGAGCAAGGGGCATGGTGATCTTCCCGGCATCTGTTGGTTGGTCATCGTGGAACGTGCAGTAGCCCTTACATGTCGGGATCGAGTACGTGCCGGGGTCTGTGAATATTGTCGAAGCCCCGATGAGTCCCGTCTGGAGAGCCGCCGTGGCTGATGCCAGCTTGAAGCTGGAACCGGGGGTATAGAGGCCCTGGATCGCGTAGTTGTTCAAGGCCCCTTGGGATTCAAGGGCTGTGTAGTTGGCCTGGGAGATGCCTCCCAACCACTCTGTCAGCTTGTAGCTCGGGTAGGACGCCATTGCCAGCACCGCCCCACTCTGGACGTTCATCACGACGGCGGCTGCCGTCTTGGCCGCTGGTAAGTTCCCGGTCGTCGGATCAACCGTCGTGCGGTCTGAGGTGACATCGGCGTTCAAGGAGCTTTGCACCGCCTTCTGGAGGCCGAGATCGATGTTGGTGACGACCGTGTTCCCCTGCACCGGCGGGGAGGAGTGCAGGGTTCCGACGACCTGACCCTGAGCATTCACCAGTAGCCGCTTGGTCCCCGGCGTGCCTGCCAAGTACGACTGGTATTGGTTTTCCAGGCCCGACTGGCCGAACTGTGTCGCTTCCGAGTACCTCCCTGTGCGGTGAGCCTTCAACTCTGTCGCGGTGATGGCGTTCACGTATCCGATGACCTGAGCCGCCACTGTTCCACCCTGGGGGTATGTGCGTTCGGTGACCTGCTGGACGCTAACGCCAGGGAACAGCGAAGGATGAGCTTCGAGGTACTGAACCGTTGCCATGGGAGCGCCGTTCAGGATCGGAACCGGTTCGTAGGGGCTGTACTGGGAGTCACTGAGAGCCGTCTGGACTTGTGCCGGCGTCTCTCCAACGAGAGCGGCCACGTCTCCGACGACGGCGGGGTGCTGGGCGGCTTCAGTTCGAGAGAGGGTGATCTGATACTGCACTTGATTGCCAGCCAGGACGCTCCCTGTGCGAGCCGTGATGAGCCCGCGTGGTGCCGGGACGGAGACCGTGCGAACTTCATTCGCCGTGACGGCCGCTGCGTACGTGGAGTGGTCGAGCACTTGGAGCGCCCATAGACGGAGAATGAGGACCACGAAAAGCACCAGGACTACGACGCCCACGATGTTGAGCCGTAGCTGCGGCCGACCAGTGAGCTCCTCGGGCGAGCTGACCATGGCGACGACGTTCACATTTCGTCGCGGCTTGAACCGCAGCTGGTGTCGGCGACCACGCCGGAGTCGATCGGCGGTGCGAGCCGGCCCGGACCGACGACCCACGCTGTGGAAGATTCGGGAACGGCGGGTCATCGGAGGAACTTGCAGCTGGGTGGGAGGGCCTCGGTGGGCATCACTGTCCTGCCGGGGGGTGGAGGGCAGCAGACACCATTGCCCGCATTATCGGGCCGGCAACGGTGGCTCCGGCGCTTGTTGTCGGTTGGTACGGGACCAGAACGCAGACGGCGACGGTCGGATGTGTGTAAGGAGCGAAGCCGATCATCCAATCCTGGGTGTTCGTGAGAAGTGTGGGGAGTGTGGTCTGGGCGGTTCCGGTCTTGACCGCGATCTTCAGTGTCGGTGGGAATATCCCGTACGCCGTTCCGGTAGGTGTGCTGGCGACAGTCTGCATGAGCTGATTGACGTGAGCTGCGACCGCCGGCGACATGGTCTGCTTGTAGACGGTGGGCTTGTACCGCTCAACAAGGCTTCCATCGGAAGCGTGGATGGAAGCCATGACGTGGGGAGTCATGAGCGCTCCCCCGTTGGCGACCGCTGCGGCCACCATGGCCTGCTGGAGAACCGTAGCTTTTACATCCTGCTGGCCGAATGCCGATATTGCCAGTCCGGCTTGCCCCAAGTTTGTCGAGGCGAAGTCCGAGGGCTTGGGGAAGTGCGATGGAGCGGCGCCGGGCAGGTCGATGGGGGGGACTGAGTTGTACCCGAAGAGCTCGGACTGCTTGTAGAGGGTTGTGGCGCCCAGCGCCAGCCCGAGCTGCGCGTAGCCCGGGTCGCACGATGGCGGGAGCATCTGGGCGATCGTTCCGCCGCAAGGTACTGCGTGTGTGGCTGTCCGGGCGTCATTGCAGATCGGGGTAGAGCGTCCGACCACGGTGGTGCATGGGCTCACCGGGAAGGTGAAGTTCGCCAAACTTGGCTTCAGGTTGTAGACGGCGCTGGTCGTAACGATCTTGAACGTTGAGCCTGGCGGTTCGGGGACTGACGTGGCTATGGGGTATCCGGGATAGAAGCCTTCGTGGTCGGGCACTGTGAAGTCGGCGTGGCTGGCCGCCTTTTCCTTTGTCACGTCAGGGTTGGACAGTGTGTTTGGTGTGAAAGAGGGACTGGAGTACATCGCCAGCACTGCCCCGCTCTGGACTCCGATCACGACCACTCCCCCGTCCTTGTCAGGAGAGACCACGTTGGCCAGCTCTTGACGAGCCAAGGTCTGTAGGTATGGCTCGATGGTGAGCGTCACATTGTCCGTGGTCGCCTGGGGGGGATTGATGAGCTGACTGAGCGACTTCGCCGGCTGCTTGTGGGCGACGAGCTTTGTGAGGTACTCGGACTCAACTCCTGCCGTACCTCGGAATGGAGATGTGTAACCGACTACCTGTGAGTAGAGGGAACCCTGTGGGTACTGGCGGATATAGGCGTATGTGCTCGTTCCAGGTGGAGCTGGCACAGAGCGGGCCAAGAGCAGTCCGTTGGCCGCAAGGATGTCACCGCGTAGGTTGTCGAAGCGGGCCGCGGCATTGCGAGGATTTTTCGGTGTGGCATTGAGGCGCGGTGCCTGGCGCACCTGGATGTTCACCAGTTGGAGTATCACCAGAGCGAAGCACAGCATGAGTCCCACGCCGAGCCACTGGATCCGACGACCCATCAGGGCGCCGGTTGGCTTGCCGACGACGGTCCGGTAGCTCCCAGGGAAGGCGGCGGAGGCATGGCGCCAGCGTGCCGCCCCCAATCCCAAAAGTCAAACAAGTAGCGTTTCTCCGGTGAATAAGCCAACACATATGGATATTCGAAGGCTGTCCATCTTCTTGGCCGTGGTGGACGAGGGCGGCTTCACGCGGGCGGCCGATGTCCTGGGGGTGTCCCAGCCCGCGGTCTCGCAGGCGATCCGCGAGCTCGAGAGCGCAATCGGTGCGGCGCTGTTCCACCGTCTGGGCCGTGCTGTGCAGCTGACGCCGGCGGGGGAGGCGCTGGTCTTGCCCGCGCGCCAGGTGCGGCGAGATCTCGAGAACGGGCGCCAGGCGGTTCAGGAAGTGGCCGGTCTGGGGACCGGTCGGTTGGACGTGACGTGCTTGCCCACGCTGTCGGCTGCTCCGTTAGGGCCCCTGATAGGGGCGTTCCGGGCCCGCTACCCAGGTGTGTCGCTCGTACTGGGGCGCGCCGAGGGGACCGGTGATCTAGTTGCAGCCGTCCGGTCGGGTCGCTTCGAGGTGGGGATTGGTGATGTCGTGCACGCTGATGACCTCACCTCGATCCCCATCGGCATACAGGAATTCCGAGCGGTGCTCCCGCCGGGGTCTCCGGTGCGTGACCCATTCCCACTTCACCTCCTCTCCGAGATGCCCCTGGTGGCGCCGCCGGTCGGCAGCTCGACGCGGGCCGTGATCGACACTGCACTCCGACGATCGTCTGCGCCACCCAAGTTCGCAGTCGAAACGACCCAGCGGGAAGCACTGGTGGCCCTCGTCCTTGCCGGTGCCGGGTCTACCTTGCTCCCTGAGCCCCTGGCCGCCATTGCCGAGCGGCTCGGTTGTGTCGTGGTCCGGACCCGTCCCGAGGCGAGCCGCTCACTTGGGGTGATCCATCGGATGACGCCACTCACCCCCGGGGCCGAACGCTTCGTCGGGATGATTCGGGTCGACTCCACCGGCGGTGCGTGAAGTGACACCATGGAACGGTGAGGCCACCGTGGTCCAGGCCCCGTCGGCCCCGTCTCAGCCCCTCGGGCGGAGGCGTCAATCAGGGAGAGCGGCTCTTCGGGCGGTTGCCGGTGGCGTTGGCCGTGCTCTTGGTCATGATCGGGTCGACGGCCTGTGCGTCGACGGCGAATGGCACCGAGACCTCGGGTGCTCGTCCTGAGAACCGAGATGTCTCTAGGAGAACGGGTCACAGCCTGCACCTGGGTTCTTCGGCACCTACTGGGTCCACGCCGGTCCCCGAGGCGCCCCTCGAGGCCACATTAGGGGAACCGCTCGCCCTTGGGGCTGGATTCGGACGGCGCCTCCTCGTCACGGTCCAGGCCGTAGTGGATCCTGCACAGGGTGGAGATCCACTGTCATTGGCGCAGGTCGGCTACCGCTTCGTGGGAGTGGAGGTCGTAGTCCGCCCAACTGGGGGTGTCGTGAGGACCGATGTGAGCGCGGACACCGAGGTCGTCGGTTCCGACGGCAGGACGTACCTCCACGACGACGATCCACTAGTCGGGTGCACGGCAGTCCCTATGGGGACGGCCGTGATCGGCGTCGGATCGACAGTGAGCGGATGTGTGACCTTTGAAGTCCCCGACGCTGTCAGTCTCGCGGCGGTGCAATTCACTCTCGGGCACGGCCAGGCACAAGGGCGGTGGCGGGTGAGTTGAGCCGACCAGCGACCTCGACACGCTCCACCTCTATGCTCCGACCATGATCGTGAGCTCGGTGGGTGCCCGGATACTCGGCTGTCTGGTGGAGAAGCAGCTCACCACCCCTCAGCAGTACCCGCTCACGGCCAACGCACTGCAACTGGCCTGTAACCAGGCATCGAATCGGGACCCGGTGGTTTCCTACTCGGAGGGAGAGATCTCGAACGGGCTCGACGAGCTCCGACAGAAGCAACTCGTCCGATTTGTTCTGCCATCGCACGGACGTTCCGTCGTGCGGTATCGCCATGTGATCAATGAAGCGTTGGAGCTCGACCGTGCGGAGCTGGCTCTCTTGGCAGTGCTGGTGCTCCGTGGCGCCCAAACGGCGGGCGAGCTTCGAGCACGGACCGGACGCCTGGCTGAGCTCGATTCCGTAGACGATGTAGAGCACGTACTCGCCGGACTGTCGACGCGTGACGAACCACTGGTCCGAAGGATTGATCGCCGACCCGGGCAGAAGGAAGACCGCTGGACTGACCTACTGCAAGGAGTCCCAGGCTCACCAGAGCACTCGCTCGGCGGCTGGGCAGTATCAGAGCTTGAGGAGCGTGTTCGCATCGGAGAGAGCGACAGAGAGGCATCAAGGTCGACGACGGGAACTGACGGCGTATCCCGGGACGAGCTGGAGGAGCTCCGGGCTGAGGTGAACGAGCTCCGTGCGGCAATAGAGGACCTACGCTCGAGTCTGGGTGGCTGAGGTATCAGCTCGTGCCGAGCGTGACGTCAACCCCCGCTCGAGGACGGGGGAGTGGCGCCCAGTGAAGCGAAGGGGGTCGAAGACGAGGGGGCCTTCACGGTGACCCGCTCGCCCCAATGACTGAACGTCCATGCCAGCGAGATAGTCGCCCCTGAGGTGAGGTCGCTGGCCTGACCTGTCAGCGACACGGGCAGCGAGGTCGAATTGATGACGTTCAGCCTGGCGGTACCTGCCGTCTGCTTGTGGCTGCCAACAACCACTCCACCTACAATCTGGGTCTGAGGTTCGCTGCTTCCCGAGAGAGGAGTGGTGGAACCGGGAACCATGACCGATGTCAGTTGTGAGATGTTGGATTTGGTCGTGATCCCAGCCTCGAAGCCCCGGTACACGGCGTCACTTCGGCGCACACTCACCCAACGCTGGGCGATGGATGGCGCTTTGGGCAACGGGACGCCAAGCTGGTCTATCACCGCTGCTTGGTTCCCGCGGAAGTAAACGATGCCATTGACCAACCTCAGATCGAACGAGTTCGTCCCACTCGATCCTCGTTCAATGATGTGTTGGAGCCCAGAATTGGGGGCTGCTGTTCCGACGATGTCGTCAGGAAAGCCGTCGGTAGTGGAGCGTTCGACATAGTGATAGGAACCGGCGTGGGTGGCTGCGGCGACCGAGCTGGTGAACAACGAGCGGGCCACGGCTTCTGGACTTGTGGGAGCAATCCACACCCCGATTCCGATCCCAGCGGCGAGGGCGATCACCACCAAGCTGGAGATGACGACACCCGCCCGGGTTCTCCTGCGACGCTCCTCAGGCGAGAGGGGTGGGCGACGAGGCTGCGGGGGGGCAGTGGGCGGCCATTCTGGCCCAGGCCGGAACCCTGCCCGGTACGTCGGGAAGGCCGGCCCGCCACCTGGACCCCACGCCGGCCCGCCACCTGGACCCCACGCCGGCCCGCCACCTGGACCCCACGCCGGCCCGCCACCTGGACCCCACGCCGGCCCGCCACCTGGACCCCATGCCGGTGGCGAGCCGCCAGGGGTCGTAGCGGGAGCGGACGGCGCACCCCCGTCCGCCGCCGCCGCCGTACGTGTTTCGGGGCCTACCGCGTCGTGCGCGGCCGGCTGGTCTTGGAATTCTCCGTGGTCGGTGGACTCGTCGTTCACGTGTCCGAGCGTAGAGCCGCTGGACGTGCCATCGGTCGCGCCTCTGGTGCCGACCACCCCGGACCTCGGGCCTGAGGGGCGCAACCGGACACAGCCGAGATCAGCGAGGTTCAGCCCAGTCGTTCGACGATCATGGCCATGCCCTGACCCCCGCCGACACACATCGACTCGAGGCCGATCGTCTTCCCGGCATCTTCGAGCCCGTTCAGGAGGGTGGTCATGATGCGGGCACCGGTCTGACCGAACGGGTGCCCAAGGGCGATGGCTCCACCGTGGACGTTCAGCTTTTCCCAATCGATGCCGAGCTCACGTGCCGACGGGATCACTTGAGCAGCGAAGGCCTCGTTGATCTCCACTAGATCGATGTCATCGATGGTCATCTTCGCCCGGTTGAGGGCCTGACGGATCGCTTCAATCGGTCCGAGGCCCATGATCTCGGGGTTGAGGCCGGTGACCCCGCTGGACACGATCCGGGCCAGGGGAGTTATGCCAAGCTCGGCGGCACGGGAGTCACTCATCACCACTACCGCGGCAGCGCCGTCGTTGAGAGGGCAGGCATTCCCGGCCGTGACCGTGCCCCCTTCGCGGAACACCGGCTTGAGCTGAGCCAATCCTTCGAGGGTGGTGCCCGGACGCGGTCCGTCATCCTTGGTCACAACGTTGCCGCCCGGGGTGGTCACCGGGATGATCTCGCGCTCGAAGAACCCGTTGGCCTGGGACTCGACGGCACGGGTCTGCGATAGCAGCGCGAACTGATCCATCTCTTCCCGACTTACCTGCTTGTACTCGGCGACGTTCTCGGCCGTCTGCCCCATCGCGATGTAGATGTCGTGTAGCCCGGCCTGTGGAGACCACGGCTCGGCGACCTTGGCCGATCGGTTGGCGGTCCGAGCCTCGGCCTCGGCGAAGAGCGGGTTGTGGGGGCCCACGTCGGCGGCCCCGTGGCCGTAGCGGCTCACCGTCTCGACACCGGCGGCGACGAACGCGTCACCCTCTCCGGCCTTGATGGCGTGAGCAGCCATGCGGATGGCCTGTAGCGAAGAGGAGCAGTAGCGGTTGACCGTGACGCCGGGCACTTCGTCGAGCCCGGCCATGACGGCGACCACACGGGCGAGGTTGTACCCAGCCTCCCCAGCCGGCTGAGCGCATCCGAGGATGAGGTCGTCGATGGTGTGGGTGGGAAGCTGGGGGACCTTGTCGAGCACCGCCCCCACAATTCCCGCGGCTAAGTCGTCGGGCCGACAATCGATCAGAGAACCCTTCATGGCTCTTCCTATAGGGGTACGACCGGTGGCGACGATGACGGCCTCGGGCATGCTGGTCTCCTGTCTCGCGTGCGAATGTGTTCTGCCCTGTCCCAGCGCCGGTCAGGACCTCGGGGACGGGCCCTTCCCCTGCCGTTACTCCGTGGTAACTCACTGAGCCCACGGTCACGATATCCGGCGACCCAGCCCGATACCACTGCCGGCAGCGCTTCCCGCCGATGTCACCCTTCGCCCCGCAACTGGCTGGGCTCGTTCTGGCGGGTGACGCCGTCGGACTATAACGTGTTCTACTTGGAACGGTGGATCCGCACGACAACGGCGCCTGAGTGCCTGGAAGGGCACGGTATGGCTTGGGTGCGAGGTCATCTGAGAGGGCCGTCGACGAGCCGTGGTGGGCTGAAGGGCGATGCAGGGTGCGGGCAACAGTTCCGGGGACAGGGATGAGGGGACCGGTGGACCGCTGGGTCGGTGGTCCGGAAAGTCCAGACACTCCGAAAGGGCCGAAAGGGCCCAAAGGGCCATAGGAAGGACGGGAAGCGATGGAGATCGGGTACACGGTCGAGCAGGAGGCCCTTCGCAGGGAACTGAGGGCGTACTACGAGCACCTCCTTACCCCCGAGGTGGAAGCGGAGCTCGCCGTCGGGCATGGTATCGGGCCCACTGTCCGCAGGGTGGTGCGCCAGATGGCCGCTGATGGCTGGCTCGGGATCGGATGGCCCAAAGAGTACGGAGGCCAGGGTCGATCGGCAATCGAACAGTTCATCTTCTTCGACGAGTCGATGCGATGTGGCGCACCAGTACCGATGCTGACGATCAACACCGTTGGCCCCACGATCATGAACTTCGGGACCAAAGAGCAGAAGGACTTCTTCCTGCCCAAGATCCTGGCCGGCGAGATCCACTTCTGCATCGGCTACACCGAACCGAACGCCGGGACCGACTTGGCGGCCCTCACCACCCGCGCCGTTCGTGACGGCGACGAGTACGTCATCAACGGTGCCAAAGTCTTCACCAGCCTGGCCGGGGACGCCGATTACATCTGGCTGGCCACGCGCACGGACCCGGAGGCTCCCAAGCACAAAGGCATCTCGATGTTCGTCGTCCCCATGGACACGCCTGGCATCCGGGTCGTGCCAATGAGCCTCCTGGGTGACCACAACATCAACTACACCTTCTACGAGGATGTCCGGGTACCTGCCACCAGTCTGGTGGGAGGGGAGAACCAGGGCTGGTCGCTCATCACGAACCAGCTGAACCACGAGCGGGTCACCCTGTGTGCGCCCGGCATAGTGGAGAGGGTGCTGACGGACGTGACGTCCTGGGCCGCCAGGACCGAGCTGCCCGACGGTCGGCGGGTGATCGACCAGGAATGGGTGCAGGAGCACTTGGCCCGGGTCCATGCCGAGCTCGAATTCCTGCGGCTGATCAACTGGAAGGTGGCATGGCAAGCGACCCAAGGGCACCTCGACGTGGCCGACGCATCATCGATCAAGGTGTTCGGGACCGAGTTCTATCTCAGGGCGTTCCGCCTCCTCATGGAAGTTGTAGGTCAGGCCGGGTACCTAAAGCGCGGTTCTCCGGCGGCCGTGCTTGCGGGTCGGCTCGAGATGTACGCCCGCAGCATGATCATTCTCACCTTCGGCGGCGGCACCAACGAGATCCAACGGGATCTGATCGCCATTTTCGGCCTGGGGCTTCCACGTTCACTGAGGTAGGGACGAAAGGTCCCTGGTGAGCCGACGAGCCCGACGAACAGTCGAGAAATGAACGGGACGGCCAAGGGACAGCCAAGGGACAGCCAAGGCACAGCAAAGGGGTAGGCGGTCCAAGAGCAGAGCCCCCGTGGGGGCACTGTGAGGAGGAAGGGACAGGAGCGATGGACTTCAACTACAACGAGGAACAGGAGGCGGTCCGCGAACTGGCTGGGCGCATCTTCGCCGAGCAGTCGACCCACGAGCGCCTGAAGCACGTCGAAGCGAGCGCCGGGGAAGAGGGTCCCGTCGATCGTGAGCTGTGGCACGCCCTGGCGGATGCCGGACTGCTGGGCATCGGTCTGGCCGAGGACGTCGGGGGGGCCGGGCTCGACTTCGTCGCGGTGGGCGCGGTCGTGGAGGCCGCGGGCCGGACCGCAGCTCGCGTCCCGGTCGTGGAGGCCCTGGCCTACGCCGCGCCGGCCATCGACCGTTTCGGCACTCCCGGTCAGCGTCGGGAGTGGCTCGGCCCGATGGTGATGGGCGAGCTTTTCCTCACCGCCGCCTTGGCCGAACTCGTCGGCGACGTGGTGGTATCCGGAGGCACTGCTCCGGCCACGACTGCAGTGAGGCAAGCGTCGGGAGGATGGAAGCTCGACGGGGCCAAAGCCTGTGTCCCGGCCGGCCTGGTCGCCGACGCAGTCCTGGTGCCGGCGTCTCTGCTCGAAGGCGATCGCGGTCGGGCGGGATCAGGAGTGGGCGTCTTCGTTGTCCCCTCAGGCGCCCGCGGCGTGAGCCGGACCAGGCAGGACGGCACGGCCGCCCCCGAATGCCTCTTCGTCCTCGATGGTGTCGAGCTCGGAGACGACGCCCTGTTGGGTGGATTGGACGCCGACGGTGTGGGCATCGTGAACTCGATCAGGGACCATGCCACCGCCGCTCTCTGCGTGCAGGAGGCAGGTGTCTGTGCCGCGGCTCTGGAGCTCGTCGGTACCTATACGAAGACCCGCGAGCAGTTCGGCAAGCCCATCGCCACGTTCCAGGCCGTGGGCCAACGGGCCGCCGACGCCTACGTGGACGCCGAGGCTGTTCGCCTTACGGCCTGGCAGGCGTTGTGGCGGCTGGCACAAGGACTTCCGGTGGCCGAAGAGTTGGTCGTAGCCAAATTCTGGGCCGCCGAAGGGGGCCAGCGAGTGGTCCACGCGGCGATCCACCTCCATGGTGGCGTGGGCGTGGATCGCGACTATCCCCTTCACCGCTTCTTCCTCCTTACCCGGCAGATCGAGCTGACCCTCGGGGGGGGGCACGACAGCCTCCGACGCCTGGGGAACCTCCTGGCCACCGAAGCCATCTCCGCCGCCAGCACCTGATCCACCGACCCCCGGCATCCGGGCATCCGGGCACCCCCGGCATCCGGGCACCCCCGGGGTGCCGTTCGGGCGGCTCAGTGACGATGGAACGGCTGGCGCCGTTCAGCAAAGGTTGATCCCACGTGGGTCACCGTGTTGGGCGGTGCCACATACAGAAGGAGCCAGCCATGTTCCATCGCCTTTCTCAGTCTCACACGCCCTTTGTGGGCCTTGACGTCCACAAGAACTCGATCACCTCCGCGGTACTCGAGCCCGGATCCGACACCGCCCTGATCGACCGGTTCATCCCTGACGACGCCTCCATCCGGCGGTTCGTGGGTGCTCTGGGCGACCCGGCGTCGCTGGCTGCCTGTTACGAGGCCCGGTCCTACCGGATAGGCCCTGGCCCGGTTCCTCGGACAGATGGGGATCGCCTGTGAGGTCATCGCCCCTTCCCTGATCCCGATGGCCTCAGGCGCCCGGGTCAAGACCGACCGGCGTGACGCCCGCCGGCTGGCCGAGCTGCACCGGGTAGGGCAGCTCACTGCGGTGCGGATCCCCACCGAGGTCGAAGAGGCCATCCGGGACCTGTGCCGGACGAGGAGCGACCTCGTGACCGACCGCACCCGGGCCCGCCACAGGCTCGTCAAGTTCCTGCTCCGCCACAACGTGGTCTTCCGTGACGGGTCCCACTGGACGATGCGCCACGAGGCATGGTTGGCCAAGGTGGTCTTCGACGACGAGGCGCTCACCCGCACCTATGCCCGCTACCGTTCGGTGCTGTCGGCCCTCGACGCCGACCTGGCAGCCGTCGAGGGCGACTTGAAGTGCTGCTTCGAGTCCGGGCCCTTCGCCGAGACGGTGGCCCGTCTGGCCGCCTACTGGGGCGTGACCGAGCTCGGAGCGCTCGCCCTCGGGGCCGAGGTGGGCGACTGGGCCCGTTTCCCCCGGGCCACCTCGTTCATGGGGTTCTGCGGCCTCACCCCCGCGGAGTACTCCTCGGGGGACCGCACCAAGCGGGGTCGGATCACCAAGACCGCCACCATCCACCTGCGCACCGCCCTGGTCGAGTCGGCCTGGTCCTACCAGCACCGTCCGGCCACCGGGGCGGTCATCGCCAGGCGCCAGGCCCGAGCCTCGAACGAGACCATCGCTCGGGCCTGGAAGGCCCAGGTCCACCTGACCGCCAAGTTCCGCCGACCGGCCGCCACCAAGAGCTCCCGCAATGTCGTGGTTACCGCGGTGGCGAGGGAGCTGGCTGGCTTCCTGTGGGCCGAGATGGTCGCCTGAGATGTCCCCCCTCCAGCTCGCTCCACCCTCGGCGGGGTTGTGAGCGAGGCCTCCACCATGCACCGGGCCGACGCCGCGGCAGAGAAGATCCCCGTTTGCGCTGTGCGAAACCGGACCACGCGGTCCGGACGCGATCTCAGTGAGGGGCACCGTTCTGCGCATCGTCATCTTGCGGTGAGAACCCGCGAACATCAGCGTGGCGGTTCGTCGAACCGCACCTGTGTCCCGGTGCATGGTCGAGTTCTCGACCGATCTCCGCCAGTAGCAACGGGGAGCGCGTAGCAGCCGCCACCGCTGCGTCAAGACCGTTCGTCCTCGCTTCGCTGCGGGCGCTCCGTCCTGACGCAGGGGACCCCGTCGACTGCTCAGGGCCGCTCAGGCGTCGAACCTCTGGTTCGACGCGGCCAGAAACCACTCCGCACGAGAACCGCGCGGGAGGTTGACATTCAGTTCCACATCAGCCGACCAGTTCGGCCATCGTCCGCAGCGTGGCCACGTCACCACTCACCAGCAACGTGGTGGCGATCGACTCCCTCCAGGCTTCGAGGTCGTCGCGGATCTTCTCCCTCGGCCCGACGAGGGCGATGTCCTCGACCATGGCCGTGGGTACCGCCGCTGCCGCCTCGTCCTTCTTCCCGTCGAGGTAGAGGTCCTGGATCTGCCGGGCGGCACCTTCGTACCCCATCCGGGCGAACACGTCGAAGTGGAAGTTCATGTCTCGGGCCCCCATCCCCCCGATGTACAGGGCCAGGTAGGGACGGAAGCCGTCCGCCGCCTGCTCCACGTCGTCGGCCACGACGGTGGGGGCGAAGGCGAGCACTTCGAAGTCTTGAGCCGTGTGGCGGGCGCCGGGGCGCGCGAACCCCTCGGCCAGGGAGGCCTCGAAGGACTTCATCGCCCGGGGCGAGAAGAATATGGGGAACCAGCCGTCGGCGATCTCGGCGGCCAGGGCGATGTTCTTGGGGCCCTCGGCTCCCAGGATGATCGGGACGTCCTCCCGGAGCGGGTGGACGATCGGCTTCAACGCCTTCCCCAACCCGGTCCCACCCGGATAGGGGAGCGGGTAGTGGGGTCCGTCGTTGACCACCGGGGCCCTGCGGGCCAGGACTTGTCGGACGATCCCGACGTACTCACGGGTCCGGGCCAGCGGCTTCGGGAAGGGCTGGCCGTACCAGCCCTCGACCACCTGGGGACCCGAGACACCCAACCCGAGCACGAACCGACCCTGTGACAGGTGGTCCATGGTGAGGGCGGCCATGCCCATGGCCGTGGGCGTTCGGGCCGAGAGCTGGCAGAGTGACGTCCCCAGGCGCACCCGTGACGTCCTCGAACCCCACCAGGCCAGGGGCGTGAGGGCGTCGGACCCGTAGGACTCCGCCGTCCACACCGAGTCGTACCCAAGGCGCTCGGCTTCCTCCACCAGCTCGACCGCTCCCGGCGGCGGGCCGGCTCCCCAGTACCCGAGCTGAAGCCCGATCTTCATGTCCTTCACGACCTCTCCCTCCTCTTGGCAGAACCCTCAGGTTGGCAGAACCCTCAGGGCATCCGGGCCACAATGTGCTCGGCGAACCACTCGCAGGCCCCGATGCGCGCCGCCAGAGCTTCGGCCGGCGAGGCGTCGGCGGCGACGGACGTGAACATCCACGGGGCGCACACCAGGTCGGTCACGCCCTGCTCGGCGAAGCGCTGGTAGAGGTCCACGTCGGGGCGTTCGGCCAGGGACAGGTAGACGAGGAACGGATCGCCAGAGCGGTCGGCCTGGTCCAGGTGACGTCGCAAGGACGCCAGGTGCGCCCACGCCTCCTCTTCCCGGTAGGCCCCGGCGGCGATCCATCCATCGCACAGCGTCGCCGCCCGACGGAGGGCCGGTTCGGAATGCCCGCCGCCCAGAATCGGCACCGGCTCGGTGGGGGACGGGTTCATCTGGCACAGCGGCACGTCGTAGTGCGGACCGTGGTGCTCGACCCATCCTCCGCTCCACAGGGCCCGCAGGGCGGGGATCATCTCGTCCAGGCGCTTGCCCCGCGTGGAGAAGTCCTGGCCGGTCTGGTCGAATTCCTCCCGGCACCACCCCACGCCGACGCCCAGGCGGATCCGATTGCCCGAGAGCACGGCCGCCGTTCCGACCGACTTGGCCACGGTGATGAGGTCGCGGACGGGGGCGACGTAGACACCGGTGGTGAAGGTGAGGTGCGTGGTCACCGTGGCCAGACCCGAGAAGACGCACATCGGATCGGGCCACGGAGTGTCCTTGTCCCACCCCGGGGCGCCGTCGGGGCGCTCAGAGTACGTGTAGCGCGAGCCGAGCTCTCTGGGGTTGAAGAGGTGGTCGGACAGGTACATGCCGGCATAGCCCAGCTCGTCGCAGGCCGTCGTCAACGGCACCACCTGGTCCATGGGAAGGAAGCTGAGGGATTGGTGGAATCGCACGGGGATCCGATCTGGGAAGTGGGTGGGGGCCCGGTGCTCCGACCCGTCGGCTACCGGGCCAGCGGTGCCGACGGCTCGAAGGCGACGGGGAGGTGCTTGGTGCCGTTGATGAAGTTCGACCGCAGGCGCTGGACCTCGCCGTCGAGATGGATGTCGGGGATCCTGGTCAGCAGGCGGTCGAACATCACCTTGATCTCCATCCGGGCCAGGTTGGCGCCGAGGCAGAAGTGGGGACCGCCCCCGCCGAAGGCGATGTGGGGGTTCGGGTCGCGCCCCACGTCGAACAAGTCAGGATTGTCGAACACCGTGTCGTCCCGGTTCGCCGAGATGTGCCAGAACACCACCTTGTCGCCGGCGGAGACCGCCTGGTCGCCGATGAGGCAGTCCTGGGTGGCGGTTCGGCGGAAGTGCATGACCGGGGTGACGTAGCGCAGCATCTCCTCCACGGCGGTGGGCAGTAGTGAGCGGTCCCCCAGAAGGCGGTGCCACTGGTCGGGGTGCTCGAAGAACGCCGTCATGGCCCCGGACATCAGGTTCCTGGTGGTCTCGTTCCCGGCGACGATGAGCAGGAGAAAGAACAGATCGATCTCCAGCTGGTCCAGTCTCTCCCCTTCCACTTCAGCTTCGAGGAGGGCAGACACCACGTCGGCGCCGGGCGAGGCCCTCTTGGTCGAGGAGAGCTCGTCGGCGTAGGCGTAGACGGCCATCGCCGCCTCGGCGGCGGCCGTCTCGCTGACCTGGTACTCGGGGTCCTCGCTCCCGATCATCCGGTTGGACCAGTCGAACACCATTCGACGGTCCTCGACGGGGATCCCGAGGATCTCGGCGATCACGAGCAGGGGAAGCTCGGCGGCGATCTCCTCGACGAAGTCCGCCGATCCGCGTTCGCAGACGGCGTCGATGATGGCGTCGGCGTAGCCGACGATCCCGGCCTCGAGGTCCCGGACCATCTTGGGGGTGAAGCCTCGGTTCACCAGCCGCCGGTAGCGGGTGTGCATGGTGGGGTCCATGTTCAGCATCATGAGGCGCTGCTGCTCGAGCGCTTCGGGCTCCATGTCGTGGAAGAGGGCGCCCCCCCGGTAGGAGGAGAACCGTTCCCAGTCCCGGTTCACGGCCACGCAGTCCTGGTAGCCGGTCACGCACCAGAACCCGTCCGACGTGCTCGTACCGGGGTGCCACCACACCGGAGCGTTACGCCGCAGCTCGGAGAACCACTCGTGAGGGACGTGGTCGACGAACTTCCGGCTGTCGGCGAGGTCGATCTCACCGAGCTCCACGTCGTGACCGAGCCCCACGTCGCCCTCCTCGCCCATGACACCTCCGGCCGAGCGCCGCAGGCGGAATTTCTAGAACATGTGTCAGGAATCATAGGCCGGTCCCGGCCATGCGGCCAGCGTCCCGGCGACGAGAACGTGTTACAGTTCTGCGCTGAGCCGGCCTGGACCCGCCGGGACCGGTCAGGGAGCCCCGAGGAGCCGTCCGCGAATGTTCCTTGAAGAGACCCAGGCGGAACGGCGCCTGCGCCAGGAGCTGCGCGCCTACTACGCCGCGCTCCTCACCGACGATGTCCGGGCCGGCCTTTCCGATGGAGGCGAAGGCGGCGACCTGTGGCGGCAGGTGGTCCAGACCACGGCCCGCGACGGGTGGTTGGGCATCGGTTGGCCCCAGGAGTACGGGGGCCAGGGGCGGCCGGCGACTGACCAGTTCATCTTCTTCGACGAGACCCGCCGGGCCGGTGCGCCGTTCCCCTTCGTGACCGTGAACACCGTGGGCCCCACCATCATGCGCTACGGAAGCGATGAGCAGAAGCAGCGCTTCTTGCCGAAGATCCTGGCCGGCGAGTGCAACTTCGCCATCGGCTACACCGAGCCCCAGGCCGGTACCG
>JAJYZN010000132.1 GCA_021799915.1 Actinomycetes bacterium
GACGAGCCCACCGCCGGTCTCGACCCCCAGAGCCGGCTGGTGCTCTGGGAGATCCTGCGTGAGCTGAACGCCGAAGGCCAGACCATTCTCCTGACGACCCATTACATGGAAGAGGCCGACCAGCTCTGCGGCCGAGTCGCCATCATGGATCACGGCCGCATCCTGGCCCTCGATACGCCGGCTCGGCTCAAGCAGAGCACCGGCGCCGACACTGTGGTGACGGTAAAGGCAGCAGGCGACCTTGACGCTCTCGCACGCGTGCTTGCAGAGGCGATCCCGGCAGTGACGAAAGCTCGACAGGTCGACGGTGCAGTCCAACTCGAAGTCCGCGGCAGCGACCGGCTGCTCCCTGCCGTCGTGGAAGCGGCCGAGCGGAATGGGTTCGACGTCGTCGACCTCTCATTGGCCGAACCAACCCTCGAGACTGTCTTCATCAACTTGACCGGGAAGGACCTTCGTGACTGATCCTCGCGTGTTCCCCCATGCAATCAACGCTGGAGACTGAACGATGACCACTGCCGTCGAGAACCAACCTCCGCTTCATATCACGCTCAAGCCCACCCGCACGGCGATGGGATCGAGCCGGACGGCTCTTGGCGCTCTCATGCTGCGCGATCTCGTTGTGCTCAAGAAGAATTTCGGTGAGTTCGTGATCCGGACTCTCGTCCAGCCTTTTCTGCTGTGCTTCGTCTTCCTCTACGTCTTTCCGAAGATTGGCCAGGGGATCGGCGGAGGCGGCGGGGCCGCGGCAGAGTCCGGGTTCGCCACGGTCTTGGTTCCCGGCGTCGTCGGGATCTCGATCATGTTCCAGGGAATCCAAGCTGTGGCAATGCAGATGGCCCAGGAGTTCGGTTTCACCCGCGAGATCGAAGACCGCGTCCAAGCACCGTGCCCGATATGGCTGGTCGCACTCTCCAAGGTCCTCTCGGGATCGGTGCAGGGATTGATCTCGGCCGCCATCGTGCTCCCCATTGCATCAGTCGTCCATGCCTCGGGTGTCGAGGCACACCTTTCGCTGCATTGGTGGTTCATCGTGACGATCGTTCCTCTTGCGTGCATCGCGATGTCGTCTCTCGGACTGCTGCTTGGTACGTCATTCGAGCCGCGCAACATCGGCCTCATGTTCGGCTTCGTCGTCCTCCCCATCACCTTTCTCGGCGGCACGTACTACCAGTGGACGAGGCTCACGCCGGTGAAGATCGGAGGATGGCACTGGCTTCAGACGATCGTCCTGGTCAACCCGTTGATCTACGTGAACGAGGGAATGAGAGCTGCTTTTACCGACGCCTCTCACATGCACCTGTACATCATCTACCCCGTCCTTCTCGGATTCTGCACCTTGTTCCTCGGTCTCGGGCTGCGGAATTTTCGCCGGCGCGTCCTGTCCTGACCGAGCGCGTGATGGCGGCTGCCACTGGCTGTAGCGAGGCCGTGTAGCGATGTTCCCAGCCGCGTTCGACCTGCATGGGCGCCTGGTCAGGCTCGAACCACTGAGTCCGTCCCACGCTTCGGACCTTGCCCAAGCCGCGGAAGAGGACCGCTCGACCTACGCGTACACGTGGGTGCCCAGGGCATCGGAAGTCGAGCGCTATATCGGAGCCCAACGAGCCCGGGCCGATGCCGGAGAGATGCTCCCGTTCGCGCAAGTCCGCTCCGTCGATGGCAAGGCCGTTGGGTGCACTGCGTACTGCAATCCCCGGCCTTGGCCTGATCGCCAAGAGATGGCGGCAGTCGAGATCGGCTACACCTGGTTGGCATCGTCGGCGCAGCACACCGGGATCAATGTCGAATCCAAGCTCCTTCTCTTGGCCCATGCTTTCGAGCGGTGGGGAGTGGCGCGCGTCGACATCAAGACCGACGTCCGCAACCTGCGATCGCGCCGTGCCATCGAGAAACTCGGTGCACAGTTCGAAGGGATCCTGCGGAACTGGTCACAGTCGTGGGCCGCCGGCGAAGAAGGGCACCTCAGGGACTCGGCCATGTACTCGGTCATCCGCGCAGACTGGGCCGCTTGCTCGCAGCACTTAAAGGCCCGGCTGTCCAGCAACCGGCATGTACGCCAGAGCCAGATCTCGATCGGGATGGGGAACGCGACGCCGGACGCGCCACGTACCGGCCAACGTGCCCAGCCTGGAGCCATCACGTCGGCGCAGGAAGCCGTCGATGCACTTCGACATCACGGCTCCCGGATCACCGCTTCACGGCGATTCCTGATCGAAGCGCTGTTCGCATCGGGCGCTCATCGCACGGTGGAGCAATTGGCAGCCGATGTCCAAGAGCAAGTTCCCGACGTGCACCTGTCGACGATCTATCGGAATCTCGACGAGCTCGAGCGTCTGGGGATCGTGACCCATACTCATCTCGGGCACGGTCCAGCGACGTATCACGTGGCCTCTGCGGCGCATGGGCATTTCGTATGCACTGACTGCGGTGCGATGGTCGAAGTTCCGCCAGTAGTCTTCTCCGGCCTGGTGGAGACGGCTGCCTCAACGTACGGCTTCCGAGTCGATTCCCAGCACTCGGCCGTCCTCGGTCGCTGCCGTACGTGTGCGGGCGACGGCTGAGCCTCTTGGGGCCGGCCGGCCCGGTGCGTTGGCGGTGCGCAGAGGTCATTGCTCCGAGAGGATCGCTGCCAGTTCGGAGAGAAGATCTCTGACTACCGGGCCATTCACGATCACCTCTGCACGAGTGATCATCCCGTTGAACGGAAAGGGTGCCCGATAACCGGTACCGACCGCAGGTCCCCACTCGTAGCCGCAGGTCAGGCCGATGCCAGTGCCGTTGAACCCCGAGGGGGTGAAGCGTTCGATCTCGCCACGCGCGACATCCTCTCCGTCAAGGTGCAGCGTGCCGATGCCCGACAACCCCTCTCCCACGCTCCTGGGCGCCTTCTCGAAGTCGAAACGGAGGATGTGGCGACCGGGGACGAGCGCGACCGGCGCGGCAATGACGTCCTGACGTTTGCCGTAGAGGTTGTGGACGTAACGCAATTGACCGTCGAGGAGGTGGAGTGACCAGCCCCCGAGCACCGAACCCATGGCAATCAGTACGCCTTGTGGAACGACGCCGTCCGGGACTTCGACTTCGACGACAAGACTGTGCGAACGGTTCCGGACGTTCACGGCCACCGGCTCGGGCACCTGGGATCCTCCTGGGAAGTACCGAAACCGTGTGCGAGGAGGCAGGCTGCTGGGCTTGGGGTGAGCCAAGGTCCACAGGACCCTGTTGTCGAGCGGAAGGACCTGGTTCCGCTCGGCCTCGAGCCACCAACGATCCACCAGCTCCCGGACACGATCGGGCTCATCGGCCGACAGGTCACGCGTCTCCGAAAGGTCCTCCCTCAAGTTGTAGAGCTCCCACACGTCCTCGTCGAACGGCGCGTTGGGATCGAGACCATCGTCGTAGAGCGGGCCGACCGGATGGAAAGTGACGGCTTTCCATCCGCCGTGGTAAATGGCGCGGGAGCCGAACATCTCGAAGTACTGGGTGACGTGCTGTTCGGGAGCTCCTGCGCCCTCGGGGCCGAGGAGGTAAGCGAAGCTCACGCCGTCGAGTGGGCTCTGAGGGACTGTGTCGATCACTTCAGGCGCCTCGATCCCGACCAGCTCGAGCACCGTCGGTACGACGTCGATAGCGTGAGTGAACTGGTGGCGCACCCCCTTGCCCGACACGGGCATCCCCCCGCTCCAGCGCACGATGCAGGGATCGGCGACACCTCCCTGATGGACTTCTCGCTTCCACCGCTTGAACGGCGTGTTCCCGGCCATCGTCCAACCCCACGGATAATTGTTGTGGGTCGACGGACCACCGATCTCGTCAAGGCGCCCCAGCATCTCGTGGACACCCGCCGGATCAAAATTCGACAACCGGATGTCGTTGATGGAACCCTCGGGCCCGCCTTCGGCACTTGCGCCGTTGTCGGAGACCACGATGACGAGCGTCTCGTCCAGCTCGCCGAGATCATCGATGAAGCGAAGTACCCGGCCGATCTGCTCGTCGGTGTACGACAAGAAGGCGGCGAAGCACTCCATGAACCGGGCCGCGAGCGATTGTTGCTGCTGGTCGAGGTCGTCCCAGGCCGGGACCCAGGGGGGGCGCGGCGAGAGCTTCGTGCCCGCCGGGAGAAGGCCCATGTCGAGCTGTCGGGCGTAGGCCGCCTCTCGCCATGCGTCCCATCCGCAGTCGAAATGGCCGCGATAGCGGGCGATCCACTCAGCCGGTGCCTGGTGGGGTGAATGGCACGCGCCGGTGGCGAAATAGAGAAAGAAGGGTCGTTGCGCGTCCACAGCCCGCAAGTCGGCAAGCTGCTCGATCGCCCGATCGGCCAGATCAGCGCTTAGGTGGTACCCCTCCTCAGGCAGCTTCGGGGGACGGACCGAGTGATTGTCGTGGTAGAGCGCTGGAACGAACTGGTGGGTCTCACCCCCGTGAAACCCGTACCAGCGGTCGAATCCTCGAGCGAGAGGCCACGTGCGGCGGGGTGCCGCCATGTGCGTCTCGTCGTCGGGGGTGAGGTGCCACTTCCCGATCGCATACGTCGCGTAGCCGTGGGCCCTCAGGATCTCCGAGAGAAAGCCGTTTTCCTTGGGCGGTCTCCCCCAATAGCCGGGGAAGCCGGTCGCGAGGTCGGCAACCCTCCCCATGGCGTTGCGATGGTGGTTGCGTCCCGTGAGCAAGCACGCCCTCGTCGGAGAGCACAGCGCGGTCGTACGGAAATTGGCTAGGCGGACGCCAGCGGCTGCCTGCGCGTCGAGCACTGGGGTCGCGATATCAGACCCGTAACATCCGAGCTGGGCATAACCCACGTCATCGAGGACGATCAAGGCAACGTTCGGCGCTCCTGGCGGCCAGGTCGGCTCCTCAGGCCACCACGGCTTCGAGTCACGCCAATCGCGGCCGATGCGCCCCTTCGTCGATCCGCCACCCCCACCAGCCATGCCACCCCCACCAGCCATGCCGGACCCTTGCTCACCTTGCACCGGTGCTCCCATTGGGCATTCCTCCCCAGATCAGACCTCGTGAACGAGCATGCCATCTTTTCCTCGTGCCCACCCATTGGCAGCCTGGGAGGTCTTCTCACTGCCGAGCACGCCTTCCCGCCGTGTCCCGGTCGCGGCCAGCACTCGTGCTCGTCGCGGCTACCTTGGTCGCGTTACTTCATACGTGGTTTGGTCGCACTGCAGGGGAACTGCCAACAACGATCGACGCGTCGTACTCGAGAGAGCTGAACGGCAATGAACCAAGCTGATCCCAACACGGCAACCGACGTTGGCTGCCTCGCATTGTCCTCACGCTACGACGCAGTCCGTGCCCTCACTGAGCGGTTGGCAGCACCACTTTCACCTGAGGACCAGACCGTCCAGTCGATGCCTGATGTGAGCCCCACCAAGTGGCATCGCGGCCATACGTCGTGGTTCTTCGAGACCTTCCTCCTGAAGCCATTCGCTTCCGGTTACAGGGAGTTCGATCCGTCGTACCCATACATCTTCAACTCCTACTACGAGGCCGTGGGCTCACGGCATCCACGAGCCGATCGCGGCCTGATCTCTCGGCCGGGTGCCCGCGACGTCTCGTGCTACCGATCCCACGTCGACGAGAGGATGATCGGCTTTCTCTCTTCCCTGGAGGGCACCTTCGATCTCGCCGACGTCGAGGCACAGCACACTGTCGGTCGCCGAGTTGCAAGATCGGGCGAATCCTTCTCTCGGACCGATCATTTCGCTGCTCTTGGCGCGCTCGGGAAGGTCGTCGACCTCGTGGAGCTCGGCCTCAACCACGAGCAGCAGCACCAAGAGCTCCTCCTCATGGACATCAAGCACGTCCTGTGGTGCAACCCCAATCTTCCGGCGTACACATCGGACATCGCCGTGCCGTCGGATACCAGCTCAACGAGAGGATCGGCGGGAGGATCGGCGGGAAGCTTGGCGCAAGGATCGGCGGGGGCTATCGATCCTGTCGCCGGGTGGATCGAGCATCCCGGAGGCCTGGTCGAGATCGGGCACACCGGAAACGGCTTCGCCTTCGATAACGAGAGCCCGCGCCACGTGACCTACGCGTCGCCATTCGCGCTCGCCGATCGCCCTGTCACCTGCGGCGACTGGTGTGCCTTCATCGACGACGGGGGATACCGACGTCCCGAGTTGTGGCTGTCTGATGGGTGGGGTGCGCGCTGCCAGTTCGACTGGACGGCGCCCCTCTACTGGACCCATCGCACACGCTCGTCGCATTCCGAATGGAGCGTCTTCACCCTCGGTGGTCTGCGCCCTCTCGAGCCGGACGAGCCGGTCTGCCACGTGAGCTACTACGAAGCCGATGCCTTTGCCCGCTGGGCGGGCGTTCGACTGCCTACTGAGGTCGAGTGGGAGATGGTGGCCGGCTCACTACTGGGCGACGCCGCGCGCTCCCATCCGCTTTCGGGCTGGCGCGGAGCGACACGCTCATTTGGCCTGCACCCTCGCTCCGTGAGCGTCCATGACCACGGGCACGTCGGCGACGTCTGGGAATGGACTCTCAGTGCATACTCCCCCTACCCCGGCTTCAAGCCCGCACCGGGCGCGGTGGGCGAGTACAACGGAAAGTTCATGGTGAACCAGCATGTCCTGCGCGGTGGATCATGCGTGACTCCCCCAGGGCACGTCCGTCCCACGTACCGGAACTTCTTTCCGCCGGCTGCTCGATGGCCTTTCACTGGTGTACGGACTGCTCGCGATCTCGAACCTGGTCGAGGTGGCGAGGTGGGCTCGCTCCCAGGCGCGCCCACCCGTTGAGACTCGTCGTGCAAGGAATTGAGCGACGCGACCGGCTGGGGCGATGGGCGCCGGTGTCTGAGGTCGCGTCCGGCGAAGGGATCGCATCTTCGTGACGGACCGGAGCAAAGAAATCATCGTCGACGTCCATATCACCCCAGAGGACCTCCGCAAGCAGCTCATCGACGACGTCGCGGTCGGGATGAGCGGCGAATCCAAGAGCATTCCACCGGTCTGGTTCTACGACCGAGAAGGGAGCCGCCTGTTCGCGGAGATCACCAACCTTCCCGAGTACTACCCGACTCGCGCCGAACGTCGCCTACTCCATCAGCATTGCCAAGACATCGTCGGTGCGGCGCCCTGTGACACTCTGGTAGAGCTCGGAGCCGGCGCGTGTGAAAAGACCCGAGTTCTTCTCGATGCGATGGCTGCACGAGGAATACTGCGCAGTTACATCCCCTTCGACGTGAGCGACGAGTTCCTTCGCACATCGGCCGAAGAGATCCGAACGGCATACGATGGGCTCGACGTGCATGCTGTGGTCGGCGACTTCCGCCGACACCTGAATCGCATCCCAAGGCGAGGACGCCGGATGATCGCCTTTCTCGGCGGCACCATCGGCAATTTTCGCCCCGTTGAGCGGCAACGCTTCCTGTTCGACCTCAACTGCTCGATGGACCACGACGAGTACTTTGTCCTGGGAAGTGACTTGGTCAAGGACTACTCGCGGATGGTGACGGCCTACGACGATGCCAGCGGCGTCACCGCGGCATTCAACAAGAACGTGCTTCGAGTGCTCAATCGAGAGCTCCGCGCCGACTTCGACGTCTCAGCATTTGACCACGTCGCGAAGTGGAACGACCAGGAGCGATGGATCGAGATGCGTTTGCGTTCCCTGCAACGTCAATCTGTGCGGTTCGAGGTGCTTGGCTCAGAGGTGGAATTCCTCGAAGACGAGGAGCTATTGACCGAGATCAGCGCGAAGTTCACCGTCGAGGAAGTTGTCAGCGAGTTGAGCGAGGCGGGGTTCGTCGTGGACGGGACCTGGGGCGCCGACGACGGGGAGTTCCTACTGACCCTGGCCCATCCCTACTGCTGAGCCACTCCGGGCCCTTTTGGTGGCCCAGCATCCGTGATCCG
>JAJYZN010000133.1 GCA_021799915.1 Actinomycetes bacterium
CTCGAGGGTGGCGGCCGGCAACCCCTTCGCCTGGCTGCCCGAACCCCGTACCGCCGAGGAGATCACCCTTCCGGGTCCAAGGAACCGCCCCGTGGCCTTCCCGTACCCGAAGCTCTGCACCGCCAACCTCCAGGTCGACCAAAGTGCCGCCCTCATCTGCTGCTCGGTCGAAGCGGCGCGTGCCGCCGGTGTCCCCGAAGATCGCTGGGTGTTCCCGCTCTCGGGTGCTGACGCCCACGACCACTGGTTCATGTCCGATCGTCTCGAGCTCCACCGTTCGCCGGCCATCCGCACCGCCGGAGAGCGGGCCCTGGCCCTGGCCGGGATCGGGCTCGACGACGTGACGGCGGTGGACCTCTACTCGTGCTTCCCCTGCGCCGTCCAGATCGCCGCCGGCGAGCTGGGATTGGCCGTCGACGACCCGTCACGACCGCTCACGGTGACCGGGGGGCTCACCTTCGCCGGAGGGCCGGGGAACAACTACACCACTCACGGCATCGCCACCATGGTTGCCCGCCTGCGCCAGGCGCCGGGAACGGTCGGCCTGGTGACCGGGCTCGGCTGGTACGCCACGAAGCACGCGGTCGGCGTCTACGCCTCCCGTCCACCAGACCACGAGGGCGGCGACGGGTTCCGCTGGGAAGACGTCCAGGCGAGAGTGGACGCCGAGCCCGCCTGCCCGACCGACGTCGGGGCCACCGGGACGGTGACCGTGGAGACCTACACCGTCGTCTACGACCGGGACGGCGTACCCGGGCGCGGGATCTTCGCCTGTCGCACCCCGGCGGGGGCCCGGACCTGGGCCGAGAGCACCGACCGGGACGTGCTCGGCGACATCACCTCGACCGAGGGGATCGGGCGGACGGGCACCCTCGACGCCACCGGGGTGCTTGACCTGCACTGAGCCCCGAGGTGCCCCGTCGCGTCACGAGCTCAGCACCGCGTCGATCCGGTCCCACGGCAACGCACCGTCGCGCAGGCACGCCGGAGGTGTGGCAGTGCAGTCCACCACCGTCGACGGGATGCCGTCGCAGCACCCGCCGTCGACCACCACCGCCAGCTCCCCACCGGGGAACGCCGAGGCCACTTCGGCGACGGTGGTGCACGGCGGGTGGCCGTGGACGTTGGCACTGGTCACGGCCAGCGGTCCGGCGGCAGTGCACATCGACTGGACGAGGGCGTGGCGGGGTCGGCGCACCCCCACGGTGCCACCGCTTCCCAACCGGCGACCCAGCCCGTCGACGCCAGGGACCACCAGGGTCAGCGGTCCGGGCCAGAAGGAAGACGCCAGCAGGTCGGCCACCTCGGGCCACTGCCCGGCCACCTCGGGGATCTGGTCGTCGGCACCGATCAGCACCGGGAGCGCCAGGTCCGCCGGTCGACCCTTGGCGGCGAACACGGCGGCCAGGGCGCCAGGGCGGTCGATCCGTGCGGCCAGTCCGTAGACGGTGTCGGTGGGCAGAGCGACGACGAGCCCCTGCTCGAGCGCCTCGAGCGCTTCGACGCCATCGGGCGGGATCACGGTGGACCGCTCCGTCCTACCACGGCCCGCTCTCTTCCGGCCAGGTCCTTGACGATGCGAACCGGGTCCAGCCCCACCCGTCGGGCCAGCGCCGTCGCCGCTCCGATCTGGTGGGGTGCCATCTCCACCACCACCGCGGCCGGCCGGGCCAGCCAGCGGCCGGCCCCGCACAGCACCGCCTCCACGCCGGCCAGTCCCGGCGTTCCGTCGCTCCCGGCACCGGCCACCAGAGCGCCCACCGGCTCCCGACGGACCTCGGGATCGAGCCGGCCCCACTCTGCTTCGCTCACGTAGGGGGGGTTCGACACCACGAGATCGACCCGACCCGCCAGCTCCACCGGCAGCGGATCGAACCAGCTCCCGCCGAGGAGCCGGACCCGACGGACCACCCCGGGCGTGTCTCGGTCCACCCGTTCCAGGTTCTCACCGGCCAGCGCCAGCGCCTCGGGGTCCACGTCGGTCGCCCAGACCAGGGCATCGGGGCGTTCGGTGGCGATGGACAGGGCGACGGCGCCCGACCCGGTGCCGAGGTCCACCACCACGGGATCCCGGACCGGGTGGACTTCGGCCAGGGCCGCCTCCACCACCTGTTCGGTCTCGGGCCGGGGGATCAACGCCCGGCGGTCCACCGACAGCTCCAACGAGCGGAACGACCACTCCCCCAGGACGTACTGGAGCGGCTCCCCACCGAGGCGAGCGTCGACGAGCCGGTCGACACGGGCCCGCACCGATCCCTCCCCGCCGCCGGTGGCCTCGGCCTGTTCGACCACCCATCGGGCCTCGACCGACGACCCCAGCCGGGCAGCTACCTCGCGTTCCCACCCGTAGCCGGTCACGCGTCCTCCACCAGCTGCCGGGAACGGCGATCGGCGCACAGGGCGTCGGTCAGCTGGTCGAGGTCGCCGGCCAGGATCTGATCCAGCTTGTGGAGGGTCAGGCCGATCCGGTGATCGGTCACCCGGTTCTCCCGGAAGTTGTACGTGCGGACCTTCTCCGAGCGTCCACCCCCACCCACCTGGCTGCGGCGCTGGATCGACAGCTCGAGATCCCGCCGGTCCTCCTCCGCCTTGCGCACCCTGGCCCGCAGGACGGTCATGGCCTTGGCCCGGTTCTTGATCTGGCTCTTCTCGTCCTGCATGGACACGACGATCCCGGTGGGGAGGTGGGTGATGCGCACGGCCGAGTCGGTCGTGTTCACCGACTGACCCCCGGGTCCCGTCGAGCGGAACACGTCGATCCGCAGGTCCGACGGGTCGATCGACACTTCCACGTCGTCGACTTCGGGGAGCACGGTCACCGTGGCGGCCGACGTGTGCACCCGACCCTTGGCCTCGGTGACGGGCACCCGCTGGACCCGGTGGGTCCCGCCTTCGGAGGCCAGCCGGCTCCAGGCATCGGTACCCCTGACCACGAAGACCACTTCGTTCAGCCCGTCGCGCTCCGAGGGGCTCTCCGAGAGCACTTCGAGCTTCCAGCCCCGTCGCCCGGCGTAGCGGGCGTACATCTCGAAGAGATCCCGGGCGAACAGGTTGGCCTCCTCACCGCCTTCGGCCCCCCGGATCTCCATGATCACGTTCCGCCCCTCGTGGGGATCCTTGGGTTGGAGCAACGCCCCCAATCGCTCTCCGAGCTCGGCGATCGAGGTCTCGGCCGACGCCACCTCGGCTTGGAGGACCTGGCGGTCCTCGCCGGTGGACTCCTCGAGCATCTCTCGGGCGATGGCCAGGTCGGACCTCACTTGGCCGAGAGAGCGCCATGCCGCCACGATCTCGCCCAGCTCGTGGTGCCGGCGAGAGAGGTCCCGCAGACGGGTGGGGTCTGACCCGGTCAGCGGGTCGGCCAGCTCGGCCTCCACGGCGTCGTACTCGTGCTCCAGCTCCGCCAGTCGGTGGTCCAGGTTCGGTTCGGTGCTCACCGTCTCGGGTCCGTGACGGCAGAGCCTGCCGGCTGCGTGGTCAGCGGCGGACCGACTTCTTGGCGCCCCGGGTCCCGTAGCGGCGCTGGAAGCGCTCGACACGGCCGCCAGAGTCCACGAGCTTCTGCTTGCCGGTGAAGAACGGGTGGCACTCGTTGCACAGCTCGACGTGCAGCTCGGGCTTCGTGGAGCGGGTGGTGAAGGAGTTGCCGCACGAGCACTTCACGGTGGCCTCGACGTAGTCGGGGTGGATGTCTGCCTTCATGGAATGCCCTTGCCTTTCTCGGGTGGATCGCTCCGTCGCACCGGGGCGCCATTCTACGGGTCGCCGGGTCAATCGGTGCACGGACCGGGTGGATCAGTTGCTCGGCGTGGGCCCCTTGGCGATCTCAGCCAGGAACTCGTCATTGCTCTTCGTGGTCCGGATCTTCTCCATGAGCAGCTCCAGGCCCGACGCCGCGTTCCCGTCACTGGCCAGGGCGTTCAGCACCCGGCGCAGCTTCCACACCTGCTGGAGCTGGCCCCGGTCGAAGAGGAGCTCTTCATGGCGCGTGGAGCTGGCGTTCACGTCGATGGAGGGGTACAGGCGTCGCTCGGCCAGGCGGCGGTCCAAGCGCAGCTCCATGTTCCCGGTCCCCTTGAACTCCTCGAAGATCACTTCGTCCATCTTCGATCCGGTCTCGACCAGCGCCGTAGCCAAGATGGTGAGGGACCCACCCTCCTCGATGTTCCGGGCGGCGCCGAAGAACTTCTTGGGAGGGTAGAGAGCCCCCGAGTCCACACCGCCGGACATGATCCGGCCGGTGGCCGGGGCGGCGAGGTTGTACGCCCGGGCCAGCCTGGTGATGCCGTCGAGGATGATGACCACGTCGATCCCCATCTCCACGAGCCTCTTGGCCCGCTCGATGGCCAGCTCGGCCACCGTGGTGTGCTCTTCGGACGGGCGGTCGAAGGTCGACGCCACGACCTCGCCCTTCACCGACCGACGCATGTCCGTGACCTCTTCGGGCCGTTCGTCGACCAGGAGGACCATCAAGTGGACTTCGGGGTTGTTGGCTTCGATCGAGTGGGCGATCTGCTTCATGACCGTGGTCTTGCCGGCCTTGGGCGGTGACACGATGAGCCCCCGCTGCCCCTTCCCGATCGGGGCCAGCAGGTCCACGATCCGTGCCGTCACGTTCTCCTTGGATCCGGGCATCTCCAGGTGGAGCCGGGAGTCGGGGAACAGCGGCGTCAGGCTCTCGAAGCGTGGGCGGTTCTTCGCCTCTTCGGGATCCATGCCCGACACGGTGTCGATGCGAAGGAGGGCCGGGTACTTCTCGTTGCTGGCGGCCGGCCGGCACGCCCCTTCTATGGCGTCACCCTTGCGGAGGGCGAACTTCCGAGCCTGGCTGATGGAGACGTAGACGTCCTTCCCCGACGGGAGGTACCCGTCGCATCGAAGGAACCCGTACCCCTCGTCACGCAAGTCGAGCAGACCTTTCACCTCCACCAGCTCGCCCTGGTAGGGGGCGTCCTGGCTGCCTCCGCCCTGGAGCTCCCCGCCGCTCCCGGTGGTGCGGTCCCTGCCGCGGCGACGCCGTCCCCGCCGGTTGCCGGCCTCGACGTTGCCGGGCTGGTTCGTCTGGCGGTTCTGCTGGCCCGAGGGCCTCTGACCGTTCGGACCCCGTCCGGCCGACGGCTGGGGTCGGGCCGGGGCTTCGGGGTCGGGAGCACCGGAGGCACCCCTCTCGGCGGAGACGTCCTCCGAGGCCGGCGTCGGGTCGGCAGCCGTCCGGGTCTCGACGGGCTTCACGACCTTCTCGGCCGCCGGCGGGGTCTCGGCGGGCTTCACCTCTGGTGGCGGTGAGGAGGTTCGAGCCTCTCCGTTCGACGAGCCGTTGGCCGACGGCGCAGAGGGTCCATCGGCGACGACGTTCACACCGGTGGCGGTGAGGATGCTGTCGATGATGTCGGCCTTCTTCGTGCGCGAGGTGGTCTTGATAGCCATCGCCTGGGCGATGGCGTGGAGCTCGTCACGCTCCTTGGATTCGAGCACCGACCGTTCGAGCTGCTGTTCGGCAGTCATCGGCCTCCTATCTCGTGAGGACCGCCCCTCGTGTGGGATCACCACAGGAAGAACGGAGGAACAGACACCGGGAGAAGGACGAGCGACGTGCAAGCCTGCCCCCGTCACCACCGGCTCGGGCTGGGCGACCGGGCCGTTCAGAGCCCGCGACGAACGCACCGTGGCGCTGATGGGATGACTTCATGATAGCGGATCGGCAGCGCTCGGGCAACAGGAGTGGTCACCCCGCTGTCGTCCCGGGCACCCCGGAAGCCGGACCGAGCCCTCAGACCGACAGCTCGGCCAAGATGGCCTCCAGATCGGCGTCGACCGCTTTGGGGACGGTGATCTGGCTGATGCCAAGGTCGGGATCCTTCAGGCCATGGCCGGTGAGCACGCACACGACCGTCGACCCGGCCGGGACGCCGACCTTCATCAGGCCGGCCACCGAGGCCGCCGAAGCCGCTTCACAGAACACGGCCTCCTCCTCGGCCAGGAAACGGTAGGCGGCCAGGATCTCCTGATCGCTCACGGCACCGATGGCGCCACCGGACTCGGCCGCCGCCGCGGTGGCCGAGTACCAGCTGGCCGGGTTCCCGATCCGGATGGCCGTGGCCACCGTCTCGGGATGCTCCACCGGGTGCCCCAGGACGATCGGCGCCGCTCCTTCGGCCTGGAAGCCGAGGAGCCGGGGCAGCTTGGTGGACCGACCCACCTCCCGGTACTGCAGGTACCCGCGCCAGTAGGCCGTGATGTTGCCGGCGTTCCCGACCGGGATGCAGTGCACGTCGGGAGCGTCGCCCAGCACGTCGACGATCTCGAAGGCGCCGGTCTTCTGCCCTTCGATCCGGTCGGGGTTCACCGAGTTCACGATGGTGACCGGCGCTCTGGAGGGCAGCTCGCGCACGATGTCCAGCGCCTGGTCGAAGTTGCCGCGGATCTGGAGCACTCGCGCCCCGTGCATGAGGGCCTGGGCCAGCTTGCCCAAGGCGATGTGCCCCTCGGGAATGAGGACGGCACAGGCCAAGCCGGCCCGGGCGGCATAGGCGGCGGCCGACGCCGAGGTGTTGCCGGTCGACGCGCACACGACCGCCTTGGCTCCGCGCTCGACGGCCTTGGAGATGGCCATCGTCATGCCGCGATCCTTGAACGAGCCGGTCGGGTTCGCCCCTTCGACCTTCAACCACACGCCGGCCCCAACCCTCTCGGACAGGCGTGGCGCCGCCACGAGCGGCGTGCCTCCTTCGAGCAGGGTGACCACAGGCGTCTCCTCGGTGACGGCCAGGAGATGGCGGTACTCCTCGACCACCCCACGCCATCCGCCAGCCGTCGTCACGGGCCATCCACTCCGTCCTCGGGCACGATCACCCGGAGCACGCCCCCCACGCGGTCCACTGCGCCGAGGCGGTGGAGATCGGCGAGGGTCTCTTGGACGTCGCCTTCGAGCGCGGTGTGGGTGAGGAAGATCAATCGAGCCTCCTGGCCCAGCCCGACCTGCTCCATGACCCTGATGGAGACCTTGTGGTCTCCGAACACCGCGGCGACGGCGGCCAGTACACCCGGCTCGTCAGCCACGTCGAGGCTCAGGTAGAAGGTCGACCGGAGCTCGGCCATCGGGTGCACCGGCGTGGCCCGGCGGCGTGGCGCCGGCGTGGCCACCCCGGCCCGCAGGTTCCGGGAGGCGTCGACCAGATCACCCAGGACGGCGCTGGCCGACGGCCGGCCCCCGGCTCCACGCCCGTAGAGCATGAGCTCGCCGCAGGCGTCTCCTTCGACGAAGACTGCGTTGAAGGCACCCCTCACCGACGCCAGTGGGTGCGAGCGGGGCACCATCCCGGGGTGCACCCTGACGGAGATCTCGGGCCCTCCACCCACTTGCTCGGCCACGGCGAGGAGCTTCACCACGTACCCCAACCGGTCGGCGAAGGCCACGTCGGCGGCACGGACCCCGGAGATCCCCTCCCGCCAGACGTCGGCCAGAGACACCTCACTGCCGAAGGCCAGGCCGGCCAGTATGGCCGCTTTGGCTGCGGCGTCGTACCCTTCCACGTCGGCCGTGGGGTCCCCTTCGGCCAGGCCCAGTCGCTGGGCCTCGGCCAGCGCCTCGGCGTAGTCGATGCCTTCCTCGCCCATGCGGGTGAGGATGTAGTTCGTCGTCCCGTTGACGATGCCGGTGACCCGTCGGACCCGCTCACCGGCCAGCGACTGGCGCAGGGCGCGGACCACCGGGATCGCCCCTCCCACTGCGGCCTCGTAGAGCAGGTCCACGCCGTGGGCTTCGGCGAGCGCGGCCAGACCGGCCCCGGTCTCGGCCAACAGCGCCTTGTTCCCCGTGACCACGGGACGTCCGGCGCGCAGCGCCGCTTCCA
>JAJYZN010000134.1 GCA_021799915.1 Actinomycetes bacterium
GACGAGGTCGACCCCGGGCATGTCGGGATCGGGGAACATGATGCCGCAGTCGAGCACCAGGATCCGCCCGTCGACTTCGATGCACGCGCAGTTCCTGCCGATCTCCCCCAAGCCGCCGAGGAACACGATGCGGACCGGCTCGGCCCCTCCCGTGCCGGCCTTCCCGGCCCCGGACCGGCGACGGCCCTCAGGCACCGAGATTGCCGGCTGTGCTCGGCGTAGAGAGCCGGGTGATGATCCGGCGAGCCTCGCCGTCGAGCTCAGGTGGCGCGCTCCCCATCGGAAGGCGGCACTGGCCGACGTCGAGGCCCTGGACCCTGCATGCAGCCTTCGCCGGGAGCGGGTTGGGAAACTCTTCGGAGGACTCGAAGGTGTACGACTCGATCAGCCGGCGGTTGATGTGCGCAGCGCGCGCGACGTCTCCCGCGGCGAAAGCGCTGATCATCTCCCGCATCTCCACCCCGGCCCAATGGGCGGCGACACTGACCACACCGACTGCCCCGACTGCCATAAGGGGGAGGGTGAGGCTGTCGTCGCCGCAGTAGACTTCGAAGGAGCTCGGCATCGCCGCCACGGTCCGAGCAGCGCCGGCAGGGTCGCCGGTCGCATCCTTCACCGCGACGACGTTCGAGGCTGCCTCGCTCACACGCACGAAGGTGCTCGTGTCGATCCGCCTGCCAGAGCGGATCGGGATGTCGTAGAGCATGACCGGCAGCGACGTCGCCCCGGCCACGGCGGTGAAGTGCTCGTAGAGCCCTTGCTGGGACGGACGGCTGTAGTAGGGGGTGACGACGAGGATGCCGTCGACGCCGGTCCCGGCTGCCCTCTTGGCCAGCTCGATCGAGTGCTGGGTGTCGTTCGTGCCCGCGCCGGCGATCACCGGCACCGTGACTGCCTCGGCCACCGCCCGCCACAGGTCCGCCTTCTCCGGATCGGTGAGCACCATTCCCTCGCCGGTGGTGCCCGCCACCACCAGACCGTCGCTCCCGTGGCCGGCCAGCCACCGGGCGAGAACGGCTGCGGCGTCGAGGTCCAGGACGCCTTGGGCGTCGAACGGGGTGACCATCGCCGTCACGACCGAGCCGAAGCGCGCGCGATGGTCGTGAGCGGTCATCGTCCCGTCACGCTACCAGGAGGGACGTCGTGCACGACAAGGATTGCGCTCAGCGCCGCGCCGTCACGCGACTTGACGGTCCACCGGCGAGCCGTCGGCGAACGCGTCGGCCTCCTCGGTGGAGTCCGAGAGGTGCTCGAACGCGATGGCACCCATCTCGGTGAACTTGGCACGGAGCCAGCCGTCCGCCGCGTCGAGTAGACCGAGCTTCTTCAAGTTGGGCACGATCTTGGAGAACAGAAGGATCTGGAACTCATCGCGCTCGGGCGCCTGGGAGACGACTTTGAGGACGTCGTCCTTGGGAACTCCCAGCCGTTCCCACACCTCTTGCATGAGCATCCGGTCTTTCATCCGGATGGCTGCCTCGAAGGCGAACTCCTGGCGCACGCGTAGTTCGGATGCCGAAAGCTCCTGGTAGAGCTCTTGGAGGCTGAGCACACCGAACGCCACATGGCGCGCCTCGTCCGCCATCACGTAACGCAAGAGCTGTTTGAGGAGCGGCTCGGTGGTCATCGCATGGATAAACCCGAACGCAGCGAGCGCCAGACCCTCCACCATGATCTGCATGCCCAGGTACGTCATGTCCCACCTGGAGTCGGCGAGGATGTCGTCGAGCAGCAGACCGAGATGCCCGTTCAACGGGTAGTGCCCCGACAGCTTCTCGTCGAGGTACTTGGAGAACACCTCGACGTGCCGGGCCTCGTCCATCACCTGCGTGGCCGCGTAGTACTTGGCGTCGATCCACGGGACGGTCTCGACGATCTTCGCCGTGCACAGCAGCGCTCCTTGCTCGCCGTGCATGAACTGCGAGAGGAGCCAGTTCTGGTTCTCGATGCCGAACCGGAGCCAGTCCTTCTCGTCCCACTTTGCCAGGACGGTGCCCGAGAAGTCCGCCGTCGCCCACGCGAGGTTGTCCTGATTGGCCTCGGCGTTGGCCATCACGACCTTCTCCTGGTCGACCTCCGTGTCCCAGGGGAGATCGGTCTGGCCGTTCCACTGGGCCTTCTTGGCCTTCTCGTACAGCTTGTCCAGCTTCGACCGGGCGCCCTTCTCGTAGTCCCAGGTGAACTCGGCGGGGCAATTGTCGGTCACGAGGTGGCGCCCGTCGGACTCCTGACGGCCGACGACCGCCAGGATCGCGGCAAAGTCGTTGATCTCGTCGCGCCCGATGAGCTCGGCGTTGCTCCGCATCTCCGCTGCGGTCCCGCCGGCCGTCCCGTTGTCGGTGGTGGTCATCTGTTTTCCCCTTGTCTGTGTTTGGTCCTTCTCGGTGCTGGGCCCTCTACCTTTTCGTTTTCCAACTTTTCGACTTTCTCGCTCCAGCTCGGTGCGTGGCCCGAGCCGTCCCCGAGGCCGGCCGAAACGCGAGCCCGTCCACCCTCGACGCCATGGGCACGCGGCACGACCGCCGGCATCTCGCGAAGCGCCCTGATCCCGGGAATGACGAACGACCGCACGATCCGACGGGTGTCCTCAGGAGTGGTCAGATCGGCGCCACGGGCGGGAGTGAACAAGTACGAGACCACGATGCGAACTGCCCATTCGGCCGCACGCGCCGCCTGGTCGGGCTCGAGCCATCGACCGAAGAACGGTGCAGCGAAGGCGCTGGCCGAGTGCAGGAGGCGGTCCATCTCGGAGAAGGCCAGATGAGGCAGGACAACCTCGGGCTCGTGCTCGAGCAGGTAGCCCAAGGCTGCGTGGGCCGATAGGCGCCGAGCGGCCTCGATCATCCCGGCCACGAGCACGTCCTCCAAGTCTGAGGCCTCGCCCATGACCACGGCGAGCCCAGAGAAAAACCTCGCCACCTCGGTGTCCACCACGGCGTCGAACACGGCCTCCCGGCCACCTGGGAACGCCCGGTACACGGTAGCCCGGGAGAGGCCCGCCTGGCGGGCCAGGTCGTCCACCGTCGTCTTGCGGGTCCCGTGCCGGGCGATGCAGCGCAGGGCGGCGTCGACGACGCGCACGCGCGCAGTCGTCCGGTCGTCGGTCCCCAGGTACTTGACCTCGGCCAAAGGGGTGCCCGCCATCGCCGATCGATCGGGAGCGACCGCCGGTCGGAGCATGGGACGCGAGCCGGGCATCGGTGACACACTATGGCGAATCGTGTCTCATTGTCAAGCAGCGGCCGGCTGGGCTGCAAAGATGGGCCGATGACCGACGTCTACACCCACGGTCACCAAGAGCCGGTCCTGCGCGCGCACGAATGGCGGGACGCCGGCAATTCCGCCGGCTACCTCCTCGCCTCGCTACGGCCGGGCATGTCCCTCCTCGACGTCGGGTGCGGACCGGGCACCATCACCGCCGATCTCGCCGGCCGGGTGGCTCCGGGAACGACGGTCGGCATCGACGCCGCGCCGAGCGTGCTGGACCGGGCTCGCACTGCCGTCGGCGCCCCGGGGGCGGCACATGCCGCCTTCGCCTGTGCCAGCGTGTACGAGCTACCGCTCCCCGGTGGCACCTTCGACGTGGTCCACGCCCACCAGGTGCTCCAGCACCTCGTCCATCCGGTGGAGGCGCTCTCCGAGATGCGCCGGGTGCTGCGCCCCGGAGGCATCCTTGCCGTCCGGGACGCCGACTACGGATCGTTCGTGTGGTCGCCGGGCGATCCGATGCTCGACCGATGGATGGATCTCTACGTGGCGGTGACCCGGCGCAACGGCGCCGACGCGTACGCCGGCCGCCACCTGCCCGCCTGGGTCCGCGCTGCGGGGTTCCAAGAGGCGACCACCACCACGTCGACCTGGACGTTCTCGACGCCCGAGCAGCGCCGCTGGTGGGGCGCCGTGTGGGCCGACCGGACCCTGCACAGCTCGTTCGGAGCCCAAGCGCTCGAGTACGGTCTGGCCGACGAGGACGAGCTGGCCGGCATCGCCGCCGCCTGGCGGCGCTGGTCGTCGGCCGCAGAAGGGTTCTTCGCCTTCCTCCACGTCGAAGTCCTGGCCACTCGTTGACGGCGGGGTGGCCTCGCCGATGACCGCAACCGTCGTCCTCGCCCTGGCGAGCGCCGCCTGCTACGGCCTCGCCGCGGTTCTCCAGCACCAAGCTGCCGGCGAGCAGCCCCCCGAGCTCTCGTTGCGGCTCGGCCTGGTGGTCCAGCTCGTCCGGCACCCGAGATGGCTCTTCGGCAACGTGGTGGACCTGGCCGGGTTCATCCTCCAGCTCCTCGCTCTGCGCGCCGGCCCGCTCACCGTGGTCGAGCCGATCCTGGTCACCAGCCTCGTCTTCGCCCTGCCGGCTGCAGCCTGGCTGGCGCGCCGAAGGGTCGTCCTGGGCGAGCTGGCACCAGCCGTGGCCGTGGCCGGCGGCCTCGCACTGTTCCTCGCCGTGGCCCGCCCCCAGCCGGGCCACCTCCACGCGCCCGTCATCGCACTCGTGGCGAGCTCGATCGCTGTGGCAGCATTCGTCACTGGAACCCTCGCCATCGCTCGGCTCGTCGCACGCAGCGCGTCGGGTCTCCTACTGGCGGCGGGCGCCGGGGCGAGCTTCGGGTACATGGCGGCAGCCGCCTCCCTCACGTGGCAGGAGATCACTCACGGGGCCGCGCACGCGCTCGGCTCGTGGCCGCCATATGCCGTGGCCGTCAGCGGCATTGCGGGCATCCTCCTCACCCAGTCCGCCTTCAGTTCCGGCCGGCTGCGCCTATCACTGCCGATGATGACGGTCGTCCAGCCGGTCGTGGCCCTCACGATCGGCATCGTGGTGTTCGGCGAGCAGATCACCGCGCACGGCGCCGCACCGGTCTGGGAGAGCCTCGGTCTCGCGATCGCGATGGGCGCGGTGTTCCTCCTTGCCCGTCCGGCGGTCGGCGATTGACCGGTTCTGCCGGCGCCGGCGCCGGCGCCGACGCGTCGACGGGGACGATCCCGGCAAGCAGCTCGGCCTTGACGAGCCGGGCAACCTGCTCGGGGTCCTCCAGGTCCCAGCGCCCGGGTGAGGCGATGTAGGAGAGCACCATGCGGGCCAGGAAGTCGGCCGCCATCTCGATGTCGACGCCGGGAGCCAACGCGTGACGCTCCAAATAGGGTACCAATACCGCGGCGATGAGGGTCTGGGTGCCGGTGCTCTCGACGGTGAGGGTCGGGAGCAGGACCTCGGGCTCGGTCTCGAGGATCCGTTGGAGGACCTCGTGATCGCGGATCGCCCGGTGGGCGAACACGAGCCCGCGCTCCATCACCTCTTCGAGCGAGCCGGCCGTGTGGACCTCCTCGTAGAGCCGCTCGAAGAACCGGGCGTACTCCCAGGCCACCACGGCATTGACCAGCTCACCCCTGCCGCCTGGGAAGTAGCGGTAGACCGTCGCTCTCGACACGCCCGCCTCTCGAGCGGCGTCTTCGACCGTCGTCTTCGCAAGGCCCCACCGAGCCACGCAGTCGTAGGTGGCTTGGAGGATCCGGAGCCGAGTCTCTTCGGAGCGCTCCTGGTCGGTCCCGGTCACGGGTCCAAGGTTCACAGGCCCAAGATGCCCTCGAGCCCCACCGTGAGACCGGGGCGTCCCGGCACCGCCCTTACCGCAACGAGCACCCCATCCATGAAGGACCGCCGGTCGTAGGAGTCGTGGCGCACAGTGAGAGTCTGGCCGGGCGCTCCGAAGAGGACCTCCTCGTGGGCCACCAGGCCCTGCAGCCTCACCGAGTGGACCCGCACGCCGCCCGGGCCCTCACCTCCGCGGGCGCCTTCGAGCATCCAGCGGGTGGTCGGATCGGCGGCGAAGGACCCTGCACCTGCGCGCCTCCGCGCCGCGTCGATGACTTCGGCGGTGTGCAGGGCGGTACCCGAGGGAGCGTCGCGTTTCTCGTCGTGGTGCAGCTCGATGATCTCCGCGCCTCGCATGTAGGGGGCGGCCATCTCGCAGAACTTCATGAGGAGCACCGCTCCGATGGCGAAGTTCGGCGCGACCACTGCATTGGCCGTCCTCCCGTCGAACGCCCGGGACAGAGCGTCCAGGTCACCCTGGTCCAAGCCGGTCGTCCCCACGACGGCGTGGATACCTCTGGCAGCGCACCACGGGAGGGTCTCGCGTGCCGCTTCGGCAACCGTGAAGTCCACGACGATCTGAACGCGCGCTTCGATCAGCGCGTCGAGGGAGTCCTCGACCACGAGCTCGGGCACGGCATTGCCGGCCAACGAGCGCAATGTCACCCCCGCTGCCCCCGGATCGACGGCCGCGACGAGCAGCATGCCGCTCGCCGACGACACTGCCCGGCACACCTCTTGGCCCATCCGCCCAGCCGCGCCGACTACCCCCACTCGCAGCACCGGGTCCACGCTACTTCGCTCCGTCCCGCTCGCTGCCTTCGCAGGACGCGCTCGAGAGCCCGAGCCGGGCTGCGTCGACGGCGGGGGCGACCGGACCGACCACGGACAGGGTCCTGGGCGACGCCGCCAGATGCTCGGCGGCACGCCGGACGTCGTCGGGGCTCACCTCCTCGATGCGCGCGAGGATGCTGTCGATCGTCCTCACCTCGTGGTGGAGCAGGAGCGACGAACCGATCCAGCTCATCCGGGCTCCCGAATCCTCCATCGAGAGCAGCGCATCGGCGCGGAGGTTGGCTTTCGCCACCTCCATCTCCCTCGAAGTGACACCCTTGTCGGCCAGCAGCTCGATCTCCCCGACACTGATCTTCAGCACCTCGTCGAGATGCTCTGGAGCCGTCCCGGCCATGATGCACATCGAGCCGGTCTCCTCGAACGGGGTGCGTTCGGACCAGATCGAGTACGCCAGGCTCCGCTCCTCACGGACCTTCTGGAAGAGCCGGCTCGACAGACCACCACCGAGCACGTGGTTCAGCACCGAGAGCGCCCACCGCTCCTCGTCGAAGCGCGAGACCGACCGGCTCCCGATCACCACGTGCACCTGCTCGGTCTCACGGTGCTGCACCACCAAGGGCACGGGGGGGTCGACCGGTGCCGTCCTCTGCGGGGGGTGCCCTCCGCTCCAGTTCTCGAAACGAGCCTCAAGGGCTTCGGACACCGCCTCGTGTGAGCAGTCTCCGGCCACCGACACGACGATGTTCCCCGGCCGGTAGTGCTCGTCGAAGAACTGCCGGATGTCGTCACAGGTGATGGCCTCCACGCTCGAAGTCGACCCGAGCGTGTCACGTCCGAGGCCGTGCCCGGGGAACAGCGCGGCGTTCCACTGCTCGACCGACTGGTCCGACGGCTCGTCGGCATGCATGAGGATCTCGTCGAAGATCACTCTGCGCTCGGCCGCCACGTCGGTCTCGGTCAGCGCCGGCCGGCACATGATGTCGCTCAAGATGTCCAGGCCGAGCGGGAGGTCCCCGGCCAGGAGCCGCACGTGGAAATGGGTGTACTCCTTGGCGGTGTACGCGTTGCAGTCCCCACCGACTTCGTCGAGCGACTCTGCGATTGCCGCGGCTGAGCGCTGCTCGGTCCCTTTGAACAAGAGGTGCTCGAGGAAGTGCGATGCGCCCCCGAGCTCGACCGGCTCGTCACGCGAGCCGGTGCCCACCCAGAACCCCAGCGCCGCCGACCGCACGTAGGGCATCACCTCGCTCACCAGGAGGATCCCGCAGGAGAGGCGCTCGG
>JAJYZN010000135.1 GCA_021799915.1 Actinomycetes bacterium
CGTGGAGATCACGTCGGGGTCTTCCCCCAGCGGGACGGGCGGTTCTACGTGGGCTGCTCGGTCCCGGTCGGCCGGATGCGCGGGATCGAGCTGATCGAGCTGGCCCGGCTGGCGGTCAGCTTCGGCGACGGTTCGATCCGGCTTGGCACCGACCAGAACTTCGTGTTGACCGGGGTCCCCGAGGATCGGCTCGACGATCTGCTGGCCGAGGAGCTGATGGTCAAGTACACGCCGTTCCCGGGCCCCTTCGAGCGGGGGGTGGTTGCCTGCACCGGCGCTGAGTTCTGCCGCTTCGCGCTGGTGGAGACGAAGGAACGGGCGGTGAAGCTCGCCAGACACCTCGACGCGCGGCTGGCCGCAGGTGGGTCCCCCCCGGTCCCGGTCTCGCTCGGCCGCGGGCCCGGGGCCCTCCGGTCTACTCCGGGCGGCGGAGCGGGGGTGGTTCGGATGCACGTGTCGGGGTGCTCGGCCAGCTGTGCCCAGCCCCAGATCGCCGACATCGGGCTGCGGGGTGAGGTCGCCCACGTGGGTGAGCAGCTGGTGGAGGGGCTCGACATCGGCTTGGGGGGGTCGCTCGGACCCGACGCGGCCTTCATCGACTGGGTCGCCGGAGCCGTTCCGGTCGATGCGGTCCCCGACGCCTTGTCGAACCTCCTCGGGGTCTTCGCCCGCGACTGCCGCCAGGGGGAGCGCTTCTATGCCTGGGCCAGGCGGATGGACAACGACGACCTCCGCCGGATCATGACCGGCGTCGGGGCGGCACCGTGAAGCACTACCGCCTGCGGGAGGAGATGAACGGTGTCGCCGAACCTCCGGGCAAGGTCTGGTTCTGGGAGCTGGCCGCCGGCGTCATCGACGCTGACCGCTGCGTCCGCTGCGGAACCTGCGTGGCCGCCTGCCCCTCGAACTCGATCGGGGTGAACCGTCGCTCCGGGCTTCCCGAGCTGGTGAAGATGTGCACCGGCTGTTCGCTCTGCTGGGACTTCTGCCCCCGAGGGGGTCTGCGCTACGAGGCCCTGTGGCCTCGTTCCAGCGGGGAGGAGCAGGTCGGCGCCTGGCCCGACACCGACGATGCCTCCTGGAAGATCTCCGCCGGCCCGCCGGCCGAGGGCCTCGGCGCGGTGCTCGAGGCCTACGCGGTCCGGTCGGTCAGGCGCCGCGAAGGGGTTCAGGACGGTGGCGCGGTGAGCACCCTGCTCGTCGCGTTGCTCGAGGCGGGCCAGATCGACGGTGCGCTGGTGGCCAAGCCGAGCGAGGATCCCGCGGAGCCTTGGAAGGGGGTTCCCACGATCGCCCGGAGCGCAGAGGAGGTGCGGGCGGCCGCCGGGAGCTTCTACAACCAGACGATGGCACTCGGCGAGCTCGACCTCAGCCGCTACGAGCTGGGTAGGAACCCGCGCATCGCCGTCGTGGGGACGCCGTGCGAAGTCCAGGGCATTCGGGCCATGCAGGCCCGGCGGTGGTCGACTGGTGCCCACCGGGTCGACGCAGTGGTGCTCACGATCGCCCTGCTCTGCACCAAGAGCTTCGACTATGAGGGCTTGGTCCTGCGGGAGCTTCGGGACCGCCGACACGTCGACCTCAGGCGGGTGGAGAAGATCGACGTGGTCCGGGGCAGGATGGTCGTGCGGTACCGGGACGGGCAGATCGCGTTGGACGAGCCGGTCAAGCGGTTCCACACGAGCGCGCTCAAGGGTTGCGACGAGTGCGCCGACTTCCTCGGGCGCAGTGCCGACATCTCCATGGGGAGCGTGGGCTCGCTCGACGGGTGGACCAGCACGATCATCCGAACCGAGCGGGGCCGGGCGGCCTTCGAGCTGGCCCGGGCTGCCTTCGACCTGCGTGACCTCGACGATCCCGACGCCCTCGTTCGGCTGGACGGGCTGGACAAGAGGATCGCCTTCGGGTCGCTCGAGCGCTCCTTTGACCCCGACGGGCCTCTCTTCATCGACTACGAGACCCACGTGGCCAACTACGCCGGCAGTGAGCGGCGGGCGATGGTGGCCATTCGATGACGGGGGGTCCGCGTTTGCACGTCCCGAGCGAACCCGACCGGGACCGCTTCCACCGGCGGGTCCTTGAGGGTGCCACGCTTGACCAGGTGCTTGGGACCGAGGACGGGTTCACCTCGTGGTTGTGGGAACGGTGGCGGGTGCTCGAGCGTTGTGGGATGGACCAGACCCAGTTCCTCTCCGTGGTGCGTGCCTATCGCCGCGAGGTCTGGTTGTGGCTGATCGGCGAGCGGTCGTGGGGGCAGTGCTGCTCCGGCCTGATCGGTCGGGTGGGCCGCCGGCTGGCCCGGCCCTGAGCGGACGAACCACTGAACGGGCGATCGATGTCAAGCGGCGCCTCCCCGGTCCTCGCGATGCGTGGGGTCCGGGTGCACCGCTCCGGTCGGGCGGTGTTGGCCGACATCGATTGGGAGGTCCGGCCCACTGAGCGATGGGTCGTTCTCGGGCCGAACGGCTCGGGAAAGACGACGCTCCTGCGCGTGGCTGGCGCCCTGCTCTGGCCGACCGCCGGGATGGTGGAGATCCTGGGGCGGCGGCTCGGCACGGTCGACGTTCGGGTCCTGCGAAGCCAGGTGGCCTTCGTCAGCGCTTGGGTGGCCCGCGACCTGCGACCGAGCCAGTTGGTGCGGGAAGTGGTGGTGGCCGGCAAGCACGGGGCGCTCGAGGCCTGGTGGCACAGGTACGAGGAAGCTGACTGGGTCAGGGCTGAGCAGCTTCTCGCCGAGACCGAGGTCGGCGCGGACGGCATCGCCGGCCGGGAGTTCGGGGTGATCTCCGAGGGCGAGCGCCAGCACGTGCTCCTGGCCCGGGCGCTCATGGGCGCACCGGAGCTTCTCCTCCTCGACGAGCCGGCGGCCGGGCTCGACCTGGGCGCGCGCGAGCGTCTGCTCGGCGTGCTCGGGGTGCTCGCCGGCGAGGGCTCGGCGCCGCCGCTCGTCCTCGTGACCCACCACACCGAGGAGGTCCCCCCGGGGATCACCCACGCGCTCTTGCTGGCCGAGGGTCGGGTCCAGGCGGCGGGACCGATCGCCGACGTCCTCACCTCCGAGGCCGTGTCCCGGTGCTTCTCGGTCCCCGTCGTCGTGCGGCGCGAGGGCGGACGCTGGTCGAGTCGTGCGTTCCCTAGCGCGCTGTAACACGCTGCTCACCATCCACCAGGTCAAATCGGCGCGTCGGTAGCGTTGTCTGGAAAGGTCGACGATCGAAGGGGAGTCGTTCCGAGTGATCGTGCTGATCCTGGTGGCGGTCCTGTGGATTGCCGTGCTCGTGCCGAGCGTCACCGCCAAGATTCGTGAGCGACGCTCGGCGGGCTCGATCGGGCGCTTCCACCAGCGCCTCGACCTCCTCGAACGGACCGGCCCCAAATTGGTCGAGCCCGCCTACCGTCTGACGGGAACCGACGGAAATCGTCTGGCCGGGGATCCCGTCATCGTCGCCGCGCCACCTCCCCCCATGCGTCCGACGCTCACCCTGTTGCCGCCGCCCGACGACGGGCTGCAGGGAGGCGACCCACGGCTCGAGGATTGGACCTTTGAGGGAGGCCCAGATCTGGTGGCCATCGTCCCCGAGCAGTTCGACGCCCCTTTGGGGGACCTCGACGATGACACAGGGGTTCCCGAGCGGGAGCTTGTCATGAGGTCCAGGCGACTTGCCGCCCGTCGGCGCCGCCGAAACGTGTTCGGGATGCTGTGCGCCGTAGGCGCGTTTACCGGGATCATCGGGATCGCGCCCAGCATGCGAGCGGCGTGGTATGTCTGCGCGATCTGTGTCTGCCTCCTGGTCGCTTTCGTCGCGTTGGCGGTGTATTCCCAGAGGATGGAGAATGAGCGGGACCACCTGGTGCGCCTCCGGGCGGAGCGGGATCGGGGTCTTGGCGAAGACAGTGGACGGTCTTCGATCGTGAAGTATCTCTCGGCAGCCGAGGTGAACGAATACGGCTGGGACGATGAGAGCTTTGGCGGTGGGGAGGATTGGCGCCTGCTCGCCGAGGCGTAGGCTCGTTCCCTCGGGATTCCGAGCTGGCCCATCGGGCTAGCCTGAAAGCGTGCCCGGGGGTGTAGCTCAGTTGGCAGAGCGCTACGTTCGCAACGTAGAAGTCGGCGGTTCGAGTCCGCTCACCTCCACCGCGTACTTCAGATCTTCGCGCCTTCCGGGCTGACTGTCCTGGGCTTTCGTGGCGTTTCGTGGTACTCCCACGTGGTTGTCCACAGGGTTTATGGACTCCATTATCGACTCCTGATCACCTTGCCATAGGCAGCCCTATGCACCTGCCCTACCCAATGACCTTGACGGGTCACCTGACTTCGGCGGGTGACGAGTGGGGTGGTCGTCGGCGTCTGGGTGTCGATTGCCGGTAGGAGCGCAGTTGCTCCTCGGCGGTCCCTGAGGAGGGGAGGATTGTCCCCTCGGGCACGGTGGCTGCGTGACGGGTCGATCCGAGGTACTCGTCGTGTCGGGGTGCCTGCGGCGGAGCTCTATGAACACCGCCGTGCTGTGAACGGCTCGTCTCGTCGCGCCCGAAGGAGTCGCGGCCGTGCTCCAGTTACGCCTCGGTCAGTCCCGCAGTGGGGGTGGTGTCAAGCCGTGACGAGGTGGCGGAGCATCTCGTCTATGCAACTGCCCTCTCAACGTGCCCGGTCGGCAGCGCGCTGTAGGTGGTGGCCGGTGCGTCGGCGCCGTCCCAGAGGACCCACAGACGGCTGGTGTCGCTGGAGCGGCGCATGGCCAGGGCCGCGTCGGTCACCTCGGGACCGTTGACTGCGCCTTGTACCTCGTCGAACGCTTCGTCGGAGGCCACCTTCCATCCGGCGGCGTCGCCTGGGGCCGCCCCAGTGCCGATCGGCTCGTGACAGGTGGGCGCCTGGTCCATCCCTGCCCAGGAGCACCACAGGTGGTCCGATCGGGGGCACCTGAAGCAAAGGGTGGCCTGTGGGTGCCGAATACTCGATCAGGATGATGAGCTGGGGTTTCCGGCCAACCCGACCGAGCGGTAGCACCTTCGGTAGGCATCTACGAAGCACAGGTAGTACCATAAGTATTACCGTCGCCGTAGTTGCCGAGCTTTCACGTCACAGTGAGGGGTTCACTGAAGGAACGTCCTGTTCAACGGGCCGGATGGCATATTCGGCACGGACAGGTCGCTGACAGCGTGCACTCGAGGGATGGGATGTACTGCGTCGACGTGGTCGTGACCCCAGCCGGCTTTGCGCTGCAGATCTGCCGACGAGACGAGGGGCGCTGGCAGGTGATCCGCCGGAGCGGCGAGCACCTCGACCGAGAGGAGGCTGCCATCCGGGCCCGGGAGATTGTCGCGACCTTCGAGTAGTGCCGTTGGGCGCGGACCACACCGATCGAGGCTGGTGGTCACCCGGTGGATCCCCTGTTGGTCAGGAACGGGCCGAGCCATCCTTGCCGTGACATGAACGACCGGGCGTCGCACGAGGGTCCCGCCCCATGAAGGCGGCAAGACGTTCCCAGCCGTCGGCACGAGGAGGTGGCGTCACCTCCTTGGCGAAGGGCACGCCTGGCCCCAGCATGTCCCGGTACTGGAGTTTGATCATCGCCCGTGCGCCGTCCAGTGCCGGGAGTGCGAGGGAGGGCTCCAAGGTGTCGAGGTGTCCGGTCGCCCGTGCCAGGTCCCAGGCGTGAGCGGCCAGCTCGGCGACGTACATGTCGACCAGGGTGGCGCCGTCGTACTTCTCGCCCCAGGGCGTGAGGAGCTCCGACGACAACAGTGCCTCGTCGGCCCATGCCCGCCCTGCCTGGCTGGCAGCTTCGCGTAGCTGCGCCGGTGCATCGTCGAGGTCGACGTGAGGCGAATCGTCTCCGGGGGCAGCGCCTGGCCCTCGCCGAGCCAGAAGACCCGGCGACCTGCTTCAACGAGGTGGTCGATCAATCCGGCGACGTCGTAGCCGGGGCACGGCGTCGGGTAGGCGAGCTGGCGATGCTCTATGGCCGAGACGACCAGGGCGGCGTTCTCGTAGGCCTGCAGCAGCGTGGCTCGCCGGTCGTGGGCAGCCATGTCCTCCATCATCGCTGAAAGACGGCACCCAGGCCGCCCGTGCAGCGTGCGCACACGATCACTGCACCCGACAGCACCTACTGCGATCGAGAGGTCCCGCTGCTTGAACGTTCCGCTGGCGCTTCCTCGTCATCGCCGATTGGTTGCGCGCGGAAGTTGCCGGCGAGAGAGCCCTTGGGTCCGTCGAAGGGAGTTCGTCTCGTCACTGCCCACCGATGGGGAGGTGACGGATGCGGATCCCGGTGTCGTCAATCACTGCGATCGCGCCCGCGTCGAGATCCGCTTCGACATTGGCCAGGTTGGTGAGCAGGATCATCGCCTGTTCGTGGGGTCGTCGGCGAGTGCGTCGGCGGAACAGGACGACCGAGGGGACGCTGACGTCTCGGGCCGCGAGCAGCCCGCCGAAATCGGTGTCGGCAGACACGAGCACGCGGCCTTCCGTGGCGGCGCGGGCAAGGATCTCGGCGTCGTCAGCCCGAGAGAGCCCGTAGGTCGCGACATGGACGGCGTCATGGCCGGCTGCCGTCAAGTGGCTCGCCAGCTCGACCGCGAGGCACTGGTCGACGAGGAACCTCAAGCGGGGTCGAGCAGAGGGACGAGACGCTCTTGGAGCGCGGCCGCCGCGTAATGAAGCGCTTCGGCGACATCGGCAGGCTCGAGGTCCGGCAAGACGTCGACGACCTCATCGGCGGTCATGCCGTCGGCCACCATGTCGACGACGGTGGCAACGGGGATCCGCAGGCCCCGGATGCAGGGCTGGCCACCCATCTGCCCTGGTCGTACCGTGATCCGGTCGAAACCCATGACGTCACCCTCCTCGGCAACAGGGTACCTGAGACCGCCCAGGTCGGGACACCGGAGCCGGTGGAGAAGGTGGTGGACACGCTCTCGCGCGACGTCGACAAGCTCCACCGCAGCGTCGCCCGACGCAAGGCGTCCTGATTATCGCCGGAGGTTCAAGCTTGAGTACGCACGTGCCCCATGCAGTGCCCTATGCAGAGCCCGTGACCAGCACAAACGCAGGATCTGTAGGGCGACGCCGCGCGAACATGCGACGTCACCTCCACGCTACCGGACCGGACCACATGTGTCTACGTGTGCTACAATTGCTTCATGTCCAGATCGATCTCGGTCAGAGATCTGCGAAACACGGTGAGCGAAGTGCTCCGGCGGGTGGAGGGTGGTGAGCGGCTGACGGTCACGGTGGACCGACGTCCCGTCGCCGAGATCGTGCCGCTGCGCCGACGCCGAGCCGTGCCGGTGGGCGAAGCGCTTGCAGTCGCGTCCCGACACGCGGCCGATCGAGGGCTTCCCGACGACGTCCACCGCGCCATCCCCGACACGACCGACGACGTGTGAAGGCATTACTGGACACGTCGTTCTTCGTTGCGACGGAGTCGGGACGGCCTCTTCGCTCCATGGGCGGTGTGACGGAGACGGAGGTATCTGTCATCACGGTGGCCGAGTTGACCGTTGGAGTCCTCATGGCGAACGACGCGGATCGGCCGGTGCGCCTTTCCACGCTTTCCGCGGTCGAGTCGACGTGGGACCCTCTGCCCGTAGATGTCGAGGTGGCGCGCCAATTCGCTCGGATCGTCGCTGCCCTGCGTACC
>JAJYZN010000136.1 GCA_021799915.1 Actinomycetes bacterium
GGGGAGGCCCCCTGGGAGAGTAGGACGTCGCCGGGATTTCTTGTCGTCACAGGCCTACCACTTCGGTGGTAGGCCTGTGACGCGTCCGGTGCTCCATTACGGCGACCTACACTGCGGAGATGACCGCCGGCGTTCAGGGGAACGATCGTCGCGCTGGTCGACCGCCGGGTCGTGGACGACCTCGTCAACGGGTGGAGCGGAGCCCGAGGAGAACGACGGAGAAATTGCCGCGCCAGGCGACGGAGCGGACTGCGATGAAGGAATCGGCTGGGAAGTCGCCTCGCCAAGGGAGCCGGGGCGATGGTCTCCGGGCCAATATGACACGCGATCTGCCCGGAGGTGCGAAGCGATGGGGCAGCGTGGCGCGTCGGGGAGCCCGTGTGCTGGGACGGAGCGCCGACCAGGACGCGGGGCGAGGCGATCCCTCGTCCGAACAGGAATGGGAGCGGCGCCGTCGTACGGCTCCCCGGCCACCCGCACCTTCTCGATGGGAACGCGACGAAGTTCTAGGAGCCGAGAGCACTTCTCTGCGACCGCTGGGCGAGGAAAGTGAATCACGTCGGAGGGGCCGAGCCGCGCCCGCACCTCCCGCATCGCTCCCTCCTGAGGTTGCAGCCGACATTCGCAGAGCGGCGAGCTCGGCGACGGCCCGGCATCGCGAGGTTTTGGTTGGCAAGATGAGTGATGCCGTTGGCGCGTACCAGCGGAACCGCTTCGAGGAGGCGGCGCGACTTGCGAAGCAAGTGGCCACCGAGGCTCCGGATGTGCCGGCAGTGCGAGAGCTGGCTGGGCTGGCTGCCTACCGCAGTGGGAGGTGGCGAGAGGCGATCGTTCATCTCGATGCGCATCGCCACTTGGTCGGTGCGCTGGAGCATGTGCCGGCGCTCATGGACTGCCACAGGGCGCTCGGTAGGCCGAAGAAGGTGAGTGACCTCTGGCACGAGCTGCGCCGACAGTCTCCCGACCCCGACGTCCTCTCGGAAGCGCGCATGGTCGCTGCGGGAATGCTTGCAGACCGGCGTGACGTGGCCGGTGCGATCGTCCTCTTGGTCGGCGCGGGCGCGGCGCGCAAGCTCCGCAACCCGGCAGACCGCCATGTGCGGCAGTGGTACGTGCTGGCCGACCTCTATGAACGTGCCGGGGAGCTGCCGAAAGCCCGTGAGATGTTTCAGCGAGTCCTTGCGGCGGCACCGGGGGCCTACGACGTCGCTGATCGCTTGGACGCACTCGGGATCGCACGGGGAGGGCGAGGACGCACCGGACGGCAAAGGCTCCGGCAGGCACCGGCTGGATTACCGGCATCGGACGTTTCGAAGCAACCCGAGCGCGCCCAGTAGGCTGGAGTTCCATGCCCAGCGATATCGCCCAACTTCTCGGCGACGAAGCCGACTTCTTACTCGGGCATCAGGCCAAGGCGTTCCCCGTCGATGGACTGGTCCTGCCCGGCCCGGACTTCATCGACCGTGTGTTCCGGGACTCGGACCGGCCTCCCGCGGTACTGCGGAGCCTCGGTACGCTTTACGGCCACGGTCGGCTGGGAGGCACGGGCTACCTGTCCATCTTGCCGGTCGATCAAGGGGTCGAGCACTCGGCTGGGGCGAGCTTCGCCAACAATCCCCTCTACTTCGATCCGGCAAATTTGTGTGAGCTGGCGCTGGCCGGGGAATGCAGTGCCATTGCCACGACGCTTGGAGTGCTGGGCGCAGTGTCACGGCGCTACGTCCATCGGATCCCGTTCATCGTGAAGCTGAACCACAACGATTTCCTCCATTATCCGAACACCTACGACCAGGTGATGTTCGCCTCGGTGGCCCAAGCGCAAGACCTTGGTGCCATCGGGGTGGGAGCCACCATCTACTTCGGCTCGGAGAGCTCCGATCGCCAACTTCAAGAGGTGTCGAGCGCTTTCGCAGAGGCGCACCGCCGGGGGATGTGCACCGTTCTGTGGTGCTACCTGCGCAACCCCGCGTTCAAGAAAGACGGCATCGACTATCACGTGTCGGCTGACCTCACCGGGCAGGCGAACCACCTTGGTGTCACGATCGAAGCCGACATCGTCAAGCAGAAGCAGCCAGAGAACAACGGGGGCTACAACGCCCTGCAGTTCGGCAAGACCAGCCCGCTCGTCTACGAGAAGCTCACGACCGACCATCCCATCGATCTCACTCGCTGGCAGGTGGTGAATTGCTATGCCGGCAGGATCGGCCTCATCAATTCTGGCGGAGAGTCCGTGGGCGCCGGCGACCTCGCACAAGCAGTCCGCACGGCGGTGATCAACAAGAGGGCAGGCGGTCAAGGACTGATCGTCGGACGCAAGTCCTTCCAGCGCCCCATGGACGAAGGCGCCGCCCTCATCCGTGCGATCCAGGACGTCTACCTGGACCCAGGTATCACGATCGCCTGATCCCGTTGCGGCGCACCCAGCTGCGACGCCAGAACGCGACGTTGTGCTGGGAGGTCATGGTCCGCTTTGGGGAGGCGTGCTCTCTTGGTTGCGGGTCATGCTCCCGCGATGCCCACGACCGGCGCGTTCAAGGGCTGGCCGCCCATCGAGCCGGAGAACTCGGCCGACCCGAAGCTGAACACCCCGCCGTCGGAGGCCACCTCCCAGTAGCCGCCCCCTGTCGGGGTGGCGGCGATGCCCACGACCGGCGCGTTCAAGGGCTGGCCGCCCATCGAGCCGTAGAACTTTGCCGCCCCGAAGCTGAACACCCCGCCGTCGGCGGCCACCTCCCAGTAGCCGCCCCCTGTCGGGGTGGCGGCGATGCCCACGACCGGCGCGTGCAAGGGCTGGCCGCCCATCGAGCCGTAGAACTTTGCCGCCCCGAAGGCGAACACCCCGCCGTCGGAGGCGGCCTCGGTGTAGCCGGTCGGCGGGTACGCGAACTTTGCGGCCGCGGTGGGGACTGACATCCCCACTGGGGACGTGACCGTGATGGTGGTCGATCCGCTGCCCGGCGGGGAGACGGCAGTGATCTCAGTCGGGGAGATGACTCGGACTGTACGGGCAGGTACTGAACCGAATGTGACGTCGACGTCGCTTCCGAAATTGGAACCGTCGATGGTCACTGTGGTGCCACCAGAACCAGGCCCGCTCGCCGGAGCCACGCCGGCGACCTCGGGTACTTGCGTCGAGACGCTTGCAGTCACGACCTGGAGTGCGGGGAGTGTCGGGTGGATGACCGTGAAGGTCTGGCTCAACCCGATGAGTTTCACGACCGGTGCCTTGACTGTGGCGTCGGGACCACTCGGGTAGGCGAGAAGGCGGAGGCCGGTGATGCGTTGGGACTGCCATCCGACGGGAAGCTTGACTGCGGTGCGGCCGCGGCCACCGTCGTGGAGGGGAAACCCGCTCGCGTAGTCGCTCGTGTACCACTGTGTCGATCCGGAGAGCTGGATAGCGACCGCCGTGGCGCTCACTGTGGAGGTTGTGGATTCGAGGGTGACGATCGCGTATTGGCGAATATCGCCAAGTTGGGCCGAGAAGGGATCGGTAGAGCCGTTCGTGTACCACCGTGCGCATTCCTGGGCCGACACTTGGTAGGTCCAAGGATGTGTGTCCATGACCGATGCCCGCGTGGCTCCTGGAGCGGGACCGGGCACCGGAACCTGTTGGATCCGGAACGGCGTCGTGCCTGTGGCCGACTGGTAGTCGTTCCCCGTGGCATTTCGCACCACGGCGTGCGATGTCTGGAAATAGGAACCGCTGAAGGGAACTTCTCCCTCGTGCGGCGACGATTCGTTTTGCGGGTAAGTGGAGCCGCACTCGCATCCGTCGTACATCGCGTCCGAGATGGTGCCCTGAGCTGAGACCGAGAGTTGGGTCGTCTCGGTGATATCGGTCATGCGCCCCCACTCCCCGAGCTCGAGGAAGGGGACGAAGGCCGTGCCCTGAGCCTCGCGGGTCCAGATGCCCGTGTAGGAGAGATTCTGTTCTCCTGTGCCGCTGGATTGGCTGACGTAAGTGAGAAGCGGCGTGTCGTCATGGGCGCTGTCTGTCCGTCCATAGACCACGGGCGCGTATTTGACTGCGTCGAACCACGGGTTCGACGCAGTCACCACAGCGAGCTGCTCGTTCACGACGACGACCGACGGCGTGGTCGAACCAGTGTTCGACAGCGAGGAATTGACGGCCACAGTGACCGAGTGGGGGCCGGTGGCGAGCGTCCCGACGAACCCTGCGTAGGTGAACGCAGCACCTCCGGCGAAGCAGACGATCTGCTGGGTAGTGCCGCCGGCGACCGTGACTGTCACGACGGCAGCACGGTCCGTGACATGAGCCCACGAGGTCCCTGGTGCGGCCAGGGTGAGCTCCACGATCCCCTGTCCGGTCACCGGTGTCTGCGGTGCGGGCCCGTCGGCCAGGGGAAGGTTCGGCCCGGTGAGCGCATTGGCTGAGTCGAGTGTCGGGGCGACGCCGGCAGTCTCTGTGGTGGTCAGAGGCGTGCTCGGCGTGATCGTCGGCGCATTTGAAGGGATCGTCACGCTCGAGGAGAGCGGGCCGGGTGTCGGCGGGCCTGTGGAGGGGCCGGGAGGGGATGTGGGCGTCACCCCTGCCGCGAAGCTCAGGGACTTGATGCCGATAATTGTGATCCCGCCGGAGTTCGGGATCCTGACGACCGAGAACAGGCACGCACTGGTGCAGTCGACGGGACCGGCTGCCGTCTGGATCTCCGGGGTGGGCGTGAAGGTTCCCCGCGCCGTACCAGCCGAATTGGCGAAGACAGTGGTATCGCGCCGGTCGTCGCAGGCATTCTCCTCGATGGTGAGCGCCTGGGGTGTGCACTCGACGGCCACAAGCGTTGCACCAGGTGGCTCCCCGGTGACGGTGAACACGATGGGGGTTCCGGGAGTGAGCCCGGTGGTCACCGTGGTGGTGAGCACTGGCGCCGGAGATGTCGTGCCCGAGGCCGGAGAACCGGCTGCCGCGACCAGCACTCCGGCAGGGAGGAGGATGGTCACCACAACGGCCAGCGCCCGGGTGAGGTGACGGGAACTGTGCGTGCGCTCGACTTGAGCGTCGGTGTGCCTCTGCTGCGACGTGCTCCCTTTGGATTGGCTCATGGCACGCTCCTTCCCTCCCTGAACCTACCCGGCGTCGGGTCCCGGCCGCAGTTCCGGGTCGACGTCGGCTTGCCGTCTCCGACCCTCTCCGGTGCCCGGAGACAGCGCCGAGCCAGCACCGGGGGAGCGCCTGTGGGCGGTATGCTCGTTCACGAGACCGAAACAATGCGTTCTCGGGTGGCGCGCCCGTCGGACGAGGGCGCCGGGGCACGAAACGAGACGAGGCCGAACGTGGCAACCAAGAGCGATCATCCATCCACGCAGCTCGACCGGGTCGTCATCCGCTTTGCCGGCGACTCAGGCGACGGGATGCAGCTCACCGGGGACCGGTTCACCACGTCGAGTGCGCTGCTCGGGAACGACCTGGCCACCTTCCCAGATTTCCCGGCGGAGATCAGGGCGCCGGCTGGGACGCTCGCGGGCGTCTCGGCGTTCCAAGTCCACATCTCGGACCACGACATCCTTACCCCCGGGGACGCTCCCAACGTTCTCGTCGCCATGAACCCGGCGGCACTGCGGGCCAATATCGGAGCGCTTCCCAAGGGTGCCATCGTCCTGGTCAACGTGGACGCGTTCGACGAGCGAAGCTTGGCCAAGGCCGGGTATGAGCAGAACCCTCTCGGTGACGGGTCGTTGGCCGCATTCACTGTGTACGAGGTCCCGATGACCTCGATCACCCAGGAGGTGTGCAAGGAAGCCGGTGTCAAACCTCGGGATGCCGAACGTTCCAAGAATTTCTTCGCGCTAGGGCTGGTGAGCTGGCTCTACACCCGCCCGACCGAGCCAACTGCCGAATGGATCGCCAAACGGTTCGCGGACCGCCCGCAGGTCGCCGAAGCCAACCTGCGGGCCTTTCGTGCGGGGTTCGACTTCGGTGAGACCACCGAGCTGTTCGAGTCCCACTACGAGGTGCGGGCCGCACCCTTCGAAAAGGGAGAGTATGTCCAGGTGACGGGCAACCAAGCTTTGGCCTGGGGGCTCATCGCGGCGTCGCGGCTCTCGGGGCTGCCGCTCTTCTTGGGCAGCTATCCGATCACCCCGGCTTCCGACATCCTCCACGAGCTTTCCCGCCGCAAGGAGTTCGGGGTGAGGACGTTCCAGGCCGAAGACGAGATCGCTGGCGTGGGAGCGGCGCTCGGAGCGGCGTTCGGTGGTGCGCTGGGCGTCACGACGACCAGTGGACCCGGATTGGACCTCAAGTCCGAGACGATTGGGCTGGCGATCAACCTGGAGCTCCCCCTCGTCATCGTCGATGTCCAGCGGGGCGGACCGTCGACCGGCCTTCCGACCAAGACCGAGCAGGCTGACCTCTTGCATGCCATGTACGGACGCCACGGCGAGGCGCCTCTGCCCATTGTGGCGGCGATGACCCCGTCCCACTGCTTCACTGCAGCCATCGAAGCGGTCCGTCTCGCCGTCAAGTACCGCACGCCCGTGATCTTGTTGACCGATGGGTATCTGGCCAACGGGGCTGAGCCGTGGAGGCTCCCTGACCTCGACCTCCTCGATCCGATCGATCCTGGCTTCGCCACCGGTCCGACTCACGTCTCCGATGACGGCCGGGAGGAGTTCTGGCCGTACGTCCGCGACGAAGAGACGCTGGCCCGGCCCTGGGCGCCTCCAGGGGTTGCCGGCCTGGAGCATCGCATCGGAGGGTTGGAGAAGGCCGACGGCAGCGGCAACGTCTCGTACGATCCCGTGAACCACGACCGAATGGTTCGCCTCAGAGCAGCCAAGATCGCGGGCGTGGTCCGCGACATCCCGGCCCTGGCGGTCGACGACGAGACCGCAGATGCCACCGTGCTGGTCCTCGGTTGGGGATCGACGTTCGGAGCGATCGCCGCAGGCGTGCGCCGCGTACGCGCCAGAGGCAAGAAGGTGGCGCACGCCCACCTTGCGAACCTCAACCCCTTCCCCCCGAACTTGGGTGACATCTTGGCACGGTACGAGCGCGTGCTCGTGCCTGAGGTCAACTTGGGACAGCTCAGCCGGATGGTGCGAGCCGAGTACCTGGTGGACGCAAGATCCTTGAACCAGGTTCGTGGGACGCCCTTTCGTGCAGCGGAGATCGAAGCTGCCATTCTCAGTCTGCTGGAGGATCGATGACCACTGCTGCAGTGCCCGAGACGACGCGCAAGGACTGGACCAGCGACCAAGAGGTGCGCTGGTGCCCGGGATGCGGTGACTATTCGATCCTGGCTGCGGTGCAGATGCTCATGCCCGACCTTGGGGTGAGACGGGAGACCACTGTGTTCGTCTCGGGTATCGGCTGTGCCGCTCGGTTCCCGTACTACATGGCCACCTACGGGATGCACTCCATACATGGCCGTGCTCCAGCGATCGCCACCGGGCTTGCCACGACCCGGCCTGACCTCGACATCTGGGTGGTGACTGGTGACGGCGATGCGCTCTCCATTGGCGGGAACCATCTCATCCATGCGCTGCGCCGCAACGTCCGCATGACCATCTTGATGTTCAACAACCAGATCTATGGATTGACGAAAGGTCAGTACTCT
>JAJYZN010000137.1 GCA_021799915.1 Actinomycetes bacterium
CTCGCCCGTCGCTTCGGCCGTCTCGGGGTCGTACTCGGTCGGGGGCACCACCACCGAGCCGTTCGAACCGCTCGCCCCGAGGATCCGCCCGTCACGCAAGCCGGTGAGGAAGGCACCGATGACCGGTCCCACCGACCGCGAGCAGGGGTACTCGAGGACGTGGGCGCTGGTGAGCACCCCCTCGTCCGCTCCCGCCGTCTGGTCCACTGTCACCTCCTCGCAGTCGATGCCCCGCACCTTCCGGGCGCCGTGGAGAAAGTAGAACACATTCCAGTTTGCCGGTGCAACGTCTGGCCGGCCGGCCCCGGGTCAGCGCGGCGCCGAGGCCAGGAGCTGGGTGAAGAACTCGCGGTCGTGCATGATCGGGACGTCGGCCAGGAACATCTTGCCGTAGCGCTCGAAGTACATGAGCTGTTTGCCCAGGAGGAATGCCCCCCTGTCGAAGTCCGACATGAGCCCGCCGGACTCGTCGGCGATCTGCCGCATGCGGCGCTGGGCCCTGAGGCGCAGGACCACCGAGCGCAACGACCGCTCGTGGGCCTGGACCCCGACTCCCCGGGCCGCCTGGATCTGGGGTGCGGCCACCAGGGCGGCGAGGCTGACCTCGCCGAACGGGCGGGTGAGCGTCGGCTCGATGAGGCTCCGGAGGAACGCGGTGAGCTCGGCGTCGTCCAATCCCATGCCCACCTGGATAGCCCGCCCGTAGGTCTTGGTCAGGTGGGCGGTGATGTCGCTCCAGGCGCTCTCGTCGCCGAGCACTCCGTCGAGGAGCCGCAGGAAGAACATGTGGGTGTCGTGGTCGAGGCGGCCGACGATGCCCCAGTCGATGATGCCGATGCGACCGTCGTCGAGCAGGAGCATGTTCCCGGCGTGGACGTCACCGTGGAACGCCCCCCACCGCACCGCCGTGACGAAGAAGCTCCTCACCACGGCCTCGACCAGGGGTGCGGGGTCGTAGCCCAGCTCGGATACGCGGGCCAGATCGTCGATGGGGATGCCCTTCAGGTACTCCATGGTGAGGACGTTCGGGCCCGAGAGCTCGGGGTGCGGCTCGGGCACCACGATCAACGGCAGGTCGATCTCGCGTCCCAGCCGGCGGAAGTGGGCCAGCGCCCGGGCCTCGTTGCGCAAGTCGAGCTCTTCACCGAGCTGCTGGCGGAGCCCGTCGAGGAGCTGGAGGATGGACCCGGCCATCTGGTCCCCGGTCTGGCGGGAGAGGATGTCGAACAGGGGCTGCATGAGGTCCAGATCGGTGGCGACCACCCGCTCGATCCCCGGGCGGAGGACCTTGACCGCCACCTCACGGCCGTCACGGAGCCGAGCCCGGTGGACGACGGCGATCGACGCCCGCCCGATCGGCTGAGGTTCGAACTCCTCGAACACCTCCTCGAGATTCGCGCCCAGGTCGTCTTCGACCCGCCGGCGCACCTGCGTGAAGGGCACCACCGGTCCGGTGTCGAGGCACGAGCGGAACTCGTCTGCCATCTCGTCTCCGAAGAGGCCGGGCGACGAGGCGACCATCTGACCGAACTTCATGAACGTCCCGCCGAGCTCTTCGACCATGAGCCGCAGGGGCCGGGCGAACGTCGCCGGCGGGAGGAGGCCGGCACGGACCTCACGGGCCTGGCGGACAGCCAGCGGGGCGAAGTGGCGGGCCGCCGATCTCCCGATCACCATGCCCCGCCGGACGAGCTCGGCCCGGCTGGCGGTGGGCAGCCGGCGGGGGTGGACCCGGGGCACCGACTCGGCCCCGGTCGATCCCGGCACCGTCGGCTCGGTGATGCCCGGCGGGTCCGGAGGCGGGGTGAGGGGAGAGCGCACGTCGACTGCAGGCTATGCGACGTTCGCCGCCGCGCCGACGTGTGCCTGTCGGAGGCGGGCGGCGCCCGGGGGCGCCGCACCCAGGTAGTCGTTCAGTCGAAACGGGCCTGGAGCGACTTCAGGCCCTTGGCGTAGGTGTCGGCGAAGATCGGAGCCATCTCGTCGGGTGCCACTTCGAAGGACCACGTGACCACAGAGCCGGTGCCGGCCGGAGCCACGGCCAGCGTGGCCTGGTGATGCTCGACGGGCACGCCGTCGACCACCGAGTACGTGATCGTCCGCTCGGCCTCGTCCCTGGCCAGCAGCCGCTCTCGGAGCTCCATGCCGAACATGCCGATCACCCGGTCGTCACCCTCGAGGCGGAACGTGTCGATCCCCGAGAGGAACTCGCCGACGGCGCCGAAGTCCCCGACGACGTCCCACACCTCGCTCGGCGGAGCGGCTATCTCGATGGTGACTTGATCTTTGGACATGGTTCCTCCTCGGGTGGTCGGGGTGCCTCACGGGCTGCGGCGCTTCGTGCACCGCCAGAGGCATCCGGTACGCTACCGCCCGACCGGCGAGCAGGAGGAGAGACGTGGACACGCGGCGAATCGGCAGTCTCGAAGTGAGCATCGTCGGCCTGGGGTGCAACAACTTCGGCGGGCGTCTCGACCAGGAGCGGACCACGGCGGTGGTGGACGCCGCCCTGGATTCTGGCATCACGTTTTTCGACACCGCCGACATCTACGGCGAAACCCGTAGCGAGGAGTACCTCGGAAAGGCGCTCGGTCCGCGCCGCGACGACGTGGTGGTGGCGACCAAGTTCGGAGTCCCCTACGAAGGCCACGAAGGAGGGGCCGCACCGGCGTACGTGCGCCGAGCCGTCCACGACAGCCTGCGGCGGCTCGGGACGGATCGGATCGACCTCTACCAAGTCCATTTCCCCGATGCCAACACCCCCATTGCCGACACCCTCGGTGCGTTGCGCGAGCTCGTGACCCAGGGGGTGGTGCGAGAGATCGGCTGCTCCAACGTGACCGCCGACCAGCTCCGGGAGGCGGACACCGCGGCCGGTGGGTCCGGAGCCCGGTTCGTCAGCGTCCAGAACCACTACAACATCTTGCACCGCGAACCCGAGGGTCCAGGTGGTGTGCTCCAGGTGTGCGGAGACCTCGACGTGGCGTTCCTCCCGTACTTCCCGCTGGCCAACGGGCTCCTCACCGGCAAGTACCGCCCCGGTCGTCCGCCACCCGAAGGGAGCCGGATCGCCGGCATGCCCACCCAGCGTACGGCCGACCTCATGTCCGAGAAGGCGATGGCCGTGGTGGGCGAGTTGGGCGCGATGGCCGCCGAAGCGAGCTGCTCCCTCGTGGACCTGGCCGTGGGCTGGCTCCTCTCGCGCCCGGTGGTGTCGTCGGTCATCGCCGGTGCCACCACTCCCGATCAGGTTCGGGCCAATGCCGCCGCCGGTGCCACCCGGCTCGACGCCGGGCTCCTGGCCCGCGTCGACGCGATCGTCCCGGACTAGCTCCCGGTACCGTCCGGCGGGATGGCGGAGGTCACGGACTGGCCCGGGACGGGGCGCTCGATCCACTCGACCCTGTGGAATTGGTCGAAGACCCGTTCGTGCCGCTCGACAAGGATGATGATGTGGCGCCGGGAGCGCTCGGGGCGGCCGGGAAGGTGAAGGTCGCCGCCGCACAGTTCGCGGGCTGCTCGGCGATCACGACGTCGACCCCGACGTCGGAGCTGAACTGCCATACCGCCAGCCCGCTCCCCGATGCCAGGCACGTGTACGCGGGGTCGTTCGTCTGGAAGCCGGTCAGCGTACCGAGGTAGTTGGGCGTGCCCGACTCCGTCGACGTGGGAGCGCCCTGCCAGGTGAGGTTGACGGTCTGTCCCTTCCACACCCCCGAGAACCGGAATGTGGTCCCGGGGTTGGACCCCACTGTGGTGGTCGACGGAGGGGTGGTGGTCGATATCGGCACGGTCGTCCCCGGCGTCGAGGTGGGCGGGGAGGTCGGGGGCAGCGTGGTCTTGGGCGGGGAGATCGTCGACCTCGGAGCCGTCGTGGTCGTCGATCCCGGAGTCGACGCCGGTGTGCTGGCCGACGTCGATGTGGGGCCCACTGTTGTCACCTTCTGCGCCGGTGCGAAGCCGTCCAGGGCCGCCAGCATCGAGGGGCTGTTCCCGTCCATTCCCAGCGCCCAGATGCCCACCCCGTCGAGGCTGAAGAACTGGGCCAGCTGGGCCACGAGGTAGAGCGACGTCGGATCTTCGAAGTAGTCCTCGAACCACTGGCCGCCCACCTGGTACGAGGTCCACGCCGTATCGGTGATCGGGTCCCAGTACACAGGGGTGCCCCCGGCCATGATCTGGCTGTAGGTGACCGGTGTCGCACCTCCGGTGGCCTGTGCCGACATGGTGCCGTTGTCGGTGGGCCACTCGTAGCCGTAGTACGGGACTCCCAGGATGACCTTGCTGGACGGGACTGCGGCCGCGTACTGCTCCACCGTGCTGAGATCGCTGAACATCGAGCTGGTGAGCGGGGACCCCGGGTTCGGTCCCGACTGGAGGTTCAGCTGGTACGCCATCACGAAGAACCCGTCGACCACTGGGGCCAAGGCCTTGATGTTGTAGAAGCCACTCGGATCCCCGGCCGAGCTGGCGTAGGTGTCCATGGTCACCTGGTAGTGGGGATCGGCCCCGTGGACTGCGGCCGAGACCTGGGTGACCAGGTTCGTGAGGCCCGACTGGTCCCCGGCGCCTTGTCCTTCGAAGTCGATGTTCACTCCGTCGAGGTTCTTGGCTTCGATGGCGTGGACGACGGCCTGGGCCAGCGTGCCGGGCGCGCCCGGTGTGGAAGTGAGCTGGTTCAGAGCGCCCTGGTCGAAGCAGTTCACGGTCAGCACCACTCGGTCGCCGGCGGCGTGCGCCCGGGTGACCAGATTGGCGAACTCCTGGCTCTGGTAACCGTTCCATCCCGACCCGTTCTGGTCCAGCGTGCCGTTGGCGTTCACGCCGACGCTGAAGTATGCGATGGTGGTCAAGCCGTTCACGTCGAACCCTGTGCTCATCGGCAGGTTCCAGTAGGGGGCGAAGCCGAAGACCTCGTGGGGGGCCAGCGGCGGCTCGTTCGCCAGGGAAGGTGGAGCGGGAGCGGGGGGAGCGGTGGCCGCCGGCAGGTCGAGCGGCTTCTGACCCTTCCCCTGCATGGCGTGGACCATGGCAATCATGCTGGCCGAGCTGGTGGCGCCGGGCGTTGTGGGCACCGCGGAGATCAGCCCGCCCCGGTACCGTGCGCGGGCGGCACCAGAGACCGCGGCTCCGCCGCCCACCAGCCCGGCGAACGACGCCGCCGTCAGCGTCGCGGCCAGGGCACCGGACCCCAGGATGGCGGGGAGGCGGCGGTGGGCCCGCAGGCGAGCCCGGACGCTACGGTCGGCGGCGGCGATCACGCTCCGGGTCGCGCTGCACCCGCGACGCCACCCTTCGGCGACGACCAGTCCCACCAAGGTGGCCGCCAGCCGGCGCCGCACGGGTGCCGAGAGCCGCGCCAGGGTCCTCCCCGCCGGGCTCACCAGCGCGACCACCGGGATCAACAGCACCCTCATCGTCGCGCCGATCCATGTGCGCAGTCCCGACCAGAGCGCGCCGATGCCCGCCGACAGCTTCAGGGTGCCGCGAGCTGCGGCCCGCACCGGCCAGGACGCTCCCAGGGCTGTGACCACCATCGAGGTAACGGCACGGACCACGAGGTCGACCAGGTACCAGGTGGCGGCGACCCACGCCGCGGCGACGGCGAGCGCGGCCACCAAGCGGCGCGCCGCACCGGCGATCGGTCGTCCGACGATCGCCACCGCCGGACGTCGTGATCGCTCCCAACGTGCCGACCGCCGGCCGACTTCGGCCAGGAGCTCGGCGACGTGCGGTGCCGACAGGAGGAAGATCAGAGAGCCGGTGTCGGTGCAGACTTCGAGCACCTGCCGCGGTCGTCCTTCGGGGTCGAGCTCGCTCTCGTCGGCGGAGAAGCCCGACAACGAGGACCACGGCACGTAGGTCCATGCGCCCTCCCCCGACGGGCCCGAAGGGGCGTGTGGCCGAACGTTCCTGGGGGTCGATGGCGTCGGAGGGGCGGCGTGCTCGGGGGGGGCGGCGTGCAGCGGAGGGTGGATTGGGCTGACAGGAGCAGGACGCGCACCGGACGTCGGCGCGGGGCTGAGGAGCCGGGCCGCCAGCCCGCGGCTCGTCACGGCGACCTGGCACGGATACGCCACCAAGCTGTCGGGGTGCACGAGGTAGGCCCCGTGTGCCGTCCCCTCGCACCTCGATTGGTGCCGACTGTCCTTCACGAATACTCCTGACCTTCCCGTGACGATGGCCCGCGAGCCGGCGCGGACCTCCTGGATACCGTGAACGGAGGTCTCCCCCTCTGTACTTCACCGCTGCCGACACCGAGTGGGAGCGGCCCCATCCGGTGCCCGACCGGTCCCCAAACGGCCGGACGGCGGACCTCCAGTCTGGTGGGGTGGGCGCCCGGTCGCAAGAGCGGGCCCCAAATTCCCCGAGAACTTCTTGGATCCCGGCCACCCGCCCCCACGGGGCCACACCGGCCGATGATGGCATTACGCTGCGTGAACAGTGCTCTTCATCGAGGTCCTGCGACTGATCCTGGTCTTGGTGGGTGCGCTGGGAGGACTGGAGGTCGGCCACTCGGTGGACGCCGTCTCACCGGGCCCGGTCACCGGCCTGGTCCTGGGCGCGCTCGTCGGGTATGTCGTCGGTGGGCTGCTGGGCCGGTACATAGCCCGCCAGCAGGGTCGGGCTCTCCGGCGCCTGGCTCCGGTGCCGCCGGGCGAGCTCTTCGCCGGGACCCTCACCGGGATCGCCGGACTGATCCTCGGCGTGGTGCTGTGCCTCCCGCTGGTGGCGGTGCTCCACTCCAGCCTGGCCTACTCGATAGCGGCGGCCGTCGGCTGGATCGGCGGTTGGTCCGGCTACCGCGTCGGCGAGGCCAAGGGCCGCCAGGTGGTCGCCGCGGCCGGACTCTCGCGCATCCTGGCCCCACCCACCGAACCACCACCGGGCTACGCCATGCTCCTCGATACGTCGGCCGTCATGGATCGGTCGGTACTGGTGCTCGGTGAAGCGGGGATGTTCGTCGGCGGGTTGGTCGTGCCTCGCTTCGTGCTCGACGAGGTCCACGCCCAGGCTGCCGGACCGGACCCAGCCGCTTCGAGGAGAGCCAGGCGCGGCCTGGAGGCCATAGAGGTGCTCCGCGAGTGCGGCATCCCGGTCCACGTAGCTCCAGACGAGCTCCCGCAGATCGAAGATCCAGACCTCAGGCTCCTGGAGCTGTCCCGGCGACTGGGACTTCGCCTGGCGACCTGCTCGGCCCGGGTGCACGACGAGGCGGTCCGCAGGGGCCTGGCCGTCACCAACCTTCGGCTCATGGCCGAGAAGCTCGAGCCCGAGGTGCTACCCGGCCAGGGGTTGGTCGTCGACCTGGAAAGGGAGGGGAACCAGCCCCGCCAGGCGGTGGGCTACCTGCCCGACGGGAACATGGTTGTCGTGAACGACGCTTCACACCTCATCGGGCGGAGCACCGTCGCCGTGGAAGTGCTGACCACCAGGAAGACCTCTCAGGGCTTGCTGGTGTTCGCCCGATTGGCTGACGACTGAAGCCCGGCGATCACGTCAAGCAGCAGCGACGGCAGCCACCAGTTTTTGGAGAGTGTCCTTCGCATCGCCGAAGAGGACGACAGTCTTGTCGTT
>JAJYZN010000138.1 GCA_021799915.1 Actinomycetes bacterium
GATCAAGACCGAGATCGAGAACACCGACTCCGACTACGACCGGGAGAAGCTCCAGGAGCGCTTGGCCAAGCTCTCTGGAGGGGTCGCGGTGATCAAGGTCGGGGCGGCGACCGAGGTTGAGCTCAAGGAGAAGAAGCACCGGATCGAGGACGCTGTCTCGACGACCAAAGCCGCTATCGAAGAGGGCGTCGTGCCGGGCGGTGGTGTGGCGCTCCTGCGGGCCCAGGCCGCTGTTCTCGAACGGAGCGGGAAGCTTGAAGGAGACGAAGCCACCGGAGCCAGGATCGTCGCCCGGGCGGTCGAAGAGCCTCTCAAGCAGATCGCGGTCAACGCCGGCCTCGAAGGCGGTGTGATCGTCGAGAAGGTGCGAAACCTGAAAGGTGCTGAAGGGCTCGATGCCGCGACCGGCGAGTACGGTGACCTGTTCAAAGCGGGGGTGATCGACGCGGCCAAGGTGACGCGCTCGGCGCTGCAGAACGCGGCCTCGATCGCGGCGCTCTTCCTCACGACCGAGGCAGTCATCGTCGACAAGCCCGAGGAGAAGGCACCGGCAATGCCCGGCGGCGGCATGGAGGACTACTGATCCCCGGCACGATGCTTGGCGAATGTGTGAGAGTCGAGGGGCGTCTTCAGGACGCCCCTCGACCGCGCACCGGCGCTGATTTCTTTATGCTGAGGCGGTGAGCACAGCGCCCACAGGTTCCGGCTCCCCCAGCCCGTCAGTTGGCATGGCCGTGCTCCACCTGTTCTGCCGGGTGAAAGCGCCGGTGGACGCGGCCCTCGTGGAGGACGCCTGCGAACGTTCCCGTGCCCGCGGGACCCAAGTGGTCGCCGCGGCCATGCTCGGCCACAAGGCGGACGTGGGTCTGATGGCGCTCGGATCCGATGTCTGGGGTCTTCGCGACTTGCAGACGCAGGTGCAGCGAGCGGGTCTCGACCCCGTGGCCTCCTACGTGTCGGTGACCGAGGTCTCCGAGTACGCCGCTGGCGTCCCCGAGGCCATGAAGCAGGCACGCCTCTATCCTCAACTGCCGCCGGAGGGCAAGCGCGCGTACTGCTTCTATCCGATGTCGAAACGACGGGAGGCAGGGCAGAACTGGTACAGCCTCGAGTTCGAAGAGCGGAAGCGCTTGATGATCGGCCATGGCGCGCTGGGACGCACGTTCCACGGGCGGATCCTCCAGCTCATTACGGCGTCGACCGGGCTGGACGACTGGGAGTGGGGTGTCACGCTGTTCGGTGTGCACCTTGACGACCTCAAGGACTGTGTCTACCAGATGCGCTTCGACGAGGCGTCTGCGCGTTACGCCGAGTTCGGCCCGTTCTACACCGGGGTGGTGGGCGATCTCTCGGAGGTCTTGGCGTCTACCGGGAGCGGTCGCACGTGAGCGCGGTCGTCGGGCTGGCCGGCACGACGGCGGCCGATGAAGACAGGATGGCCCGACTGGAAGGAATCTTGCTCGAGCTCGAGCGCGTCGTGGTGGCATTCAGCGGCGGTGCCGATTCAGCCTTTCTGGCACATGTGGCCACGTCAGTGCTGGGTCCTGAGCGGGTGCTGTGCGCGACCGCAGTCTCCCCCTCCCTGCCTGAGGTCGAACACCGTGATTGCAAGGCGTTGGCGGCTGCATGGGGACTGCGCTGGAAAGCCCTCCTCACCGCCGAGATGGACGATCCCGCGTACGTGGCCAACGGCGTCAATCGGTGTGCTCGCTGCAAGGAGGCGCTGATGGATGTCCTCGAGCCGTTGGCCGTGGCCGAAGGAGCCACCGTCGTGCTCGGCGTGAACGTCGACGATCTCGGTGATCACCGCCCAGGCCAGCAGGTAGCGGAGGCTCGCGATGCACGGTTCCCGCTGGTAGAGGCTGGATTTTCCAAGTCGGACGTCCGGGCATGGTCTCGCCTGAGGGGGCTGAGGACTTGGAACAAGCCTGCGGCCGCGTGCCTCGCATCGCGAGTTCCCTATGGCACGCCGGTCACCGTTGCAACGTTGGGCAGCGTGGCTCGAGCCGAATCGGCACTGCATGGACTGGGCTTCTCCGAGGTACGCGTCCGGCATCATGGATCGTCGGCGCGTGTCGAAGTTCCCGACGAGGATATGGCTGAGCTCTTCGAGCGCCGGTCCGAAGTGGTCGAGGCCGTGCGCTCGGCGGGGTACGCCTTCGTCGCGCTCGACCTCGAGGGGTTTCGATCCGGCAGCATGAACCGGCTGCTCGAACCGGAAGGATCGAGCGGACCCGAGAGCACGAACAAAGGACGGCCTCGGTGACCAGGGTACGGGTGAAGCTCACGTTCCCCGAATCGCTGGTGCAGGAGCCGGTGCTGGCCCGACTGGTCCGTCGTTTCGATGTGGAGCCGAACATCCGGCGCGCGAACGTCGACGACCGCCAGGGGTGGATCATCTGCGAGCTCGACGGATCAGCGGCATCGGTGGACAGCGCCGTGACCTGGCTCTCCGAGCAGGGGATCCGAGTCGACCTCCTCGGGGACGTGCTGGAGAGCTGAAGGACTCGCGTTGCGGAGGCCGGAGAGCTCGACGGTCAAGGCAGATCCGAATTGAGCAAGGAGTACATGTACATGTCGCGGCGCTTTCCCGCCACCTCCTGCCAGCTTCGCAGCAACCCTTCACGGACGAATCCGGCACTCTCCGCCGTCCGGATCGAAGCCTCGTTCCACGGCTCGGCATAGAGCTCGAGGCGCGGCACGCCAAGGACGGTGAGCGCCCATCGGCTCGCGGCGCGCAATGCATGTGAGGCACACCCCTGACGTCGAGCCCGCGGAAGCATCCAGTACCCGGCCGAGACGCGCCCTTGGTCCATGTCTCGGAGCCACAGACCGAGTCCTCCGACGAGACGATCGTTTGCAGTCTCGGCGACGGCGAACGAGTAGCCAAATCCGTCGCTTCGGCACCGGCGCTGGCGGTCGACGAACTCGACCGCTTCAGCCTCCGAGGAATTCGAGGGGATGGAGGAGATGAGGGGAATGAGAGGGTCCGTGCTCGCATCGACGATCCCCGGTACGTCATCGAGCGCGAACTGCCGCAATCGCACCGGTCCGGCATCGAGCGTCGGGACGCCGTCCGGATCCTCCCAACGGTCGGTCGTCAACGGGGAGAGGGCGGAGGCTCGTCGTCCCGGACGACGTGCCACCCGGCCGACGAGACGGTGCGAGGCTCATAGAACACGCAGCCGTCGGGACACGCAAACGGCAGCGGCTCGTTGGCGCCGACTCGGCAGCGCTCGAGCTTCTCGCGCCTTGGCGTGGTCTGCATGATGTAGTGACGGCAATCCTCGTTGACGGGCACGTTACATTCTGCTCCATCGTGCGGCGCGTGCCCAGGCGGGAGGCAGAGGCCGGGAGACGGCCGGTTGTGCGGCAAGGTGGTGGTCGGCGGTTAGCGGGGCCGGACGCCCGGTGGGCACGCATCGGGGCTCGCGATGGGTCGAAGGCGCGGTAGCGTCGGGAAGTGACTTCGCCGACGGCTGGTGCTGCCAGTCCCTCCGGGGCGTTCTGATGGACCCGGCTGTCCCGACTCGGACGCTCCTGAGATGGAGCGAGAGCCTGGCGGCCATCGCTCGGACCGGGCTCGGGTTCACCGAGAGCCTCTACGAGAAGGAGCGCTTCGAGGAGATCCTCCACGTCGCCGCCGACATTCGCGCAGCCGCTGACGGGACCGAAGAGGCCCTCGACGACGCCGATGGTCTGGTCCAGGAGTGGCTCGACGACGTGGGCCGCGGCATCCCAGGGTACGTCACCCCGAAGGTGGCGGTGGGGGCGGCGGTCGGGAACGATCGTGGCGAGCTACTGCTGATCCAGCGAGCCGATTCGGGGGTGTGGCTGTACCCCACCGGCTGGTGTGACGTCGGGTACTCGGCCGCCGAAGTCGTGGTGAAGGAGGTCCGAGAGGAGACCGGGATCGATGTGGAGCCTGTCCGCCTCATCGCCGTCCTCGACGGTTTGCGCTTGGGGTTCACCAGGGTGCCGCTCTACTCGCTCGTCTTCTACTGCCGGGCGACCGGCGGCACGCTGCACCCCCATCCGCTCGAATGCCGCGATGTCGGGTGGTTCTCTCAAAACGCGTTGCCGACGCCGCTCGTCGGCGTCGAACGATGGGGTGAGCACGTCTTCGCGGCCATTGCCGGTGAGCACCGTGACGTGCTCTACGACCGGGTCCGCCAGCCGATGTGGAGAGGTGGAGGCCAGGACAGCGACCAGGAGAGCGACCAGGAGAGCGGTCAGGAGAGCGATCGCGGTGATTGACGGGGACACGGTGGGCGTCGAGGAGGTCCATGTGCTCGACGACGAGGTGCTGACCGCGATGAGGCAGCTCCTGCCCCAGCTCTCCTCGTCAGCCCCGGCAGTCACAACTGCTCATTTGGAAGAGCTGGTGAGCACACCGGCGACCCGCTTGCTTGTTGCTCGGGATGCCAGCGGGACCATCGTGGGCTCGTTGACGCTGGTCGTCTTCCGCATTCCAAGCGGCCTGCGCGTGTGGATCGAGGACGTGGTGGTGAGCGAGCTCGCCCGTGGCAGGGGAGTGGGATCGGCTCTCGTACGCGCGGCACTGGCCATGGCGGAGAAGGCCGGCGCGAGGACGGTCGACTTGACCTCTCGGCCCGATCGTCTCGAAGCGAACCGCCTGTATGCCCGGCTTGGCTTCGCCATCCGGACGACCAACGTCTACCGCTTCGAGCTCGGCTGAGCTGCGCGCGCGGAGCGTCGAGCGGACCGCGAGAAAGAAAAACCATGCATTTCGTGATCATCGGCGGCGGACCGGCTGGCTCCCAGGCGGCAACGCACGCTGCCCGGGCCGGTGCCGAAGTCACGCTGATCGAGCGGGACATCGTCGGAGGCGCAGCCAATCTCTGGGACTGCATCCCGTCCAAAGCGATGATAGCGACCGGCGGGGCAATAGCGTTCCTCGAGCGTTCGTCGGGAATGGGGTTAGAGCCAATCCATGCGCAGCTCGACCTGCCTGGGCTGCGGGATCGGATCGATGCCGTCACCGCGCGCCTCGAGCACAACCTCGTGACGATCTTGGAAAGCCAGGGAGTAGAGCTCGTTGCCGGCACCGGTCGACTGGAGGAGCCGGGAGTAGTGGTGGCGGAGACGCCGGGAGGTGTGCGCCGGCTGCATGCCGATGCCGTCCTGGTGGCCACTGGGAGCCGCCCACGCGTGCCGGAGTGGGCTCAACCCGATGGCGAGAGAGTCCTTACGACCCGGGACGCGTACCCGCCACAGGAGCTTCCCGAGCACTTGGTGGTGGTCGGCTCCGGCGTGACCGGGGTGGAATTCGTCCACATGTTCACTTCGCTCGGCTGCCAGGTCACGCTCATCGTCAGCCGACAGCAGGTCCTGCCCCGCAAAGATCCCGAAGTTGCAGCAGTGCTGGAGGAGGATTTTCTCCGTCGCGGCGTGCACCTTCTGAAAGGTGCCAGGGCGATTGCCGTGGACCGCGGGGCCCAAGATGTGCTCGTGCGTTGCGACGACGGACGGGCGGTGGCTGGGAGCCACCTCCTGTTGGCGGTGGGCTCGCTGCCGAACTCCGAGCAGCTCGGCCTGGAACGAGTGGGAGTTGCCGTCGACAGTTCGGGGTACATCCCGGTCAACCGGCACTGCCAGACCAACGTTGCCAGCATCTACGCAGCCGGAGACGTGTCGGGCAAGCTCCCCCTGTCTTCGGTCGCCTCCATGCAGGGTCGCAAGATCGCCGAGCACGTGATGGGCAACCATACCGCCGCTCACCGGCATCTGAACTACGACAAGGCGGCGTCTGCCATCTTCACCGAGCCAGAGATCGCCGACGTGGGCCTGGCCGAGGCTGACGCGTTCGCCGAGGGGCGCAAGATCCGCGTGACCAAGGTCCCCTTCGCAGCGAGCGCCAAGGCGCTCATCAACGACGATCCGCGCGGATTCGTGAAGATCATCTCCGATCCGGCGACCGGGGTGGTGTTGGGTGGATCGATCGTCGGCCAGAACGCGGCCGAGCTGATCTCGGTCCTTGCAGTGGCCGTCACGGCCGGGCTCAAGGTGTCGGACATCGCCGAGAGCATGCTGGTACATCCGACCCTGGCCGAAGCGCTGGCCGAAGCGGCCGAATAGTCGTACGCTGATCTCGGTTACGGGGGAGGGGAGGGTACGATGAGCGAGACCCCTCAAGGTCCGGGATGGTGGGTCGCGTCGGACGGACGCTGGTACCCCCCTGAGCTCCATCCGTCCGGCTTGGGCGCTCCACCGCCTCCCCAGCCCGCTTACAGGAGCCCCGACGAACCCGATCCCGATCCCGAGAAGGACGCTCGCACCGATGGGCTGCCGTCGTTCAACGAGATCGTCCCGCCCGAAGTGCGCTCCCAAGGACGGTCGGCGGCCGATGCACTTGTGGAGGTGCCGGTTGCCGGGAACAGGACCCTGGAAGTCCAAGTGAGCGGACCGGAATGGGGGACGCCGCTGGTGTTCCACCATGGGATTCCGTTCGCCGCCGCTCCGTGGCCGGCGGCAGCCGAGGCGGCAGCCCGGCACGGGTTGCGCTGGGTGCAGTGGTCGCGGCCGGGGTACGGCGCGTCCGATCGAATGGAGGGACGCGACGTCGCTGCTGCGGCCCACGACGCCGAAGCGGTCCTCGATGCGCTCGGCCACCAGTCGTTTCTCTCGCTCGGATGGTCGGCCGGAGGGCCGCATGCCCTGGCCTGTGCGTCGCTGCTGGCCGACCGCTGCCTCGCGGTGGCGACCCTCGGTTCGCCGACGCCCGTTGCGGCCGGCGTCTGGGAGCAGGCGGAGTCCGGATTCGGCAGTGCCATCGCCGCTGCCGTGCAGGGGATGGCCGGCGCACAGCAGGAGGTGCGGAACAGATCTTCCCAATTGCGCTGCCAGCCCGGATGGCTGGACGGGGAGAGCCGCGGTGATGCCGAGGTCCTCCCCGAAGTGGAGTTGGTGAGCGACCTGGCGTCGGTGTTCGGCTCCCCACTGGCCGCAGCCGATGTCGTCGCGGTAACCAGCTCGGCTTCCGTGCCTTTGGGGCACGCGCTCGCCAGGGGGGTCGGAGCCGGGGTCGGCGGGTGGTGCGACGATCTCGTGGCGCTCGGCAGTGAGTGGGGTTTCGATCTCTCGGCGGTGAGCGTGCCGGTGGCCGTCTGGCACGGGAGCGATGATCTGTGGGTCCCGGTCCCCCATGCCACCTGGCTGGCCGATCAACTGCAGCGGCCCCACCTGCGACCGGTAGCCGGGCAGGGTCATGTCTCGATGATCCTCAACCTGCTCGATGCTGTCGTCGAGGATCTCGTGGACCTCTCTCGCACGTCCACCAAGGATCTCGCCTGACGTGAGCGCGTCCCGGCGTTGTTCCCCAGCTCACGTCGGACCTCAGTGGCAGGTCGTGCCCGAGGCGGGCACCGTGTGATCGACGAGGTACGACGTCACCACCCGGTCCATGCATTGATCACTCGTGCCGTTCAAGAGCCACGTGTGCCGTTCCCCGAACTATCAGCGAATATCTCACTGACCTTGAGGCCCGTCTCCGGGCCTCTCGGGCGGCTGGTATTCCAGCCGTGCCACTGTCACGGACA
>JAJYZN010000139.1 GCA_021799915.1 Actinomycetes bacterium
ATTTCTGCACGACCGGATCAGAAGCGCTCCGCGGCGCGGCGTATGCGGTTGCCTCCGGGGCATACGACGTCGCAATGGCCGTCGGCGCCGAGAAGGTGAAGGACAGCGGCTACCAAGGCCTCAACGCTGCGCTACCTCCGAACGACGGGACGGCTCGCACGCTGACTGCTGCGGCAATGTTCTCGATGGTGACGCCCGCCTACGCAGCCAAGTATGGGGTGAGCCAAGAGCAGATGGCCGATGTCCTGGCCACCATCTCTGCGAAGAACCATTACAACGGCGCTCGGAACCCTCGGGCTCAATTCCGTCGCGAAGTTTCCAAGGAGACCATCTGCGCCTCCCCCCGGGTGGCCGGCCAACTCGGCGTGTTCGACTGTGCCGGCGTGGCCGACGGAGCGGCCGCCGCGATCGTGGTCCGGGCGGAGGACGCGCACCGGTATACCGAGAAGCCCCTCTACATCAAGGCGCTCTCCTTTGCGGCAGGCAGCGGCTCAGGTCTCATCGATCCAGAGTACGACTACACGCATTTCCCCGAGTGCGAGATAGCTGCGTCCGATGCCTACCGGCAAGCCGGTGTCACCGATCCCCGGAATCAATTGGCATTCGCGGAAGTCCACGACTGCTTCACCCCGACTGAATTGGTCTTGATGGAGGACCTTGGATTTTCGGCGAGGGGGCAAGCGTGGAAAGACGTGCTTGCCGGCAGTTTCGCGCTCGACGGCGATCTCCCGGTCAATCCCGACGGCGGCCTGAAGAGCTTCGGCCACCCGGTCGGAGCCTCCGGACTTCGGATGTTCTTCGAGTGCTGGCTGCAACTGCGGGGGGAGGCACCCGTCGAGCGTCAAGTTCGGAGTAACCGAAAGCTCGCTCTCACCCATAACCTCGGCGGCTACCCCGGCGAGATGGTCTCGTTCGTCTCGATCGTTGGGGCCGAGCTCGACTGATCCCGGGCACGGATCGCTACGCACAGCTCGAAGATCCACAGCCCTCCTGCCCGCCCCCGGCGTGCAGCTCCGACGCTCCACGCCCGACGATCCACTGATGCCGGGTGAGCTCTGCTGAGGGCGTGGCAACCGGGTCTGGCAACCGGGTCTGGCAGCCGCTGGATCCCGTGGAGATCACGTTGCACGAGGATGTCGTCTAACCTTTACGTGAACGTTATACTTTCGCCGTGGCACGGCGGACCGCAGCGAACGGGCAGCACCCCGGAAAGGCGGACGGCGCGTCGGCGCCACACAACGGCCGCTTCGTGCCTGGAAATGGCGCGCCCGGCGGTGAAGCAGGTCGTGCTCGGTCCAGCGGCCGATACAAATGGGTCGCCTTGTCGAACATCACCCTCGGCACCCTCATGGTCTTCATCAACCAGTCGATCGTGCTCATCGCCCTTCCGGCGATCTTCCGGGGTATCCATCTGGATCCGCTCACGCCCTCGAACACCGGTTACATGCTGTGGATGCTCATGGGGTTCATGGTCGTCTTGGCCGTCCTGGTCGTCACCTTGGGCCGAGTGGGAGACATGTTTGGGCGCGTCCGGATGTACAACCTTGGCTTCGCAGTATTCACGCTGTTCTCGATCTTGCTCTCGATCACGTGGCTCCAGGGCTCATCCGGAGCGCTGTGGCTGATCGGGATGCGCGTCGGTCAAGGGGTGGGCGGCGCGATGCTCTTCGCGAACTCGTCAGCTATCGTCACCGACGCCTTCCCTCCCGACCAGCGGGGGCTGGGGCTCGGGATCAACAACGTCGCGGCGATCGCCGGGTCGTTCATCGGCCTCGTGTTGGGTGGGCTCCTGGCCCCGGTCGAGTGGCATCTGGTCTTTCTCGTCTCGGTACCTGTCGGTCTCTTCGGCACCGTATGGGCCTACTTGAAGCTCGAAGAGCGAGGAGTACGCACTCGGGCACAGATCGATTGGTGGGGAAACGTAACTTTCGCAGTAGGGCTGGTTCTCATCCTCGTCGGGATCACGTACGGCCTGCTCCCCTACGGCCACCACACGATGGGGTGGACGAGCCCAAGCGTCCTCGGCGAGATCTTTGGAGGCGTGGCGCTGCTGGTCGTGTTCGTGCTCATCGAGACCCGAGTCGACCAGCCGATGTTCCGGCTCACCCTGTTCCGCATACGGGCGTTCGCGGCCGGCAACACGGCAAGTGCACTGGCATCCCTCAGCCGAGGCGGTCTCATGTTCATACTGATCATCTGGCTCCAGGGGATCTGGCTCCCCTTGCACGGTTACAGCTTCAGCTCAACCCCTCTATGGGCCGGGATCTACATGCTGCCTCTCACCGTCGGGTTCCTGGTGGCCGGACCCTTGAGTGGTGTGATGGCCGACCGCTACGGCGCGAGGCCGTTCGCGACGGGGGGCCTGCTGTTGGTGGGGATCACCTTCCTCCTTCTCCAGGCGCTTCCCGTGGACTTCTCGTACTGGGTTTTCGCAGTGGTGATCTTCTTCAACTCGGTGGGCATGGGGCTCTTCATCGCGCCCAATCAGACCGGGATCATGAACAGCCTTCCCGCGAACCAGCGAGGTGCTGGCGCCGGAATGGCTGCCACGTTCAACTCCTCGGCTCAAGTCTTGTCCATCGGGATCTTCTTCACGCTGATGATCCTGGGGCTGGCGGCAACGCTTCCTGCCGCGCTGTTCCATGGGCTCACTGCTCAGGGCATCTCGCCGGCAACGGCCAATCGAGTGTCACACCTCCCACCGGTGGGGAGCCTGTTCGCGGCGTTCCTCGGATACAACCCGATGGCAACCCTTCTCGGGACCAGCACGCTCAGCCACCTGAGCGTTGCCCAGCAGCATTACCTCACCGGGAGATCCTTTTTCCCCCACCTCATCTCAGGGCCGTTCGGCTCGGGTCTGACCAAGGCATTCGACTTCGCGGCTGTCGTTTGCGTGCTCGGCGCGGTCGCGTCGCTGCTCAGGGGCGGCAAGTACCACTATCAAGAGCCCGGGGTGAAGGGCGTGGGGCCGACGGCATCTGAACCGACGGCATCTGCGCCGGCTCAGGAGATTGAGCCGGCGCAGGAAGCGGTTGCCAAGACCGAACCCTTCTTGGTGGACTGAAGGACGATGTCACCGACCAGTCGCACCACACAGACCACGCTCGGGCCTCGTGACAGTGATCAGGCGAGCGTTCCTACTGCCAGCAGTCGCAGGACCCGCGCACTCGGCCCTCGCACCTCTTCCTCCAGGGGCATCGGACGAACGGATACTGCTTCCGAAAGTACGGTAGCCGAAAATCCCCGCTCTGGAGACGCACAGCCCAAAAGGGCGCGGGTCGCAGGCGCGAGCTCCGAAGGCGAACAGGTCCAACACACTCCAAGTGCAGGAGTTCCTGCCGGCGAGGAAACCGACGCGATCAACCGCTCAGGTCGGCGCAAGCCAACGGTGAAAGCCGCTGACCGAAATGATCCTGACGGCCATCAGGGCCTACGCATCGGAGACGCGGCAGCCCGGGTAGGGGTGTCGGCCCGTACGCTGCGCTACTACGAAGAGCTTGACCTCCTCACTCCTTCAGGGCACACGCCTGGAGGTGAGCGTCGATATCGGCAGGAGGACCTTGCTCGCCTGGAGAGAATTCTGGAGCTTCGCAGTGTGCTCGGAATGAACTTGGACGATATCAAGCGATTTCTCGATTCCGAAGAGCGGCTTGAGGACCTTCGCGCCCGGTACCGCGCCAAGAAGAGCTTGCGAACCTCCTCTGCGCGCGAGGAGCAGCGTGCCCTCCTCCTCGAAGCGATCGATCTCAACGAGTCTCTTGCTGCCGAGCTCGACGTCAAGCTGGCTCGCATGAGTGATTTCCGCGCCAAGGTGGCATCGAGTGCCCAGCGTTGCCGCGAGCTCCTCGAGCAACTGGACTGATCAGCTATCGGTCTCGTGGCCCGATCACGACAGCCATCACGGTGCTGGTGGCTCCCGGCATCTCGCTTACGGACCAGAACAGCGTCTCGCGTGACGGGACTGCCGGAATCGCCGGGATCGCCGGGATACTCGGCAGCGTCGAACCCACCGGAGCCCGGCCACTGGAAGACCACCTTCTTCATTCGATACTCTAATCATATGGATCTCGAAAGACTTGCCCCTTGGCGCCTGACGAAGGCGCGTGCGGTGAGCCCGGGATGACCGCCCCGTCCCCACCAGGGGAACCAGGGGAAGCAGGAGGGGGAGACCGCCATCTCGGTCGCACTGCGGCGTGGCTGGCCAAGCAAATCGAACTGGGATTGGCCACCGTTGACCTCACCCTTCCGCAGTACCGAGTGCTGTGGCTGTTGGACCACGGGCCGAGCGTCTCTTCAGCTCTGGCTGACCGGCTTGCCGTGAGCCCGCCAAGCGTCACTGCCGTCGTTGATGGCCTGGTCGCTCGGGGGCTGGTCGAGCGACGTCATGATCAGACCGACCGCCGGCACGTCGCCCACGTACTCACTCCGGCGGGACGCGCGGCGCTAAAAGGCGCAGATAGCAGCGTGGACAGGCGCTTGGACGAGATCATCTCGTGCCTCGGAAGTCAACGATCGCAGGAGCGGGCACGCAATGGCTTGGCTGTCTGGCGAGAAGCGATGCTGGCCCATCGCAAGCAGGCAGGGGGAAGAACTTGACCCCGAGCCGGCGGGAGCACCAGCCCGCCGACCACACGTCATCTCCTGCTGCCGGAAGGAATGACGAGGGGGATCCGCTCCCTTCTTCGCCGTTTATCCCGATGGCGGAGGTGGCTCGCTACCCGGCCCCCCGGGCCCGGATCGATCCAGACCAGTCGAAGTCTTGGCTCCGTAGGGCGTTGCCCGTGATGAAAGCGCATCGGGGCATGTTCATCACCGCGCTCTCGATGTCCTTCGTCGGGCTGGTGCTCCAAGTGCAGACCCCCGATCTGCTGAGCAAAGCCATCGACAACTCCATCGTGAGCCATACCGTGCCATTGCATTTTTACGTGTGGTGGGTCGTCGCGCTGGCCGTGGTCAGTGGGATCACCGGGTACATCGCCCGCCTGTTCCTCTTTGAGACGGCATACCGCTTCGAGTACGACCTGCGCGCGCTCATCTACGAGCATCTGACCAAGATGTCGTTCCCGTTTTACGACCGGGTCCAGTCCGGTCAGCTCATCTCACGGGCGAACTCCGACATCCGATCGGTGAACATGTACATGACGTTCGCTCCCCAGATCCTCGTCCAATGTTCCATTGCCGTCGTGGCATTCGCCTACATGCTCTCCATCAACGTCATCCTTGCATTCGTCGCGATGGCCACCATGCCTTTCGTGTACCTGACCGCGGTAAAAATGCGCCAGTCGATGTTCCCGGTCTCCTGGCTGATCCAGGCGCGTCTGGCAGAAGTCGCGACCATCGTGGACGAGAACGTCAGTGGCGTGCGAGTCGTGAAATCGTTCGCCGCCGAAGACCAGCAGCTCCAGGAGCTGGCGGGAGCGGCGGCGCGAGTCCGGTGGAGCTACGTCAAAGACGCGGATCTCCAGGCTCGGTGGTCGCCGGCCATGCAGAACCTTCCGCAGTCGGGTCTGGCGCTCGTGCTCCTCTTCGGTGGCTATATGGTCATCCACGGGCATCTGGGCATCGGGGCCATCCTTGCCTTCAACTCCTACCTCCTCATGCTCCAAGCGCCGTTCATGCTGCTGGGGATGATCGTCATGATGGGACAGCGTGCTGCCGCGTCGGCGAGCAGGATCTACGAGATCCTCGACGAACAGCCGACCATCACCGATCGCGCCGATGCAGTGGACCTGGTCGACTGCCGCGGAGACGTCGTGTTCGACCAAGTCGCGTTTTCCTACTCCACGGGATCACACGACGCCGACGCGTTGATCCTCGACGATTTCAGCCTGCATCTCCGCCCAGGTGAGACGGTCGCGCTCGTCGGTCGTACCGGGTCGGGCAAGTCAACTGTCGCCCGTTTGCTGCTCCGCTTTTACGACGTCAACCAAGGCGCGGTCAGGATCGACGGTCACGACGTGAGGGAGCTGACCTTGTCCAGCTTGCGCTCACGGGTCGGGATCGTCTTGGACGAGCCATTCTTGTTCTCGGTCTCCATCCGGGACAACATCGCCTACGGTGACCCCACTGCCCCAATGGAAGACGTCGTCGCAGCGGCAGTCGCCGCCGGAGCCGACGAATTCATCCGGCGCCTTCCCGAGGGCTACGACACGGTCGTCGGAGAGCGTGGCTACACGCTGTCGGGGGGCCAGCGCCAGCGCATTGCTCTCGCCCGAACTCTGTTGGTGAACCCCCCGATCCTCATTCTCGACGACGCCACCAGCGCCATTGACGTCCAAGTGGAGCTCGAGATCCACAACGCGCTGCGAAGGCTCATGGTGGGGAGGACCACGTTGGTCATCGCTCATCGGCTTTCTACGATCAGCTTGGCTGACCGGGTCGTACTGCTCGACGGGGGGCGCATCGTGGCCGACGGCACCCATGCCAGCCTTCTCGCCACCACGCCGCTGTACGCCGAGGTGCTTGCGCAGGCCGCATCGCGCGAGGGCGCCGCCGCGCCATCCCTTGATGGCGACCTCGAGAGCGATCTCGCCGAGACCACGGGAGAAGTGCGCTGATGGCATGGGGAGGTGGCGGGTTCGGGCCGCCGATCGGCGGCGGCGGACGAGCCGGTGCCCCTATCGGCAGCCTGCCGTTCGGAGGTATTCCTTCCGAGCTCCAAGCCGGGGTGGACGAACTCCTGGCCGATGAGCCCGACCATGGCCAGCCCCGGGCACATTTCTCCCATCTGCAGGACCCCTCCGAACGACGGATCCTGACCCTGTGGCGCCTATTGGTCGCGTACCCTCGCCTCCTCCTTGCCGGAGCAATCTTGATCGTCGTGGTGGCACTCGCCACGCAGGCCGGACCTGAGCTGACCGGGATCGCCATCAACGACGGGATGACACTGCATCATCCGAGGTTCAGCATCGTGCTCGGGATGGCGGTGCTCTATCTCGTCTTCGTAGGAATCACCGCACTCGCACAGCGATGGCAGGTCCAGACCACCGGGCGGCTCGCCGCAGGCGTCATGCATGACCTCCGGATCAGGGTGTTCGCGCATATCCAGCGGTTGTCGTTGGACTACTTCACCGAAGAGAAGTCCGGCGTCGTGATGGCGAGGATGACCAGCGATATCGAGAACCTGCAGCAACTGCTCCAGAACGGACTGGCGCAATTCTCGATCCAAGCCCTCACCATGGTCGTCATCACGGTAATCCTGTTCGTGAAAGACGTGCGTCTGGCTTTCATCACCGTGGTGCTCATCATCCCGACGCTCACCGTGCTCTCACTTTGGTTTCGCAACGTTTCCGAGCGCGGCTACCTTCGGGTCCGAGACGGTATCGCCAACGTCTTGGCCGACCTGTCCGAGAGCCTCCACGGAGTGCGAGTGGTGACCGCTCACAATCGCCAGCAGCACAACACCATCCGGCACCGCAACGTCCTCGGCGAGTACCGGGATGCCAATGACTACACGGCTCACGTCAACGCCATCTACGCGCCCGGCACGCAGCTCATCG
>JAJYZN010000006.1:0-21757 GCA_021799915.1 Actinomycetes bacterium
CAGCGACTCGGGTGGGTACCAATTCCCGTCCGAGGCCATCCAATAGCCCGGGCCGGGAGGTTGGCCACCTGCGACGGGCGGCGCTGCCGGCTCAGGAGGCGCTCCCGGCTCAGGAGGCACGGCCGGTGCGGCGACGGGGACTCCGCAGCCTGAACAGAACCGCGCACTCGGCGCCAAGGTGGTCCCGCACTGCGAACAGTACTGCCCCGGGGGCACCGACGATGCTGAAGGAGCCGGAACCGCGGCAACTGCCGGACCCGCGGCCGCAGCCACCGGACCTACTGCGGGAGCGATCGGAGCTCCCATCATCATCCCAGCCATGATCGCGGGCTGAGCTCCGACGTTCCCTGCGGCCACCCCCTGGGCGATCTCGAGGGCCGCTTCCCCTCGCACCGCGCTGTCGAACGACCCGGCCATCGACGTGTAGGCCCGCGTGGCCACCAGCTGCTTGATCTGCTGGACGTCTGCGTCGGGCAGGTTGACGTTGAGCTCACCGAAGGTCGTGATCGCCAGGCCGTAGGGAGTGAGCTTCTCGTTGGCCTTTCCGACAGCGGCCCGGGCGGTGTCCTCTTGGAGCTGGCCCATGGCCAGGACCCCGTGCGCTGCAACGAGGTCCGGGAGCACCACCCGGATGGCGGCGAGGGTCTGGTCGGACACCCACTGGGAGATCTCCCCGTTGAAGTCCTCGACCCCATCCGTTCCGATGAGCTTGGCGAGCAACGTCGTGGGATCGGTGACGTGGAAGGCCAGCTCGCCGAAGACCCGGACCGTGACGACGAGGCCGGTCGGACCGTCCACCAGGTTGTCGACCGGACCGCCGAACTTGAGGTCGGCGATGTCCCGGGTGGTGACAAAGTAGAGCTCGGCGTCGTAGTAGTCACCTCCGGTCAGGCGGTCCACCAGCCACCCGAGGGCGAGCGAAGCACCTTCGCCCAGCATGTGCCGGCCCGGCCCCAGGACACCGATCACCCGACCCAGGTTGGTGAAGACCGCTTGGTAGTCAAAGTCCACGTTCACTTGGGAGTGCTGCGGGATCTGATGGTCGGGCCACTTCCAGGCGATCTTGTTCTTCTCGGAGTCGGGCATCTCGACGAAGAGGCGTTGGACGCCCTTGTCCTTGTGACCATCGAAAATCGGCACGCTCGTTGCTCCTTGACTGGTTTGAGTGGTCGTTTGGAAGATCAGAATCTGTTCTGCTCGATGAGCTCTCGCAGTGCGGTCAGCGCGTCGCGGTGAGCGCGCGTCTCTTGCGTGAGCGACTCGAAGAGCGCCTGGGCCCATCGGCTGAACGGGACCTCCTGGGTGGTCCGGCCAGAGCCAGCCACGACCGTGTCGGTACCGCATCGAATTGCTCCGCCTGTCACGCGAAGCCAGTACTCGATCGCGCCGACGGTGACCGCGACATTCCGTATCGGGTCGGCGCGGCGGTGAAGGTCGTTGACGAACGGGACATCCCCGACCAACCGGCGCCAGCGGGCGTGACGGTAGGCGACGTTCATCACCAGTCCGGGGATCCCCGACAGGCGCTCGACCAGCGCATGCACCATGGCATCGACCGACTGCGCTTCGGCCCGCAGCTCCGCGGCTCGGTAGTCCAGGCCGGTGTGGGACGCCGGAGCACCCTCGTCGTCGTCCACGAACCAGCCCCCTTTGCTTGCGCTCGTGGGAATTCTGACTGAGATCGCACTCCGTCGCAAGCAGATCGGCGCCACGCTCGCCGCGATGGCCCCCGGGGCGGGTCGCACCGACGCCAGCCGCCGCTCCGAGGCTGCATGCTCCGCGGCGGTACGCTCCAAGGGATGCCGGCCTACGACCCGATCGATGTGCAGTACGCGCTCGACCCGTGGCCGCTCTACGACCGGCTTCGATCGGAGGCCCCGATCCACCGCAGCCCGCGGGGGTTCTGGGTGCTGTCCCGGCACGCCGACTGCCTGAGCGTCCTGCGCGACCGGCGGGCGTCCGCCGACAGCTCGCACCTGGACCCCGAACGCCTGCCCGATGGCTTCGCCGTAAGCCGGGAGCGGGCGTCGGTCATCAGCGACATGGTGGACCAGGCCGAGAGGGACAATCGCCCCTTCCTCTTCCGTGACCCTCCCGACCACACCCGGCTGCGGGGCCTCGTCTCCAAGGCATTCACGCCGCGCATGGTCGAAGGCCTGCGGGGGCGGACCGAGGAGATCGTGACCGAGCTGCTCGACCAAGGGCTCGAGCGCGGCGAGATCGACGCGGTGGCCGACTTCGCGTACCCGCTACCGGTACGGATCATCTGCGACATGCTGGGTGTCCCGGCGGCTGACCAGGCTCGGTTCCCGGCCTGGTCCGCGGCGCTCGCCCGGGGGCTCGACCCCGAGTTCCTGCTCACCGACGACGTCCGGCAGGCCCGGATGGACGCATTGGTGGCATTCGCGGAGTACTTCTTCGAGCTCCTGGCCGACCGGAGGCTTCATCCCGGTCCCGACCTCCTCAGCCAACTCGCTCTGGCAGAGGACGGGGGCGATACCTTGAGCGAAGGGGAGCTGCTCTCCACGGCCATCCTGCTCCTGGTCGCCGGGCACGAGACGACGGTCAACCTCATCGGCGGGTCCGTGCTCGCGCTCATCGACCATCCCGACCAGATGTCGGCGTTGCGGGACGATCCCACGCTGGCGCGCAGCGGGGTCGAAGAGCTCCTGCGCTACGTGTCGCCGGTGCAGCTCACGGGCAGGACGATGACCGACGACATCCGCGTCGGCGGCGAAGTCCTGGGTCGCGGCGAGTTCGCCGTCCTGCTCATCGCGTCCGCCAACCGAGATCCCGAGGCGTTCGAGACAGCCGGCACACTCGTCCTGTCGCGCTCGGACAATCGACACCTCGGGTTCGGGTTCGGGATCCACCACTGCCTCGGAGCGCCCCTCGCTCGTCTCGAGACCCATGTGGCACTGACCGAGCTGCTGCGCCGGGCGGCGAAAGTGGAGCTCGCGACTGGGGAGGTCGAGTACCGGAGCAACGTCGTGTTGCGAGGCTTGGCCGAGCTGCCGGTGCGGCTGGTACCGGCCTGAGCCTGTTCTCACGCCGACAGGGCCGGGCTGAGTCTGAGGGTGGCAGGGCCGGCCCGAGTCTGAGGGCAGCAGCTCCTGTCTGAGGGCGGCAGGGCCGGCCCGCACCTCGGGCCGATAGGGGAGAAGCCGTGCCGGACCAAAGCAGTGACGTCGGTGGTCGCGGTGAGCTTCGGTGGCCCGTCAGCGCGGAGCTGTCGGAGCCAGCAGGGGCCAGGGGCGCTCACGCTCGACCACGTGCCCCAACTCCAAGAGGAGCTGCTCGGCGTGGTGGCGACCGATCACCTGCATGCTCACCGGCAAGCCATCGACGGTTCCGGCCGGGATGGCGACGGCGGGGTTCCCCGTGGTGTTGGCCGGGATAGTGAGCGCTCCCTGGTTCCCGAGCGCGACGTCGAATCCATGCTCCTTGGCTAGGTCGACGCCGTCGAGAACGGTCGGCAAGGGACCCTGCGCATCGAAGGCGACGTCGGGATTGGTCGCGGCGATGACGAAGTCGACCTGATCGAAAAGCTCGCCCATCGCCTGGATGCAGTCCCTGCGATACTGCTCCACCCCCTTGGCGATGTCGATGTCGAAGTGACGGGTGGCAATGTTGCAGGCGAACATGATCTCGGGAGTGAGCTCCTGTTCGCAGGCCGGATAGCGGTCCCCCAGGCCGACCAGCAGGCTGGAGGTCCCGGCCATTGCCCATTCGAGCCCGCCTCTCGGGACGCGCACCGACACCTCGACCCGGCGCAGTCCGGCGTCAGCGATGAGGGCCGACGCGGCTTCCTCCACCTTGGCTCTCACCGCGTTCGAGACGAACGCAGATCCCAGGTCGGGGGACACCACGACCCGCATCCCGGAGAGGTCGTGAGTACCCAATCCCGCTTCCCATCCTTCGACGCGTGGAAGGCTGAAGGGGTCGTACTCGTCGGCGCCATTGCACACGTCGAACCACCGAGCCACGTCCCGCACAGACCTGCTCAAGCAGCCAAGGACCGCGGTGAGGGGCTCGATCTCGGTGTGGGGACCTTTGGGGATGCGGCCAAAAGTTGACTTGAGGCCGAAGAGACCGGTAAAGCCCGCCGGGATCCGGATCGACCCTCCTCCGTCCCCGCCGGTGGCGATGGGCAGGAGACCTCCGGCCACAGCGGCCGCCGACCCACCCGACGAACCGCCCGGCGTGCGGCCGTGCTGCCACGGGTTGTGGGTGGCGCCGTGAAGGCGGGTGTAGGTGAGATTGATGCCGCCGAACTCGCTTGCGGTGGTCTGGCCGACCGGAACCACCCCTGCGGCTCGCAGGCGGGCGATCATCGTCCCGTCGAAGTCGCTCACCCTGTCCTGGAACACGAGCGATGCCTCGGTTCGTGGCCACCCTTTCACCGGATCGAGCTCTTTGATCCCGATGGGCACCCCACCGAAGGGAAGGTCGATGTCCGCCGACGCTGCGGCAGCACGAGCTCCCTCCTCGTCGACGTTGACCACCGCGTTGAGATCCGACCGTTCAATTGCGGCGAGCGAGAGTTCGAGCGCTTCGGTCGGGGTGATCGTCCCGGCCCGGAATGCGTCGACCAGTGAGCATGCGTCCAGTAGCCAGGGTTCGTCGGTCACGGGCGACGACGATACCGGGGTCATGCAATGCGCGCCATCAGGAGGGTAGAGGGAGGACGACTGCGTCGCGCGATCCCGTGCACACTGCGCGCTTGAGCGCAGCACGGGGCCTCGCACGCTACGAGGTGCTGTGGAGTCGGGTGCGAGACCGGACGTTCGGGAATGCCCGGCCAAGGATGGGCGAGGGGTGGGAGTACGCTCCATCCGTGAAGCAGAGTGGAGAAATGGACATGGCGGGCTCGGGCGAAGACCCAGAAGCACTGCTGGGATCTCGGGGTGAGGAGCACTCGCCTGCTGCTCGGCCGTACACCCTTGCCATCGACATCGGGGGGACCGGCCTCAAAGCGTCAGTGCTCGACGCCTCCGGGACCATGGTGGCCGATCGGGTACGCAAGGCCACGACTTACCCGATGCCTCCCGACGGTGAGAGCGGCATGGTGCCGACCTTGGCCAAGCTGGTCCGCAACCTTCCGCGTGCCGACCGGATCTCTGCCGGCTTCCCCGGCATGGTCCGCAAAGGGCTTGTCCTCAGCGCTCCCCACTTCGTGACCGAAAAGGGTCCGGGTAGTCCGACCGACGACGAGCTGGCGAAGGCCTGGGACCACTTCGACTTGGCCCGCGGCTTGACCGATGCGATCGGCCTCCCAACCCGAGTCGCCAACGATGCCGACGTGCAAGGGCTCGCCGTGGTGGCGGGAAGCGGGCTCGAGCTCGTGATCACCCTTGGCACGGGTTTCGGCACCGCGCTCTTCTTGGATGGTCAGTTGCTCCCACACCTGGAGATCGCGCATCAGCCTTTCCGCAAAGGACAGACGTACAACGAACAGCTTGGCGAACAAGCACGGAAGGCCGCAGGCGACCAGCGTTGGCGAAGGCGAGCGATGAAGGCGTTTCACACGCTTGACGCACTCTTCTTCTACGATCACCTCTACGTCGGCGGCGGCAATGCCACCCGCATCAAGAAGGACGACTTCGGTGATCTGGCAAAACGCACCTCACTCGTGGACAACGCAGCTGGAATCCTCGGGGGCATCAAGCTCTGGGAGGACCGCCACCTCGGGCTGTGACGCCCTTGTCATGCCGGCCTTCGCACGCCTTCTCACCGACTCTCCTCGGTGCGATCCGGCGACGAGAGACTCTGCAGGGCAAAGGGAAATTCGTCGCGAACCGAACTGAAAGGGGTGACCCGCCACTTCTGTTCGTAGGCTGGGCACATGAAGGACTCTGTGACCGTTCACATGAAGGCTCCTCCTGACCGGATCTGGGGCCTCGTGAGCGATGTGACTCGTATCGGCAGCTATAGCCCCGAGACCTTCGAGGCCGAGTGGCTCGATGGTGCCACCGCTGCGGCGGTCGGCGCCCGATTTCGAGGGCACGTAAAGCGCAATGGGAAGGGGCCCACGTACTGGACGACGTGCACCGTGCGCGAGTGCGAGCCCGGCAGAGTCTTCTCATTTGGCGTGGGACCCAAGGACAGGCCGCTCAATGTGTGGTCGTACAGGATGGAGGCTCAGGGAGACGGAACCGACGTGACCGAATCGTTCCAGCTCGCAGACACGCCGATGATGCGCGTGTACTGGGCGCTGCTGGGGTGGGCACGCGGAAAGACGAACCGGGCCGGCATGACCACCACGCTCGAGCGCATCCGGGCAGAGGTCGAAGGGATGGGGGGCACCGCAGGCTGACGCTGTCACTGTGGGCTCTGGATTGCTTCCGGGTGCGACGGGGTTGCCCGGGGGCTTTTGGGCGCGAGTCCAGCCCGGGTACACTGGACACCGGCAGCGGGTGCACGCAGGGCATGCGGACGCCCGGCTTGACCAGTGGGTTGGAACTGCCACCGGACGGCCGGTGATACGAGCGCTCGTAGCTCAACGGACTAGAGCATCTGACTACGGATCAGAAGGTTGGGGGTTCGAATCCCTCCGAGCGCGCCAGATAAGTCCAGTTCAGAGGCCTGAATGGGCGACCGGCTCATAAGGTCCGAAAACGCGTCCGGACAGCTCATGCGGCGTGATACTCGTTGATCGGCCCGCTCAGGGCCTCGTGGCGGCGGATACGTGTGATCCTCGCTGGCGTCGATGAGGTCGCATTTCCACGAGGCGACGGCGCATGCATCCCACAAGGCCCCGCAGGGGGCGGTGTTCGGCACCGTGGCGCACGTAGCGGTCGGCCACACCTCAAAGGTGACGTTCGTTCACGATGAAGAGACGGTCGGTGCACTGATCAGACCGTTCGCACCCAGCGTCGGGGGCCCGGACAGGACTTCGCCGGATCGGGGCACGCTCGCCTTGCAACACCGCGTCGAAGGCAAAGGCGAACTTCGCGTCCGGGTCGCGCAAGAAGGAGGTGACGTCGATGCCGGCATCCCAGAGCTCCGCCGTCACGTTGCGAGCCACCTGGGTGACCCACGCCCAGGTGGGGTTCGTCATGATGCCGGCCACGAATATCCGTCGCGTGTCGTGATGGACGAAGACGGGACGTAGAGGCGACGCAGCGACACCCTGTCGACGGAGAACAAGTCCAGGCCACGATGTTTGCGGCTTGTTGGCAGCACCGCTCCCGGATCTTTCCAAGAGACCCCGACTTCGAGGCGAAGGCGTCTCGTGTGCTCGAGCTGTACGCCGGGGCCTGGGAGGGTGAGCCCTTGGAGGACGGCGCCTTCGTCGTCTCCTCTGACGAGAAGACCTCTTTCCAGGCGCAGGTCCGCTGTCATGAAACCCTGGGCGCGTGCCCTATTCAACGCGGCGACCGGGATAGCGAACCTCCATAGAAACCCCGCCACGGCGCGAGGTATTCGCGCCCCGTCAACCCACTTGCGGGAGCACCTCGAAGTGGCCGCCGTCGAGCGACCGGAGGACGCCGAAGTGCCGGCGGTCCAGACTGACGATCGTCCGCGTCCGATACCGCTCAGCCAAGACCACGATCGATGCGTCCGCCACGCCGATCTGCTGGTCTCGGTAGCTGGCGATGACCCCATGAGCGCGGCGATGCTCATCCTCGCCGAAAGCGGCCAGGTTCCACGCACCGCCAGCGAGTTCGTCGAGCACAGCCAGCTCGTTGTCCACCCCATGGCGGGTTGCGACGAGGTAGTCCAGCTCAGCCACGACGTACGGGGAGACGACCAGGACAGCGGCCGCACCAAGTACCTCCGATACCGCGTCGTGGTCAGGCTCCGAGGCATCGAAGAACGCCAGCAGGGCGCTCGTGTCCACGATGACTGCCGGCACCGTTCAGCGCTCCCCGAAGCCGGCGAGCATCTCTTCGGCATCGCGGGCGATCGGCTGCCCGCTCGCATACAGTCCACCACGAGGGCGAGGACGAACACCGCCGACCGACACTCGAATCGACTCGCGGATGATCTCTGCCTCGGATACGCCGCGCTCTGCAGCAGCCCGCTTGACCGCCACCTTCAGGTCCTCCGGCAGGTACAGCGTCGTCTTCTCCACGAACGTATGGTACTACCGGTGGCGCCAGCGGTCGCGTCCGGCCAGGTGCACTGACTGGTCCCGTGACCTGAGGGATGGGTTCTCGGCACCCACAGGCCCAAGACCGTTCGGGGTCACCCACAAGGCGGGACTTCGTTCCGTTGAGTGTGTAGGAACGGTGGGCGGCGGTGCCGACTCCTGTACAACACGACGTTTCGTGGCACAATATGTACATGTCGAAAGCAGTTCCAGTCTCCGTCACCGAGGCACGCCGGAACTTGGCGGAGGTCATCGATCTCGCCTGTTCCGAGCACACTCCGGTTTACCTCGCTCGGCGAGGAAGGCGGATAGCTGCTGTCATCGATGCCGATGACCTTGATGCCGTCTTGGAGTTGGCTGAAGACATGGCTGATGTCCGTGCCGCCGAAGAAGCCCGCGCCGAGATGCGGGCCACCGGTGAGGCGCCGATTCCCTGGGAGCAGGTCAAGGCCGATCTCGGTTTGCGGTGACGTACAACGTCACGTTGGTGCCTTCGGCGGCACGCCAACTCCGCAAATTCGATCCTGATGTGCGGCGAAGGATTCAAGCGGCCATCGAGTTGCTGGCTATTGATCCACGACCACCGGCCGCCACCCAACTCGTTGGCGGATCGGGTGAGTGGCGGGTGCGAACCGGCAACTACAGGATCATCTACGAGATCAACGATGGTGAACTCGTCGTGCTTGTCCTTCGTATGGGCCACCGGCGCGACATCTACGATTGATGACAGAGGGGACAGGTATCCTGCCCGAGTTATAGTCGAGCTACCCGGAAGCGCCCCCATTTGGAACATCCGCCGAGAACGAAAGCTCCGTTGAGACCGTGCTCGACGTTGGATTTGGCCCGCCGCTGGGCGGCGGACAGGTGGGCCAGGCCGGCCTCAGGAGCGAGAGCTGGGCTCGGCAGGCCACCAGGCCTTTGGCACGGGGAGCCTCGACTGTCCGGTCACCGTCGCCGGCCACACTGGTGCTCGAAGCCCGTCAGGATTTCGACGTTGCCTCTTGGCTCGATCACTGGCGGCGTGACCGTCACCGTGACGATGGTCACGCCGCTGCGTCACGGCGGAACCCTCTCGGGTATCTCCCTCGCCGGCGGACCGGCGCCGGTTGGTCTTCGGTCACTACTGGCGTGACTACTTCCTATTCGAGGTGTCCGGCCAGCGGGGGGATGGTCACAACCAGGCGGGTTTGCGTCCGGCTCGTGGATGCACCATGCCGATGCACGCCGCCGCCGAAGCTGCAAGGTGCTCGGGGGCGGCCCGCAGGGCCCCTGCCAAGGCTCGAACCAGGAGCCATTCGTTGCCCACGACACACCCCGGTGGTGACCGGCGGGGATCCGAGTGGTTCCCGGTAGAGTCGGCTGCATGGCGCTCGAAGGCGAGTACGAACCGAGCCCGCAAGCCTGGGTCCGCGAGCAAGTGGAGGCCTACGAGAAGTCCGGCGGGCGTGAAGCCAACACTTTGAGGGACACGGGGATGCCGATCATCATCGTCACCACTCGCGGGAGGAAGACCGGCAAGATCCGCAAATTCGGTCTCATGCGGGTCGAGCATGGCGGTGAGTACGCACTCGTCGCCTCCAAGGGAGGTGCACCAGACCACCCCGCCTGGTACGCCAACCTGAAGGCCGACCCGACAGCTCTCGTGATCCAAGATGGTTCAGTGCCTTTCGACGCCGAGGCCCGTGAGGTCACCGGCGAGGAGAAGGCGCTGTGGTGGGACCGGGCCGTCACCGCATACCCCCCCTACGCCGAGTACCAACGCTCCACGACCCGGGAGATCCCGGTCTTGGTAGCTCGGCCCGCCTGAGACCGACCTCGCCTCATCACGGTGTCCGGGTCCGGTAGCCGCCCCTCCGGGCGGATCGGCTTCGCGAAGTTCGAGCGATGTCCCGCGCCATGAGGTGGCAGATGCCGTCTGGCGAACACTCCCAGGTCGGAGGTCCACGGCTTGGCCGGCGAGCGCGTCGATAAGCACTTGGGCATCTCTTGGCGCGGCACGTCGATGTGTCACACCGGCGCTACTCGGTGGCGTTCGAGCATTTCGAGCACATGCGAGTCGGTCACCACCGGTTTTGCCGGTCACGCGGTGTCACCTTCGTTACCGATGACGGGACCAGCGCGCGATCGGTCATGCGCTCCCTGCGGGTGGATGTCCGCGGCGGCGGCCGAGACCTCGGGGTCGCGGTCGACGATCAACCGACGCGTTGCGCCAGGAGCAGGTGCGAACGTCCACCAAGATCTGCTCGCTGACAGGCTATGGTGCCGACGCGAGCCCAGGGTTGCCGCGACTCGGGAGATCACTCACCGAGTTGCACTGGGAGTGAAAGGACAAGACGTGCGGGATGCAGGCGGCGCAAGGGAGGGAGACTGACGATGTCCGGTGTCCGAATTGTGACCGACAGCGGATGTGACTTGACCGAAGAGCTGGCGGACGTCAACTCCATACTCGTCGTACCACTCACGATTCGATTTGGCGACGAAGAGTTTCTCGACCGCCGCGATCTCACCCCTGCCGACTTCTGGAAGCGCTGCCACAGCACCGCGGCACTCCCTCAAACGGCAGCTCCGTCTCCCGGAGCGTTCCAGGAAGCGTACGAACGAGCGGCGACCGAGGGTGCTGACGCCGTTGTGTGCCTCACGATCTCGTCTCGTGTCTCGGCCACGTACCAGTCTGCGCTGGCCGGTGCCGCCTCGATGGCGGGGCGGATCCCCGTCGAGGTCGTCGACACGGAGTCGGTGACCATGGGCCAGGGACTGCTCTGCATCGCTGCGGCCGAGGCAGCGGCCGCAGGCGCCGACACCGACGCGGTCGTCAGGACTGTGCGAGACCTCATCGGTCGAACGAAGGTCTATGGCGTCGTCGGCACCCTTGACCATCTCCAGAGGGGAGGAAGGATCGGTGGGGCTGCAGCCATGCTCGGTTCCCTCTTGTCGATCAAGCCCGTCATCCAAGTGCGAGATGGCATGGTCGAGGAGGAGTCCAAGCAGCGGACCCGTGCCCGTGCTCTGTCGTACCTGGCGGCCAAGCCCAGGGCAGATGCCCCTCTCGAGCGTCTGGCCGTCTGCAACGGCGCGGCTTCAGACATCGACGCCGTGGTGTCGACGCTCAGCGATATCACGGTGGCTCATCAGCTCGTCGTGGTGAACCTCGGTCCGGTGGTGGGCACGCACACCGGGCCTGAGACGATCGGGATCTGCTACCAGTTGCCGCCGAGCTGAAGACACACTGGTCAGAACGTCTGGCGCGGCGACATGCGTACCGGGCTCGTACTGGCCGCGTACCGGGCTCCTGCTCGCTCCCGACGGCGGCGCAGGTGGCGCCGGATTGCCGGCGGCGCCGGTGGCGCCGGATTGCCGGCAGCGCCGGCATCGGTGCCGTGTCCCACTATCCTCTCGGCCATGACGACGGACGCTGATCGGCACTCGGACGCAGGGTACCGCCTTGCCTCCCACGCGTCGTCGCCCGAGCCCACGGCTGAGACGGCGCAGTCCGGCCCCACGGGAAGCGGGTTGGGCGCAGACTGGCCGTCCAAAGCCGCCGACTTGGTGGACCTGGTCGCCGACGTCGTTCACGACCGGGCGATCCGGCCTCTTCTCCTCGCTGCTCGCGTCGTCGTCTTCGGACTGATCGTGGCCGTTCTCTCGCTGGTGGTCCTGGTTCTTGTCTCGATCGGGCTCGTCAGGATTCTGGACGTGTACGCCTTCGGTGGCAGGGTCTGGATCTCCGACGCCGTGCTCGGAGCGGTGTTCACCTTGGCGGGCCTCGCGGCCTGGTCACGACGTTCGACCCGCTCGAAGTCGGTCCACGGGTAAGGCTGTGTCGAGCAGATGACCGAACATCGCTCGCTGCTGATCGCAGGCTCGGGTCCCGCGGGTCTGACGGCTGCCGTCTACACGGCGCGAGCGCAGCTGGCTCCGGTCGTGATCGAAGGTGAGCCCTCGTCGACCAGCGATCAGCCGGGTGGACAGCTCATGCTCACTACCGAAGTCGAGAACTTCCCCGGGTTTCCCGAGGGGATCATGGGGCCGGAGCTGATGACCTCCATCAGGGCTCAAGCAGCGCGTTTCGGCGCGGAGCTCGTCACGGCGAAAGTGACCGGATTCGATCTGACCACCTCGCCATTCGGAGTCTGGGTAGGCGGGTCCGGCGCGAGCGAGCCGACGTACACCGCCGATGCCCTGATCGTCGCGACCGGAGCGCAATCCCTCATGCTGGGTGTGCCCGGGGAAGATCGTCTTCTCGGCCATGGGGTGTCGACGTGTGCGACCTGCGACGGGTTCTTCTTTCGGTCACGGGAGATCGCGGTTGTCGGCGGTGGGGATTCTGCCCTGGAGGAAGCGCTCTTCCTCACTCGATTCGCTTCCAGGGTGACGGTGATCCATCGGCGAGACCAGTTACGTGCATCGCGCATCATGCAGGAGCGCGCGCTGGACAACCCCGTCATTTCCTTTCGGTGGAATACCCAGGTGACCGAAGTCGTGGGAGACGACCAGGTGCGTGGGGTGCGCCTCCGAGACACCGTCTCGGGGGAAGAGTCGGAGCTGGCATTGGACGGTGTGTTCGTGGCGATCGGACATCGACCCAACACCGAGCTCCTTGCTGGGCAGCTCGAATTGCTGGACAACGGCTACGTCAAGACGACCGGCGGCTCGCGCACGAGCGTGGAAGGCGTATTTGCCTGCGGGGACGTCCAAGACCACATCTACCGCCAGGCGATCACCGCGGCCGGCTCGGGCTGCATGGCGGCCATCGACGCCGAGCGATGGCTGGAAGCCCGAGCTACCTGATCACGCCGAGCCTCGTGACGGCTTGCCGTTGCTCCAACTGGCCGGTCCAGGCCCCTCGGGGGGCCGGATATCGCCAGGCGGGAACAGGTGCGAGGATTCTCGTGTTGGAACCAGCGAACCACAGCACCCAGGGGAGCAGCCCTGGTGCATCACACGGGGGGACCAGGAGGGATAATGGCGAACGGGAAGATTGTGACGCTGGACGACGCTACGTTTGACGAGCATGTCAGGCGCTCGGATGTTCCCGTCTTGGTCGACTTCTGGGCAGAATGGTGCGGGCCGTGCAAAATGATCGCCCCGATCCTGGAGGAGATCGCCGAGGAGCAGGCCGGGAAGCTGGAGATCGGCAAGCTCAACATCGAGGAGAACCTCGACGTCACCCGGCGCTTCGACGTGATGAGCATCCCCACCCTGATCCTCTTTCACGAGGGCGAACCGAAGGTGCGCTTGGTCGGGGCGAAACCCAAGGGTCAACTCCTTCAGGAGCTGGCGACCTACCTTCCCACGGGAGGCTGACCCAGCCGCATCTCCGCCGCGATGCGTCAGATTCGGTTCTCGCCGATCCTGATTCCGAAGTCCGTGGCCAGCGACTGTCTGAGACACCAGGCGGGCCGCCCGGGGGATCGCCGGATGCGCGCTCGGGTGGGGAAGCGGTCGAGGCAGTCCCGGCCTCACCGGTCACGACCGACCCTCTCCCCCTTCGGCAAGGAGACCACGGACCCGCTGTGACAGAACTACGCGATCGGCTCGCTGGGCTTGGGTTCGACTCGAGCGCCGATCCGTCGGGTCACTTCGGGGTTGCGACGCGAACGGCGGTTGAGGGCTTCCAGCACCGACGAGGGCTGCGGGTCGACGGCGTCTGCGGACGTCAGACCTGGAACACCCTGTTAGAGGCCGGTTTTTGTCTAGGCGATCGCCTCTTGTACCGGCGTACACCCATGATGAGGGGCGACGACGTCGCCGAGCTCCAGCAGAACCTGGGCGCCCTCGGGTTCGATGCCGGCAGGGTCGACGGGATCTTTGGGGATGCGACGGCGACCGCCGTCTCGGACTTCCAACGCAATACGGGGCTGCCCGAAGACGGGATCGTCGGTTCGACCACCCTCTTCGAGCTCGCGAGGGTCCGGGCCCGTGAACGAGGGAGCGAGGTGGTGTCGGCGGTCATGGCACGAGAGCAGCTCCGCCGGGCGCCACCCACCCTCGCCGGGCGCCACATCGCCGTCGGCGAAGCCGGCGGCCTGGCGACCGCGGTCCGGGCACTGCGTCGCCGCCTCGTACTGGCCGGTGCCCGTGTGACTCCGCTCCACCACCCGGACGACTCGGTCCGGGCCGCACAAGCCAATACAGCGGACGTCAACGCCTACGTGGGTCTCCAACTCAACGCGACACGCTCCGGGTGCACTACCTGGTTCTATGGGAACGACCGCTACGAGTCTCCGGGTGGGAGGTCTCTGGCCGAGCTCGTCCAACGCGAAGTCCCGCGAGCGCTCGGGCTGCCTGACGGCGGTATCCGGGCGATGACGGTACCGGTCCTGCGTGAAACGCGGATGCCCGCCGTCTTGGTCGAATTGGGACCGGCTCTCGCAGTCGTCGAGCACGGCGCGGCTCTCGCAGACGCGTTGGTGGCCGCGCTCTCGAGATGGGCGAGCGCCGATTGGAGCTGAGGCATCCTCTCTCTCGGGCCGAGGGGCTTGAGAGGCTGCAGTGAGCACTCGACACCGTCGGCGATGGCACGACGGCGACGGCGACACCGCACTGCACCGCACGGCACGACGGCGACGGCGACACCGCACGACTTTGCGCGACGGACTCGGTGACGCAAAGGTGAAAAATTCCTCGACTTGAAGAAGAAATCGACAATCCACAACGTCATGCACAGGTTGTGGATAACGATAAACCAGTGCTTGATCCCTGTGGCGCAATAGCCCATTGACCAGGGAATACTCACTTCCCTCGGAGAAGCGACGCAGCGTCCTTTCTGGTTAGCCTTCGACCTCTGCTCCAGGGGAGGCACCCATCCTGCCCTCCCCTACCATCACCCTGTAGATACGCTCGAGGTCTTCCAGGGTGGCGAACTCCACGACCAGGCGACCTCGCCGATTGCGAAGCTCGACCTTCACTCTCGTGTTCAGGTGGCTGGACAACAGCTCCTCCAACTCCAGCACACCAGGTTCGGGAAGACCGCGTATCGGCCTCTTGCGATCGGTAGTACCTAGGGTATTACCATCATCCCGAAGCTGCGAAGCCGCCGTATCGAGGCTTGGGTCTGGTTCACCGCGGACGGCATCTTCAACCGCTCGAACACTCAAATTCTCGGCCACGATGCGCTGCACCAGTGATTCTTGGAGTGCGCGATCCGGAGTGGCCAAGAGCGCACGCGCATGTCCAGCCGATATTGCACCGTCGGCGAGAGCCCGTTGGGCACCTGCGGGAAGCTGAAGCAGCCGCAGGGTGTTCGTGATCGCTGCTCGGCTCTTTCCAACTCGGGTGGCGACCTGCTCATGGGTCAGACCGAATTCGTCGATGAGCTGCTGGTACGCGGCTGCTTCTTCGAGTGCGTTGAGATCGGCCCGATGCAAATTCTCGACGAGGGCCTGCTCGAGACTGTGCACATCACTGGTCGAGGGCTTGACCAATACTGGGATCGTCTGCAAACCCGCCCGGCGGGCGGCACGCCATCGGCGCTCGCCGGCAATGATCTCGTAGCTCTCGTTGCCAGCGTCCACCTCGCGCACGAGGAGTGGTTGGAGCACGCCGAGCTCTTTCACCGACGCTGCCAAGGACGCCATCGCCTCTTCGTCGAAGTGCGCCCGGGGTTGGAGAGGGTTCGGACGAATGCTGGACAGCGGAACCTCTCGAAGCATCGAGAGTCGGTCACCTGCGACCTCGGTCGGGATAAGTGCGCTAAGTCCCTTGCCCAGTCCGCTTCGTCGCGCCATTGCTCACCTCCTTGGCCAATTCACGATAGGCGATTGCCCCACGTGAAGTCGGATCGAAAACGGTGATCGGCTGGCCAAACGACGGCGCTTCGGACAACCGAACGGTACGCGGGATCACGTTTCGGCAGACCTGCTGAGGAAAATGTTGTCGCACCTCCGCCGCGACATCCACGGCCAAGCGGGTCCGTGCGTCATACATGGTGAGCACGATCGTCGTCACTTTCAGTGCACTGTTCAAATTGGCCGAGACCAGATGCACGTTGCGAAGCAGTTGTCCTAGACCCTCCAATGCGTAGTATTCGCACTGGATTGGTACAAGTACCTCTGACGCGGCCGCGAGCCCGTTGACCGTCAAGAGCCCAAGCGAAGGCGGGCAGTCGACGAGGATGAAGTCGAAGTCCTCGAGAACACTGTCGACCGCCCTTTTGAGCTTCAGCTCGCGACTGAAGGCCGGCACAAGCTCGATCTCGACACCCGCCAAGTCGATCGTAGCCGGAGCGACGAAGAGGTTCTTGAGGCTGGTTGGTTCGACCGCGTCCTCCAGGGCTGCTTCTCGCATGATGACGTCGTACATCGAGATCTCGAAACTCCGAGCGTCGATACCAAGACCAGTGGTCGCGTTTCCCTGGGGGTCAAGATCCACTACCAGCACTCTGTAGTCCAACTCGGCAAGAGCTGCGCCGAGGTTCACCGTGGTCGTCGTCTTGCCAACTCCCCCTTTTTGATTGGCAATTGCCAAGACTCGCGGAAGTTTGGCACTCGGAGTCCCGAGTACGTTGCCTGCGGCCTCGCCGGACTGCATGTCCGGCGATTTGCGATGAGGCTCGCTGGGTGGAGGCCCAACCCTCTTTCCCTCGTTTTCTTGCGACGGAGCTTCAACTGCCTTTGGCTGAGCATCCTCCGACTGAAGCGGCTCCTGCGGCGGCGCCTCGTCCTGCACGGGAACACTCGTTCCAGCAGAAATGTCCGTCACGGAACCACTCGCCGATTGTTCTGTCAGCTGTCCAGGCGGCTCTCCGGGCAGCTCTCCAGGCGGCTCTCCAGGCTCGTCGCGGGGTACCGTTCGACCCTCTGGGCCTCGTTCCCCTTGCGAGAAGCCTGGAGGTGCAGGGGCATCGAGAGATCCAGGAGGAACCTGAGGTGCAGCTGCGCGGTCTGGCGATTCGAGGACGGAGCTCGAAGGCTCCTCATGAGCAACCTCTACGGGTCCGCTGCTCTGACCAGCCGCTACCGGCTCCTCCCGATCTTTCCTCCGAATTCGCATCAAGAAAGCCTGCGAGCGCGGTTCGGCACCCCCATATCCTTGCCTCCCCAGTAGCTCTGGTCAAGTATCCGCTCTCAATTGGACAATATTTCGATTGTTGCTCGGTACATCGGCACCTTGCCCCCCTTGGATGACCAGGTGTTTCACGTGGAACATGGCGGAGGGTCCGCTCATCAGCCCTTCGCCCTTCCTTGCCTACGAAGGTTTCACGTGAAACGTTCTTCCGACACCAACGCGCTCCTGCCAGGTGGGCGCTCCCGCGGAAGGAGCCCAGCGAATGCCAGCCGGGTGGTCACCTGTAGCTCTGGAGATCATGAGTCATCCGCGGTACCTGCCTGTCTCCAGCGATGATCGTAGCGCCGTGAATGCGCCGCGAAAGACAGCTTTCCGAGATCTCGAGTGTCGCCCACGGGAGGTGACTCGGGACCAGGTGTAGGAGAGCGGTAAGCCTTCTACCATCTCGTAGCATTCCCTAGCGCTCATCCGAACTGCGTCCCGCCTGTCGAGTGGCCCCGAACGGTCGTGGGTCACCTGATCGGCCAAGCAGTGAAACGGTCAGTAGAGTGGTCGCTTCGCTGGAACACCGGTCCGGCGGGGATATGAGCTCGGGCACAGCGACCGCTGCCTCAGCACCTGGTAGGTGAACGCGGCTTCCAGCCGTTCGGCCCTTTCGAGACCAAGCTCCGCCAATTTGTCCGCCGGCCAGCGGTCCGGAGAGGTCGGGTCGTCGTGCGCGGCTTTGCTCGGTTCCTCGCTGCTATCCCTGGCGTTTCCGTCGCTTCCCGGGTCATCGCTCCAGTCATCACTACCGTCACCTGCCATTTCCGGCACTTCCGGCCAATGGCTGGCAGGCGGGCGGTGGCTGGTGCCAGAACCTGACCCGCCGGGAGTGCCAGCCTGTGTGGGAGTGCCAGACCCGCCGGGAGTGCCAGACCCGCCGGGAGTGCCAGACCCGCCGGGAGTGCCAGCCTGAGGGGAGCGGGGCGGTTCCGAGACCACCAGGCATCCTCCGACTTTCAAGAACGGTGCTGCGCACTCGACCGTCACGGCAGGGCGCCCAAACCCTCGCGCCACGACGGCATCGTAAGCTCCACGGTGGGTACTCGCCCGGCCGATCTCTTCAGCCCGTCCCCTGACAACCTCAACTCTGGACGACAGACCCAGCTCCTCCAGCGCCCAGTGCAAAAAGTCGGCGCGTCGGCGCGAGCTCTCCAAGAGCACCATGAAGAGTTGGTCGGATGCACTTGCCATCACCAGACCCGGGACACCTCCACCCGAACCCAGGTCAAGAGCACGGTAAGGTCTTTGCCCCTGCCCGAGTCTCGAACCCTCGACGCTTCCAGACCCGACGAGAGCGGCCAGATAGCCGAGGCTATGGGCAATGTGGACTTCGCTCGGACCAGGTCCAAGAAAACCAAGGGTCCGTGCACGAGCGAGCACGTCGACAAGGCAGCGTGTGGAAGTCGTCTCTGTGAACCAGAATTGTCCACCTACAGCGGGCGGCATCGTGTGAGGACTGCCCTCGTTCACGTCCGGCCGAATACTCGCCGGCTCGGTTCAGGGTGCCGGAGCAATCACCACGTAGCGGTACGGATCTTCACCCTCCGAGCGGGTGCTGACTCCGTCCAGCTCGTTCACCATGTCGTGCACGACCTTCCGATCGGCTGCTGACATGGGCTCGAGCAAGCGCTCCTCCCCCGACTCGACCACTTCACGGGAAACCTGTTCGGTGAAGCGGCGCAGGGCGTCGGTTCTCCGCTCTCGATATCGGGCAACATCCACCAGTATCCGGTCGGTGCGGGTGGCAAACCTGTGCTGGACGGCTGAGCGGGTCACGTCCTGAAGTGCTGCCAGGGTGGCGCCCTTCGGCCCCACCAGTACGCCCAGTCCTTCACCGTCTACTGCCAGCTCCACCGTCTCGGCATCTCGAATCCTCGTTTCGATCGTCGCATCCAGCCCATAGGCCTCAACGAGTCCTCGCAGGAATTCTGCCCCTACCGCTGCCTGCTCGTCCAGGGTCATTGCCTCTGCCATCTGATCCTCTCCCTTCCCATCGAATTGTTGCTCCATCGAACGTCCAGCGGGAGAGCGAACAGCCCCATCGCTTCTGCTCCCTCTCTTGCGACCCCTTCCCCTCCCGGCCTTGGTAGACGGTGAGATCGTTGAGGCTGAACTGGCACCTCGTTCGCCGTTCTGCCGAGATCCTTGCGCGTCCGCCGGTTGGCGACCGTTGCCAGCGCTCTCGGCGTCGCCGGTGCCCCGCTCCGTCCTTCCTTGGGCTTTGTTCCGTTGAGCAGCGCGCGCGCCACCATTGTTTGACGTGTCCGAGGCGCTCTGACCGCCCGACCGTGCTCCTTCGCCATTCCCGTTGCCACGGCGGTTGCGTCCGTTCTGACTACGCCCCTGACTCTCGCGGCGCTGACGATCGCGCCCTTGGCCACCGCTTCCTCGATCCTGCCCTGTTCGCCTGGTGTCACGCGATGGGCGTCCTCCTCGCTTCGGCCGAGGCCCGACAGGTCTCACCCGGGCCCGAACCCTCGCCTCACCCCGAACCCGGCCAAAGAGACCGCTCCGCGGCTCAGTCACTACCACGATCTCGGCGTCGCTCTCCGCGACTCCCAACTGTTCGAGCGCAGCCTCTTTCGCTGCGGCCACGGATATCCCGGTGAGCTCTACCCACTCCACCTCTCAACGAGCCTTTCTCGTGCGCTTGGATTTCGACCGGGGATGGGCCTTGGTCGGTTGATCTTGCTGCCCCGCTGCATTGCCCGCTGCATTGCCCGCCCCGCTGCCATTGCTTTTGCCGGCACTCGGGCTTCTCACCCCAGAGCCGCCACGACGCCTTCCGTTGCTTGCCGCCTGTCGAGCACCGGGGACTTTTGGCGCCTGCCCGTTGGTCTTCGCTCTCGGTGCTTTCGACCCTGCGCTGTTTTCCGATCCAGAATCACCACCGGCACGCCCGGCGTCTCCGCTTGTGCCGTCACCAGCGGGCTGCGCGATCTTGTCGTCTTCGCCGTCCCCCCCAGCGGCGGCCGAGCCGGCGGCCGAGGCGTCGGGTCTTCCGCCTGCCTTTCCTTCGGCCGAACCACCGCCCGTTGCGGCAGTCCCTGCATTGCGCGCCCCGGGCCGCGTCGAGGCGGGCTTGCCCTGTCCTGCATTGGCCCTTGCATTGCCCTGCCCCACAATCCCCTTCGCGGGCTTGCCCTGTCCCGACTTGGACGAACCCGCCTGGTCCGCGCTCTTCCCCCCGGAGATCTCCCTCGCTCCGACCTGCTGGACCATACCCGTGCGGAACATGAGGTCTTGGGTCAAGATCCGAATCGCCGACGACACGATCATGTACAGCATTGCTCCGACAGGAACGAGGAAATAGATATATGCCATTATGAGCGGCATAACCTTCTGCATCGTCTGCATCTGCTGGTTCATTTGCGCTGCAGCCTTGTTCCGTTTCGTCATCTGAGACATTTGGAAATATTGCAGCCCAACTGCAAGAGCAACCAGCACCATGTAAGGTATGTAGCCGAACCAATGCGCTTGATGTGTCAGTGGCTTGATCGCCAAGTTCAAGCCAAACGACTTCATTATCCCAGGGGTCGCTACCAGGTCGGCATGCATTTTCGAAGTCGATGGTATATACCTGGGATCAGCACATACCTTAGCCAAGCACTTCTTCCCAGTGTACGAGATCACCTGCCCTTTTGATACCGTGTTCGTCAATCCTCGAATGATGTCGTAAAGGACAAGCAGCGCGGGCATTTGGATCAGCATCGGGAGACAGCCACCGGTCGGACTCACGCCTTGCTCCCGGTAGAGACGCATCATCTCTTTGTTCAATTGCTCTCGGTTCTCCGGACCCTTGTACTTCTGCCGCAACTTTTGCAGCTCGGGTTGGAGCGCCTGCATGGCCATCATGGATCGCGTGCTCTTGATCGTGAGGGGGGTGAGCACGGCCATGATGAGGATGGTCAGCACGATGATCGACACGGCGTAGTTGGGGATGACCGCGTAGATGTACGCCAGCACCGTGGCGATGATCACGAAGAGCGGGTGAAAGATCTCTCCGATCAGCTTGAACAGGGAGTTCTCGGCGAGCATGGGCACCAGTCCCACCAGTACGGTCATCGGTGCCCCTTCCTCGAAGAGGGTCGGGGGAGCTCGTCGGGCACGAGGTCGACACCTCGGCCGCCGAACGGCCTGCATCGGCCGATCCGGCGGAGTCCAAGCCCCATGCCGCGCCACAGGCCGAAGCGCTCGATTGCTTCGGCGGTGTACGCCGAGCACGACGGGATGAAGCGGCAGGGGGAAGGCGAGCCCGATCTCAGTGCCTGGTACGCGCGGATCATCCCGAGGGCCGCCCGTTGCGCGCCGCTGCGTCGCGCCGATGCCTCACCGGCATCTGCCGCTGACGGGCCTCGGACGTGAGGGGAGCGCCCGATGGCTTCCGATGAGGTGGCGGCGGTCAACCCACCGGCTACGTCCTCTCCGGCGATCTGCCGCCTCTGTGACGCCGTGGCGCTCACCGGATGCGGTCCGGGTCAGAAGCCCGGCCCATCACGTAGGCGACGCTGTCTTTCAGCACAGAAAATTCCTGTTCAGAGCCTTCTTCCCGCCAGTGCAACAGGTAGCACCCTGGGCGGGTCACCGGAGCGACCGCGCCCACCGCCGCCC
>JAJYZN010000006.1:21767-30131 GCA_021799915.1 Actinomycetes bacterium
ACTCGGTTGCGCTGCACGGCGTTGCCACACCGACGACCGACGGCGTACGCGACGCACAGGTCGGGTCCATCACGCCCATGGACGCTTCGGACGTAGCTCGCGCTGAGCGGCCCTTGGCGCCCCCGGCCCTCAGGTCTTTTGAGCTGGTCGAAGGTCTTCCGGTCACGGATCCTTCCCACTGCCCGCGGTCCGGACATGGCACGCTCAGACCGTCAGGCGGCGGCGGCCCTTCAGCCGCCGCGACCGCAAGATCGCCCGCCCCGCCCGAGTGGACATCCGGCGCCTGAAGCCGTGGGTTTTTGCCCGCTTACGCGTATTCGGCTGGTACGTTCGCTTCACCTGGATAGGCCTTCCTTGTCATCGCTTCCTGTTCGTGGCGCCCTGGCTGGGATCTTTCCCAGAGGGCTTCGTCGCCCGAGAGCGCTCGAACCCCTGTGCGGGTCACACCGTCAAGATTCCCCCGAGAGATCGTGTCTCCTCGGGTGTGCTCTCGTGGCCGCCACGGCGGTACATCCGATGCTAGGCGAGATTCGCTCCGGCCACTAGTCGAGCCCCGCCGGTGGCACGGCTCACTCTCGCATCACCCCTCACAGGCATCCTGTCGCCGCGAGCAGGAAGGATGAATTCCGTTCGTCTCTGGCGGGACCGGGGTGTACCGTCGCGATCCCAGACACCCCTATCGAGGCAGGCGGGGGTGATCGAAAGCGGGACGGGTCCGGTCGGCGCATGGGCCCGGTCGGCGTATGGGTCTGATCGGCGGGACGGGCCCGCTACGCGGGTGGGTCTGGGACCCGCCAAGGGGTCGAGGGTGCGTGAGGACGGGAGCGGTGGTGGTGGATCCAAGGTGTTCCACACCTGTGGATCAAGTTGTGGACAACGACGGTTGCGTGGGGTGGAGGTCCTGGTGAACGACGTCAGTGAGCTGTGGAAGCGTTGCACAGCATCCCTCCGAGAACAGGTGTCCGAGGCGACCTGGCAGGTGTGGTTGGCAGGCCTGCGTCCCGTTTCGCTGACTGCCGACGTGATGGTCCTGGGAGTGCCCAATTCGGTTGTCCACAAGCGGGTCGAGAGCCGTTTCCTCCCCTTGATCCAAGAGACGCTGACCACCGCGGCAGGACGTCCCATCACCGCGCAGCTCCGCCTCGCCGATCCTGCAGATGTCCTCAGAGACCGTCCGACAGCCCGCGACCGCGACCGCGACCTCCTCGCCAACGACGAGCCCGCCGCCGGTACCACCAATGTCGGCTCCACCGGCTCCAACAACTCCACCGCCGCCGGCAACTCCCACGGCGCCGGCGCCAACTCCCACGCTGCCGGCGGAGCCGCATCTCTTCACGCGTCGACCTCCTCTCCCCACCTGGCCGCCACACGAGCACGAACGGGGACACGAACAGACAAGGGGAAGGGGACGCGCGCATCGTCAGGGACCACCCCTTCCTCGGAGACCCCGACGGTGGCGCTCGATCGCCGTTTCACGTTCGAGACGTTCGTCACGGCGTCGTCGAACCGCCTCGCTCACGCTGCGGCCCAGGCTGTGGCGGAGACCCCGGGACGCTCCTACAACCCTCTATTCATCTACGGTGACTCGGGTCTCGGCAAGACCCATTTGCTCCACGCCATCGGCAACTACGTCCACGACAATTTCCCAGGTCAGCACGTTCTCTACGTAACCACCGAGACCTTCATGAACGACTTCGTCGACTCGCTCCGGATGTCGACCACGATCGCCTTCAAACGCCGCTACCGGGTGTGCGACGTCCTCCTGATCGACGACGTGCAGTTCATGGAGAACAAAGAGGGCCTCCAGGAAGAGTTCTTCCACACGTACAACGATCTCCACGGTGCCGGCAAGCAGATCGTCCTGACCTCGGACCGACCCCCCAAATCCATCGAGACTCTCGAAGAGCGCTTGCGGAGCCGGTTCCTCTCCGGCCTCATCACCGAAGTCGACCCTCCCGACATCGAGACCCGCTTGGCCATCCTCCACTCCAAAGCCGAGGCAGATCATGAGGTGATTGGAGACGACGTCCTCGAGTTCATCGCCACCCACGTCACGAGCAACATCCGGGAGCTCGAAGGAGCACTGATCCGGGTCACCGCGTTCGCCAGCCTTACGCACGAACCGATCACGCTCGAGCTTGCCGAACGAGTCCTGTCTGACATCGTCGACGCAGGTGAACCTCGGCGGATCACGCCGCAGATGATTCTCGAAGCCACGGCCACCAGCTACGGTTTCACCATCGACGCCATCTGCGGCCCGAGTCGCACCAGGCCGTTGGTCACCGCCCGCCAAGTGGCGATGTACCTGGTCAGGAACCTGACCGACTACAGCTACCCGGCAATCGCCCGTGTGTTCGGCGGAAGGGACCACACCACCGTGATCCATGCCGTCGACAAGATCTCCAAACAGATGAAGGAACGGCCGCAGATCTACCAGCAGGTGACTGATCTCACGGTGCACATAAAGAGCGGCTGTTGACAAGGATGGCCACTCAAGCCGCTTCGTCCACGCCCAGGCACCCCGATCGACCTCGGTTCTCCCTTTGGGGACGAAGGTCTGCGTATTCTGTGGACATGTGTGCAGTTCTCCACAGTGCCAACCGCAGCAGAGCTACCGGGCTCGTTACCTTCCACCACGCCGATGACGACTGTGGACGAGATGACGTCGTCTGACCTGCCGGAAAGAAGTCTTCTCCACAATCCACACCACTACTACCGATAGAAGAGAATTCAATTCCCCTTCTCTATCTCCAGTCTGTGCGAACTGAGCGAAAGGATCTGTACCCGTGAAATTCCGTGCCGAACGGGACTCGTTCGTAGAGGTGCTCTCGTCGGCGGCTCGAGCGGTAGGGGGCCGGGGGTTGTCGGCGGCGGTCCTCTCGGGCTTGCTCCTCGAATGCCAAGGCAACCAACTCGTCGTCACCGGGACCGACCTCGACCTGACCATCCGCGTGGAGCACGAGGTGATCGGAGTGGAGGACGGGAGATGTGTCGTTCCAGCTCGGCTCACCGCGGACATCTCTCGCAGCTTGGAGCCAGGTGCAGTGACCCTGGAAGGAGACGACGAGAAGATCGAGATCTCCGCGGCGAGGTCGCAGTTCAGCCTTCGCGCCTACCAAGTCGTGGAGTACCCGGTGATCTCGATGGCCGACGACGTGTCATTCGTCCTCCCCGGGAAGCTCATTGCAGAAGGTTTGCGCCAAGTTGTACGCGCCGCGTCAAGTGACGACGCTCGGCCACTGCTCACCGGGGTGTTGTTCACTCACCACCAAGGTGCGATCCGCATGGTGGCGACCGACTCCTACCGGTTGGCACTCCGGGACATGCCCGAAGTGAAGGGCCTTGGTGACGACCAGGACGTCCTGGTGCCCGCGCGTGCGTTGGCCGAGCTCCAGCGCTTGGCGTCCACGGGGTCGACGGGTGCCAGCGGCAACGAGCAGCCCGGCGGGCACGACATCGGCGTCGTACCCGGACAGAATGACATCACGTTCATCCGAGGACCGGTCAAGATCAGCAGCCGCCTGCTCGACGGCCAGTACCCCGACTACCGCCAGCTCATCCCCGATCACTATCCCAACCGTCTCCATCTGGGAAAAGAGTCATTTCTCGCGGCGCTGCGCCGTGTTCGGCTCCTCGTCCGAGACAACACGACCCCCGTGCGGCTCTCGATGCGGTCGGGTGGCGTGGACATGACCGTGGTCTCCCAAGAGGTCGGCGACGCGAGCGAGACTGTCGACGGCGACTTCACCGGCGAGGATCTGGAGATCGCGTTCAACCCCGCGTACCTGATCGACGGCGTGGACGCGGTCGTGGGAGACGAGGTGATCATCGAGACCGCCGATGCGTCCAAACCGGCGACCGTGCGCTCGGCCGAAGAGGACGACTTTCGCTACCTGCTGATGCCAGTCCGGGTGTCATGACCCGGCGTGCGTGACCCGGCCGGCATCCACCTCAGCGCAGCACCGTGAACCTGGTCTGGATCACTCTCGCCGACTTTCGCTCTTTCTCCAGCGCCGAGTTGCGCCCCAGCCCAGAAGGGGTCACGGCCATCACCGGTGCCAACGGCACCGGCAAGACCACGCTGCTCGAAGCAGTCGCCTACCTGGGAGCCCAGCGGTCGTTTCGCAACGCCGCACGCGAGCACCTCGTGCGCACGGGCACCGCCCAAGCCCTCCTACGGGCCGAGCTGGAGCGGGAAGGGTCGACCACCCTGGTCGAAGCGCTCCTCCCGATCACCGGTCGACCGAAGACCCAAGTGAACCGGCAGGTAGCCCGCACCCGGCGGGAGCTGGCCGCAGCAGTCCCCTTCACCGCGTTCACCCCTGACGATGTCGGGATCGTACAGGGTCCCCCCGCAGGCCGGCGAGAGCTCCTCGACGACCTGCTCCACCTGATCGACCCGCAAGGAGCGCGGGCGATCGAAGACACCGAGAGGGCTCTGCGCCAGCGCGCCGCGCTCCTCCGTCAGGCCGGCGGGCACCTCACGGCCGAGGTGGTGACGACGTTGGAGGTATGGGACAGCCGTCTCGCCGAGGCAGGCACCGCGCTGGCCAACGCACGGGAGGCGGCCACCGGCATGCTCCGCCCCCTGGTCGCCGAGACGTACGCAGCCCTGGCGGGTCGCGGCTCCTCCCAGTCGCCGAGTGCGGTGGGCGTCGAGATCTCCTACCGCCGGTCGTGGTCCGAGGACCTCCTCGACGCCCTCGCTACGTCGAGATCCGAGGACGCGCGTCGGGCGGCGACCACCGTCGGCCCACACCACGACGACCTGGCTATCGTCCTCGACCACCGCGACGCTCGGTACCAGGGTTCGCAAGGAGAGCAGCGATGCCTCGCGCTCGCGCTGCGCCTGGCGGGGCACCACCTGGTGACCGAGATCGCGGGCACCGCGCCGATCCTCCTGCTCGACGACGTGTTCTCCGAGCTCGACCCCGATCGAGCCAGGGCCCTGGTCCGCGCTCTGCCGGCGGGTCAGGCGCTGCTCACGACGGCGGCCGAGCTCCCGAGCGGGCTCGAGGTGGCCGAGGTAGTCGACATCGGGAAGCTGGCAGGGGCGTCCGTGAGCTGCGCCGCAGCTCACGAGCTGCCCGGCCGGATCGAGACAGCGCGGTGAACCCCTCGCCGCCCAACCCGAGGCGACGTCGCCGCCCGCCCGGAATCGATCCAGGGCCGCGACCGCTGCGCGAGGTGATCGAGGGAGCCGTCGAACGGCTGGGTCCCCACCACGGCGGGCGGTCTCCGCGGGTCCTCGCGCTGGCGGAGGTGGTGTCGCACTGGGAGGAGATCGCAGGACCCGGGCTCGCCCCTCACGTGCGGCCACTGAAGCTCGAAGGCAGCACGCTCGTCGTGGCGGCCGACCACTCGGCCCGAGCCACGCAGGTACGCCTCCTCGGCGCCGAGCTCATCGGACGTCTCAGACAGGCGACCGGCGAGGCGGGCGAGGAGGTCGTCGTCGACGAGGTTCGCGTGGTCGTACGCCCGCCCTCGTGAGGCCGCAGCGTCGGCGTATCGCAGTGGCCCGGTCGGGTAGAATGAGCCGTCCGCACCGGAGAGATGGCCAGGTCTTGGATCGGGACCCCGGAGCGCACTGTGAACAGAGATCGCGAAGGGACGCGCCCGTGCGGCAGACGATGGTGGTGAACGGTGGGACCTGACAACGTGTCCTACGAGGCGAGTGACATCACCGTGCTCGAGGGGCTCGACCCGGTGCGGATCCGGCCCGGGATGTACATCGGCTCAACCGGTCCCACCGGTCTTCACCACTTGATCTGGGAGGTGGTCGACAACGCGGTCGACGAGGCCATGGCCGGGTATTGCAGCCGGATCGACGTGACGCTCCTGGCCGACGGCGGATGCCGGGTCACCGACGACGGCCGAGGGATCCCGGTGGACCCTCATCCCCAGTACCCGGACAAATCGGCGGCCGAGGTCGTCCTCACGACGCTGCACGCGGGGGGGAAGTTTGGCGGGGCCGGCTACAAGGTCTCCGGGGGGCTGCACGGCGTCGGGGTGTCGGTGGTGAACGCCCTGTCGACCCGGCTCGTCCTCGAGATCGACCGCGAGGGGAACCGCCATCAGATGGAGTTCGTCGACGGGGGGCAGCCGGCCGGCCCGCTCAAGGTCGTCGGCCCCGCCCCGCGCGGTCGGACCGGGACGATCGTCACCTTCTGGCCCGATCCGACCATCTTCGAGGAAGTGGACTTCCGCGCCCAGACCGTCACCGAGAGGCTCCAAGTGATGGCGTTCTTGAACCGCGGGCTCGAGATCCGGTTCGCCGATGAGCGGCCCGGGGCCTCCAAGAAGGAGACGTTCAAGTACAGCGGTGGCATCGTCGACTACGTCCGGCACCTCAACGCCTCCAAGGAGTCGCTCTTCCGCAAGGTGGCGTCGTTCCAGCAGATCGAGGAGACCCAGGAGGTCGAGGTCGCGCTCCAGTGGAACACCGGGTTCCACGAGAGCATCTTCTCGTTCGCCAACGGGATCTCGACGACCGAGGGCGGCATGCACGAAGAGGGCTTCAAAAAGGCACTCACCAACGTCGTCAACCGCTACGCCCGGTCGCGCAACCTCTTGAAGGAGAAAGAGGAGAACCTCGATGGCAAGGACATCAGAGAAGGGCTGACGGCCATCGTCTCGGTCCGCTTGAAGGACCCCCAGTTCGAAGGCCAGACCAAGGCCAAGCTGGGCAACGTCCCGATCCGGTCGCTCGTCGAGCGTGCCACCAACGAGAAGCTGGCCGAGTGGCTGGAGGAGAACCCGACCGAGGCGAACCAGACGGTCAAGAAGGCCCTGTTGGCCCAGCGGGCCCGCATCGCCGCGCAGCATGCCCGCGATCTCACGCGGCGCAAGTCCGGGCTCGACGGGGCCGGGCTTCCCGGCAAGCTGATCGACTGCTCTTCCCGGGACCGGCGGGAGTGCGAGCTGTTCATCGTGGAAGGCAACTCGGCCGGGAGCTCCGCCAAGGACGCGCGCGATCCGCGCACCCAGGCCGTGCTGCCCATCCGGGGGAAGATCCTGAACGTCGAGCGGGCCCGGATCGACAAGATGATGAAGAACGCCGAGATCCAGGCGCTGATCGCCGCCATCGGCGCCGGGCTCGGGGAGGAGTTCGACACCGCCAAGATCCGCTACCACAAGGTGATCGTGCTGGCCGACGCCGACGTCGACGGCAGCCACATCCGCACCCTGCTCCTCACCTTCTTCTTCCGGCAGATGCGGCCGCTGGTCGAAGGGGGCTTCGTCTACGTCGCCCAACCGCCCCTGTACTCCACGCTGGTCGGCAAGGAGAAGGTCTATCTGAAGGACGACGCGGCCAAGGATGCGTTCCTCGCCGCCCGCCCCGACCACCGGCAGGACTTCCAGCGGCTGAAGGGCTTGGGCGAGATGGACTTCAGCGAGCTGCGCGACACCACCATCGACCCGGCCAAGCGCTCCCTGCTCCAGATCAGCGTGGAGCAGGCGGCCCTGGCCGACGACGTGTGCTCGGTGCTCATGGGCGACGACGTCGAGCTGCGTCGGCACTTCATCCAGACGAACGCGAAGGACGTCCGCTTCCTCGACATCTGAGATGAGCGGACCCATCCATTGACCAGGGGCGAAAGGGCGTCATGAGCAGCAGCGACAGGCCAAGGGGCGCAGCGGCCGACGCGTCCGGCAACGGCTCGGGCGCTGACACCGCGGTGCTCGGCTTCATCGAGCCGATCGAGATCCAAGAGGAGATGGAGCGTTCCTTCCTCGAGTACTCGATGTCGGTCATCGTCTCCCGGGCGCTCCCAGATGTGCGGGACGGGCTGAAGCCGGTCCACCGCCGGATCCTCTACTCGATGTTCGACCAGAACCTCCGTCCGGACCGCCCCCATGTCAAATGCGCGGCGGTGGTGGGGGAGGTCATGGGGACGTACCACCCCCACGGCGACAGCGCGATCTACGACGCGTTGGTCCGCATGGTGCAGGACTTCTCGATGCGCCACCCCCTGGTGGACGGGCACGGGAGCTTTGGTGGGCCAGGTCCCGACGAGGGTCCGGCGGCAATGCGCTACACCGAGTGCCGCCTCCAATCCCTGACCCTGGACCTGATGGCCGGCATCGACGAGGAGACCGTCGACTTCGTGCCGAACTACTCGAACAGCGCCGAGGAGCCCACCGTGCTCCCCGCCCGGTTTCCCAACCTGCTCGTGAACGGCTCCCAAGGCATCGCCGTCGGCATGGCAACGAACATCCCTCCCCACAACCTCGGTGAGGTGGTGGACGCCACCATCCACCTCCTCGAGCACCCCGACGCCTCTTCCGACGACCTCATGGCGTTCGTGAAGGGGCCGGACTTCCCGACCGGGGCCCAGATCCTCGGACGCCAGGGGATCCTCG
>JAJYZN010000140.1 GCA_021799915.1 Actinomycetes bacterium
GTGCTCGTGCTCGACGGGGCCGAGGACCGCGGGCTGTTCATCCCCCCGGGCGTGGCCCACGGCTTCGCGTCCCTCACCGACGTGCTCTTGTGGTACCTGGTCGACGGCTACTACAACCCGGCCGACGAGCTGGGCCTGGCCTGGGACGACCCCGACGTCGGCGCGGACTGGGGCGTGACCTCGCCGGTGCTCTCGGACCGGGACCGCTCCAATCCGCGGCGACGGGACATCGACCCCGCCCTGCGGCCCCGCAGCGGGCTCAGGACCTGAGCTACTCCAGCCAGCCTGGACGGCCTTCGACGCTCGACAGGAGCGCTGCGGTGCCCACCTCGATGACCTTGCGGCCCTCGTCGACCGTGGCGCCCCCGGTCCGCAGGTGCTCCCACGCGTCGCTGCTGCACAAGGTGTCCAAGGCGCCGAGGAGGGGCTGGCGGACAGGGTCGGGGGCCTTGGCCAGCTCGGTGGCGAAGATCCGGCTCAGGCGGTCCCGGTGCCACTGCCGCATCGTCTCACGGCCCTTGCGGATGGTGGACGAGTTGCGCTCGAGCAGCCGCGTGGCCCGGTGGAACGGGGCGAGCATCTCGAGGGCCGCGGCCCTGGAGGCCGCCATCTCCTCCACCCGGCGCTCGAGTGGGGCCTCTGGGTCGATCTCCTCGGACGCGGACAGCACCATGTCGAAGATGCGGTCCGACGCGTCCTCGTAGAGGCGCTCGACGTCGGTGAAATGCTGGTAGACGGACCGGAGGGAGACCCCGGCCCGCTCTGCGATGTCCTTCGCGCTCGGAGAGACGTCCCCGCCCCCGACCAGGTCCAAGAGCGCGGTGACGATGGCCTGGCGGGTACGCCGTCCCCGGGCGACCCGGCCGTCGATCTTGGTCATGTCAGCCATCGCACTCCTTCCCCGCGTACTTGAGGATACCGTGAGAACCCGAAGTGCCGTGTTCGGCACGGAAGGGACACGTTATGCGATTCGGCATATTCTACGAGCACCAGCTCCCACGGCCGTGGGACCCCGACAGTGAGCACCGGCTGCTGAAGGAGGCTCTCGAACAGGTCGAGCTGGCAGACCGCCTGGGGATCGACTACGTCTGGGAGGTGGAGCACCACTTCCTCGAGGAGTACTCGCACTCCTCGGCTCCCGAGGTGTTCCTCGCAGCCGCCAGCCAGCGCACGTCACGGATACGGCTTGGCCACGGCATCGTGCAGTTGCCTCCCGGGTTCAACCACCCGGCCCGAGTCGCCGAGCGGATCGCCACCCTCGACCTGCTCTCCGACGGCCGGGTCGAGCTCGGCACCGGAGAGTCGAGCTCGCAGATGGAGCTCGGAGGGTTCGGCGTGGACCGTGAGACCAAGAGGTCCCAGTGGGCCGAGGCGCTCGACGTCATCACCCGGATGATGGTCGAGGTGCCTTTCGCAGGTCACGAGGGGGAGTTCATCTCGGTGCCGCCCCGCAACGTGGTGCCCAAGCCCCTCCAACTCCCCCACCCTCCGCTGTGGGTGGCGTGCAGCCGCCGCGAGACGATCCACCTGGCCGCGACCAAGGGCATCGGCGCGCTCTCGTTTGCCTTCGTCGAGCCCGAAGAGGCCAAGCAGTGGGTCGACGACTACGACGCGACCCTGGCGTCGGAGGAGTGCATCCCGGCCGGGTTCGCCGTCAACCCGGCCGTGGCCTGCGTCGTCCCGTTCATGTGCCACCGCGACGAGCAGACTGCCATCGAACGCGGTCTCGACGGAGGGCACTTCTTCGGCTACTCGCTGGCCCACTACTACGTGTTCGGCACCCACCAGCCTGGCCGGACGAACGTGTGGGACGAGTTCATGGAGAACCGCAGCGCGTACGGGTTCGACCGCAGGGTGGCCGCCACGACGGGCCAGCCCCTCGGTGCCCAGATCCTCGAAGAGGGCGGCTTCGGCTCCCTGCGCGGCGCCATCGGCACCCCCGACCAGATCCGCGAGCTCATCCGGCGCTACGAAGCGGCCGGAGTCGACCAGCTCATCTTTGTCAGCCAGGCCGGCCGGAACCGTCACGAGCACATCTGCGAGTCCCTCGAGCTCTTCGCCGCCGAGGTCCTGCCCGAGTTCGCCGCCCGGGCCGCAGAGCACGAGGCGGCGCATCGAGCCCGGCTCGGAGAGGCGATCGACGCCGCGTTGGCTCGCCGGCCCCCGACCCAGGCGGCGCCCGAGGACTACCGGGTCGGGGTGGCGCCGGGGCTCTGAGGGCGCTGGCGGCGCTCCCGGCCGGGTCCGGGCGCTGGCGGCGCTCCCGGTGCTGTTGAATGGTGGGGATGGCGCTGGCGATCGGAGCAGGGGTGGTGGCGTTGGCGGTCATCGCCGTAGGCGTCGTGGTGGGTCTCTCCCGTCGAGGGGGAGAGTCCCACTCGGTCGACGACTACCGACACACGCTCGAGACCCTGCAGGGGATCCGCGAGCATCCTCGGGTCCGCATCGTCGGACGACAAGAACCCCAGCCGCCGACCGCGGGATCGGGCGGCACAGCACGGGCGGACCTGGGGACGGACGGGACGGACCAGGGACCCGGTGGCGCGGAACCGGGACGGGGCGCCGCGGCGGCTGAGCGGCTTCGCTTCGAGGACCTCGGTCCGGTCGACGACGTGGTCCTGTCGTCCCGCTCGATCCAGCGCAGCCGCAGGGTCCAGTCCCGGGCACTCTCGTCGATGAACCGCCGTCAGCGCCGTCTCGGCGGGACCGTCGCGGTCACCGTGGTGGTCCTCGCCGTGCTCGGCGCGCTGGTGGCGCTCGGATCGAAGCACACGTCGTCCTCCCCTCGCTCGGCGACCTCGTCCAAGACCAGGTCCACCACGGTGAGCCCGAAGACCACGGGCACCAAGACGACGGTGAGCCCGAAGACCACGGGCACCCACCACCACACGACCACTCGGACCACCACCACCACGGCGCCGTCCAGGTTTGTCCCGGTCTCGGCCACCGCTACGACCGCCACCTACGACACCCCGTCGTCCTCGTACTCGGTCACATTCACGACGACGACCGGGGACTGCTGGGTGAACGCGACGTCGGCCGGGGGGACCGTCCTGCTCACCCAGACGCTCCCGATCGGGACTTCGAAATCCATCGCGGCCACCGGCAGCACGACGATCATCCTCGGTGCGCCCAGCGCGGTGAGCGTCTCGATCGACCACGAGCCCGTGGTGCTGCCGACCGGGTTTCAGACCCCGTTCACGATGACGGTGCAGCCCTCGGCGACGTGACGCCGGGGTCGGCGTCCGCACCGAGAGCGTCGAGGAGGAATGCCACGACCAGCGCCTCCTCCCGCCAGGCGTCGTAGCGCCCCGACGGCCCGCCGTGCCCGGCCACCAGCTCGGTCCGAAGGATCGCCCGAAGGTCGGGGTCCACCGATCGGAGCTTCGCCACCCATTTGGCCGGCTCCCAGTACCCCACTCGCGGATCGTGGAGCCCTGCGGTTGCCAGGAGCGGTGGATGGGGTACCCCGGCGCTCACGTTGTCGTAGGGCGAGTAGGCGCGGATCCAGGCGTATGCCTCCGGGTCGTGGAGAGGGTCGCCCCACTCCTCCCACTCGCCGACGGTGAGCGGGAGGGAGGGGTCGAGCATGGTCGTGAGGACGTCGACGAAGGGCACCTCGGCGACGACGGCACCGAAGAGCTCGGGCGCCTGGTTGATGATCGCCCCCATGAGGAGACCGCCGGCCGAGCCGCCCCGGGCGCCCAGCCTCCTCGGCCCGGCGACCCCGATCTCCAGGAGGTGGCGGGCGCAGGCGGCGAAGTCGGAGAAGGTGTGGTGCTTGGCCGAGAGCCGGCCGTCCTCGTACCAGTGCCGGCCCATCTCGCCACCGCCTCGCACGTGGGCGATGGCGAACGCACATCCCCGGTCGAGCAGTGAGAGGCGGAGCGAGGAGAACACCGGGTCGATGGAGTGCTCGTAGGCGCCGTAGCCGTAGAGAACGCACGGCCCGCCGGCCGCCCGATCTGCTCGATGGACAAGCGAGATCGGGATCCGCACGCCGTCGGGAGCCTCGGCCCACAACCGGGAGGTCCGGTACCTGCTGGGGTCGTAGCCGCCCAGCACCGGCTGGCGTTTCCAGAGGGTGACCGTGCGGTCCATCAGGTCCACGTCGAAGATCCCCCGCGGCGTCACGAGCGACGACTGCTCGAAGCGCAGGGTGGTCACCCCGTACTCCGGATTGGCTCCGATCCAGGTAGTGGACGGCTCTTCGTCGGCTGGGACGAGCCAGCTCCGCTCGAGGAGATTGTCGCCAAAACGCGGTGTCCCGACCGGTGCGACCCGGACTCGGGCCTGGGCGTCGGCCCGTTCGGCGACGACCAGCCATCCGTCGAAGACCTCCACTCCCTCGAGCCGGACACCGGATCGGTGGGGGACCACCTCGAGCCAGGCGGTCCGGTCGGGCGCGGCGACCGGAGCAGCCATGATGCGGAAGTCCGGCGCGTCGTCGTTGGTGAGCACGACCCACCACCCGCCGTCCGGCCCGCTCATGTGCTCGACTCCGTACTCGATGCCAGGTCTCCGGGCGTCGACGAGGACGGGGACGGCATCCGGGTCACTGGTCGAGATGGCGTGGACTTCGCTCGTCGAGGTGCTCTGGATGGCGATGACGACGTGCTCGCCGTCCTTGGTCCGAGAGATCGAGACGGTGAACTTCGCGTCGGGCTCTTCGAGGACCAGCACGTCCTGGTCCGGATCGCTCCCGAGGCGGTGGCGCCAGACTTGGTACGGGCGCATGGCCTCGTCGGTCCTGGTGTAGTACACGGTGGCGTTGTCGTCGGCCCAGGCAAGGCCGTAGGACACACCTCGGACGATCTCCGGCACGGGCGCTGTCGCTGGGGCCGAGCCGGGATCGTCTACCCCGAGCCGACGGAACGCCAAGTCGAAGACCTCCCCGCCGTTGGTGTCGGCGGCGTAGGCCAGCCAGCGGTGGTCCGGGCTCAGCGCCATCGAGCCGATCTCGAAGAATTCCCGCCCTTCGGCGAGAGTGTTCTCGTCGAGGAGCACCTCTTCGCCTGCGGCCCGACCGTCCTCGGGAGCGGCCCCTCGAACGCCAATGAGCGGCGGCGTCTCTCCCGGCGTCGCCGGTCGGCGGCAGTGGATCGGGTAGTTCCGGCGCTCCTCGGTGCGCTGGTAGTACCACCAGGGCCCGTGGCGGACCGGCACCGAGACGTCGGTCTCGGCGATCCGGGCGACCATCTCCTCGTAGACCGCTTGACGCAAGTCGGCCAGCGGCGACAAGACGGCGCCGGCGTAGTCGTTCTCGGCCCGCAAGTGCGCCACGACGGCCGGATCGCTGCGGTCGGCGAGCCAGTACCAGTCGTCCGTCCGTTCCTCACCGTGGGCGCGCAGGACGTGAGGGCGGCGTGCGGGGAGGGGCGGGTCGAGCATCGGCTCAGCCTGCCACGGGGAGGAGAGTGCGTCCTCGCACTCCCGAATGCCCGCCCGCCGGCCTGTCCCTGTCGTGCTGCTGGGCTCGGAGTTGTTACTATCGAGATAGGAGAAATCCCCGAGACAGGGCACCTCCTTCGACCAGCGACCGCCACGGCCGCTGCCAGGAGCCCCTCGAATCGGACGGCAAGGAGCGGAGATGTCAACCACCGATCTGGATCTCGGGCGCTACCAGCTGGGATGGAGCGACGAGGAGGACTACGTCTTCAAGCCGAAGAAGGGCTTGAACGAGGAGATCGTCCGCGAGATGTCGGCGATGAAGCACGAGCCCGACTGGATGCGTGAGTTCAGGCTCAAGGCGCTGGCCCGGTTCGAGCGCAAGCCGATGGTCGCGTGGTTCGCCGTCAACATGCCGGACCTCGATTTCGACGACATCTACTACTACGTGAAGCCGACCGGTGGTCAGGTGGACGACTGGAACGACCTGCCGGCTGCGATCAAGAACACCTACGAGAAGCTGGGCATCCCCGAGGCAGAGCGCAAGTACCTCTCCGGGGTCACCGCGCAGTACGAGAGCGAGGTCGTGTTCCACCGGAACAGGGAGGACTTGGAGCGGCAAGGGGTGGTCTTCTGCGACATGGACACCGCGGTTCGTGAGCACCCCGAGCTGGTCCGCCGGTGGTTCGGCACGATCATCCCGCCGAACGACAACAAGTTCGCCGCGCTCAATTCGGCGGTATGGTCGGGGGGATCGTTCATCTACGTCCCCCCGGGCATCACCGTGGAGATGCCGCTCCAGGCCTACTTCCGGATCAACGCGGAGAACATGGGCCAGTTCGAGCGGACCCTGATCATCGCCGACGAAGGCTCCCAGGTGCACTACATCGAAGGTTGCTCGGCGCCGGTCTACACGACCGACTCGCTCCACTCGGCAGTGGTCGAGCTGGTGGCCCTCCCGGGGAGCCGGATCACGTACACCACCATCCAGAACTGGTCCAACAACGTCTACAACCTCGTGACCAAACGCGCCCGTGCCGAAGCAGAAGCTCACGTCGAGTGGATCGACGGGAACATCGGCTCGCGTCTCACGATGAAGTACCCCTCCGTCTACCTCATGGGACCGAAAGCGTCGGGCGAGGTCCTCTCGGTGGCGTATGCCGGGGCGGGGCAGCACCAGGATGCCGGGGCGAAGATGATCCATGCCGCCCCCGAGACCAGCTCGACCATCGTCTCGAAGTCGATATCCAAGGACGGTGGCATCACCACGTACCGGGGTCTGGTCCACGTCGACGAAGGAGCCAAAGGTGCCAAGTCCTTCGTCCGCTGCGATGCGCTCCTCCTCGACGACGAGTCGATCTCCGAGACCAAGCCGTCGATGGAGGTGGGGGAGCGGGACGCACGGATCGGCCACGAGGCCACCGTCTCAAAGGTCGGCGACGACCAGCTCTTCTACCTGATGAGCCGGGGGCTGAGTGAGAGCCAGGCGATGGGGATGATCGTGAACGGCTTCATCGAGCCGGTGACCCGCACGCTGCCGATGGAGTACGCGGTGGAGTGGAGCAGGCTCATCGAGCTCCAGATGGAAGGTTCGGTGGGCTGAGCGGAATGGTGGCGTAGCGCCGTGCCGATGCGCGAGGAGTGCAAGCACTTCCAGAGCCGGACCTACGCCTCGGGAGAGGTGGCCCGCTTCTGCGTCCTGGACCTGGCGCCCGAAGCCCCATGGCGCTGCCCCGACGACTGCCCCTCCTACGAGCGCCGGCTGGCGGACGCCGGCTGGGTCCACGGCAGCCTGGTCGAGCCGGCGATCGAGGACGAGCCCGACGTGCCCGCGGGAGAGGACGTCGTCGGGCTGCTCGAGAACGCCGAGGAGATCGTGAACGAGGTCGCCCCCGATGCGCTCGCCGAGGCTCGCCGCCGCGACGCCCGCGAAGCGCGCAAGAGCCGCTGGCACCGGCGCCGCTGACGGCGGCACTCGCGCTCGTCGGG
>JAJYZN010000141.1:0-1425 GCA_021799915.1 Actinomycetes bacterium
GTACGCCATGTTGATCTTGCGGCCGTTCACCCCGCCTGCGGCGTCCACGGTGTCGAAGTACGCCTCCACCCCGGGCACCATGGCCTCGAAGTTGGCGGCGATCGGTCCGCTGAGGGTGGAGACGGCACCGACGTTGATGGACGTAGCGGTCACCCCAGGGGCACTGGTCCCGCCGGACGTCGGACCCGTCGTACTGGTCGACGTAGTGCTGCACGCCGCCCCCAGCACCGCCATCGACACGATAGCCACGCCGGGAAGCAGGCCCCGACCCAGTATGGACTTCATCCCGCCCCCTTCACGTTCGGTCGGTCACGCGTCACTGACGACGGCGCCACCGGCACTTCGGTTCGTTACCCCGCAACTGCAGTTCTGTGACGTGTGTGTCAGTGAACGGCGTCACTGTAGCCTCTCGCCTTCCCACTCGCATTCCACGGCCTCACCCGCTGATCGCCGGCCACCCGGGGCTCGCACCCGGGTCACCCGGCCACCGGACCTCTCAACTGAGGAACAGCCGGTCCCGGTCGTACTCACGCAGTGCCATCACATCTTTCTCCGTGACCGGGGCCAGCTCCTCGACGTCTGAGGCTACTTCGGGCACCCACCCGCACGACTGCACCAGCGCTCTCACCCGATCGACCAGCAGTCCAGGACCGGCCGGCACTGCCGCCACTCGCAGGACGCCGTCGAGCCGCCGAAGGATGCCCCGATCGGTCACCACGCTGGTGACCCGACTCCCCGGTGAGGTCACGTACGCCACCTGGGCCGGCAGTCGCTCGGGCCGGGCCAGGGTCACCACGACGCATGCCGCCGCCCGGCTGGCGACGTCGTTCGCCCCCCCGGAGCCGACGAGAAAGCGCCCGCCGTCCAGCTGGGTCGAGTTGAGGTTCCCGTCCCGGTCCACCTCGGCCGCACCGAGGCAGCCCACGACCGTGGTCCCGGGCCCTCCGACCACCATCCCGAGCACGATCGAAGCGTCCGAGAGGAAGGGCGTCGCCGGGAATACCCGGTGGTTGAAGATGTAGGGATCGGCCGGAGTCGGCTCGTAGCCCCACAACCCGAGCTCGGCCGTGAGCGTGACAGCCTTCCCGCCCGGAGGGGTCCGGGCTCGGATGCCGGCCACGGCCACCCAGGCGGCCAGGTTGGCGACCCCGGCACCGGCCAGGACGGCGTCGGCGTCCACCCGCTCGACGGTCGTCGCCACTTCCCGCACGGCCAGCACGGCCGCCATCTCCCAGCGGCTCACTGGCTCGTCGGTCGGGACCGGATGGGCGGCGGAGTCGTCCCTCCAGCTCGCCGGGTCCACCCGCCCGTCCAACCATCGAAGCCGATCGGCCCCGAGCACCTTCAGGTAGCCGGCGTGGTCCGGCGGGTCGAGAGCGTAGGTGCGGGCGAAGGCACCGAAATCCTGGCGGGCAGCGGTGGCGG
>JAJYZN010000141.1:1435-7276 GCA_021799915.1 Actinomycetes bacterium
CAGAACGGCACGTCCTCGCCGTAGCCGGGTACCGGGAGGCCCGCCGTGAAGCTGCCACCGGGGTGGGCGCCGTAGGGCGCTTCCACCACCGCCAGGACCCGGTGCGCGGGGATCTTCACCCGGTTGCCGAAGCCGTCCAGGTCGTCGACGATCCGGTCGACGGTGGCCACCACGCCTCGACGAGCGGCCCACGCCCCCCACACGCCCTCGAGCAGGGGCTCGGATACGGCCAGGTTCCCGTGGCGATCGGCGACCGCGGCATGGAGGAGCGCCACGTCGGGCACCAAGGGAGCCACCAGTCCGACCCGGACGCCCGGGCCCGCCTCGGACCCGCGCCCGGGGACGTGCCCCGGCTCCGCCTCGAACGGCACTTCGACGGTGGCGAAGGCCGGGTTGGACTCCATCGACGATCCCCGCAGCGAACCGGTCACCACGGCCGGCAGCCCCCGGGCAGCCGCCTCCAGGCGCTGGGACAGCGTGAGGATCGACCAGTGCTCCACGGAGACCTCGCCCGACTGGTACGCCCGGCAGAAGATCGGGTTGGGGGCGTAAGTGGGGAAGCTGTTGCCCGAGTAGGCGGTGACGACCCGCCGGAGCATCCTGCCTTCGAAGAACAGGGCACTCAGCGCTCCGAGGCTGGTCATCACCAAGGTGAAGTCAGGCTCCTGGCCCCAGTACTGTCGTGCCAGCTCCCGGGCCGATGCCGTCCACCGGCTGTGGCCGAGCATCACGTGGACCGTGTCACCAGGATGGACGTGGCGGACCACGGCCTCGTCCAGCGCCACTCCGACCTGCGGTCCCCGGTTCATCGGCACCGCCGGAACTCCCACCAGGTCAGGGTAGCCGCCCCCGCCGTGCCCGCCCGGTATCGACCGGCCAGCGCTCGCTCCCCGTCCGTGAGCCCGCCGAGGGGATCCTCGATCGAGATCGCTGACACGCCCGTCACCCGCCCCCGCCAGGAACTACGATCCCACGTCCATGGGGCCTGCGCCGAGCCGTCGACGGCCGAGCGCGTCTGTCGGCGGATCGGCCTCGTCGGCGCCGGGACCCCCCAAGTCACCCGGCAGGGCCCCGACCCCTCCGCCCAGACAGGCCAAGCCGGCTGTGCGGTCCAAGCCGGCTGTGCGGTCCAAGCCGGCAGCGCGATCCAAGCCGGCAGCGCGATCCAAGCCGGCTGTGCGGTCCAAGCCGGCAGCGCGGACCAAGCCGTCCCCCGGCACGGCCCGGCTCGAGGACTCACCGGGAGCCGGAGGTGGCCCGGCCAGCCGCAGAGCCCTGCGCAACCAGGGCCGGCGGACCATGCGAAAGCTGCTCGACGCTGCGATGGAGGCATTCGACCGACGGGGCTACCACGCCACCCGCGTGAACGACGTGGTGGAGATCGCCAAGACCTCGCACGGAACCTTCTACCTGTACTTCTCCAACAAGGAGGACCTCCTTCGGGCACTCGTGGCCGAGGCCGCGGCCGAGGCCAGCGACCTGTACGACATCCTCGGCGACCCTTCCCCGGGAGGGTCCGACTGGGCCGACCTTCGCCAGTGGGTAGGCCGCTACTCGTCGCTGTGGGTCCGGTACGCGCCCCTCCTTCGCGCCTGGACCGACCTGGCCTCCATCGACCCCGACCTGGGCGCGCAGGTACGCCAGACGGTCACCACCATGTCCGGGGCCCTGTCCACCCAGATCGCCGCGGCCGGAGCGGGGGACGGAATCGACGCTGACGTGGCCGGCATGGCCGTGTTGGCCATGCTTGATCGTTTCCACTACCTGCGTGAGTTCGTCGGACGCCCCGTGGACGAAGCGTCGCTCGACACGCTGACCACGATCATTTACCGGGCAATGTCGGACTGATCTGACCCAGCACGATCGAGGGTTGGGTCCCGCAGAGCTCAGATCCCCAGTCGACCGGTGGTCAGCCCGGCCCAGAACCCACCATCGGCATAGACATTCGACCCGGTGATGTACGACGCGGCATCGCTGTTCAGAAAGACCAGGAGGTGGGCCTGCTCTTCCGGGGTGGAGTTCCTACCGAGGGGCTTGGGGAAGGCGTCCATGAAGTCCTTGCCCATGTACGCTTCGAACGAAGGCATCATCGGCGTGTCAGTCGGACCGGGGCTGGTGCAGTTGACCCGGATCCCTTTCGGGGCGAGGTCCAGGGCGGCGTGCAGGGTCCAGACGATGATCACCTGTTTCGAGAACAGGTAGCCCTCCCCAACCAGCTCGGGCCGTGCTTCCAGCCATTCCCGGGCTGCGGTGGGACCTTCGCAGGCTACCAGCTCGGCGATGACCTCCAGCATGTGCTCCCAACCGATGCCGCCGGCCGAGGAGATGGTGACCACCGCTCCCCCGCCCTCCATGTGCGGGACCACCTGCTCGGTCAAGTGACGGGCGGCCACGAAGTTCACCAGCATCGTGTCGAGCCCCGAATGGGGGGGTCCGGGCAGTCCGGCACAATTGAACAAGGCGTCCACACGCCCCCCGACGGCTTCCACCGCTGCCTCGATGGCTCCGGGGTCACGCAGATCCACTTGGTGGTAGCCCGCCACCTGTGTGGTGGGCTCCTTCAGGTCCAACACGTGGATCTCGGCTCCGAGCTCCACCAGATCACGGACCACCGCGGCACCCATCCCGGCGCCACCACCGCCGCTCACGATGACCCGCTTGCCCTCGTACCCCCAGGGGATCGCCACCTTGCCTCCTCTCTCGTCAGCAGGCCGACCGCCCGGGCCGGCGTCTCGCATCATTCCAGGGTTTCTCGAGGACCGCCGGGAGCACCGGACCACACCGGCGTCTCGCCAGCCATCCCACGGCGTCAGCCCGGCAGGATCACGTCCACCGCCACAGCCCGCTCCGTCAGGTCCACCATCTCGTTGTCCTCGGCATAGCGGAGCCCCTGGACGTTGAAGAGGTGGACCATCGGTGCCTCGGTGGGGAAAGGGCCCCAGTGCCAGGTGCCGCGGTCGAGCACGATGGACTCCAGGGGTTCGATGACGAACGCCTGGACTCGGGACACCGCGTCCTCCGAGTCGAATGTGAGCCCCGACGGAGCGACGGCGATGACACAGCGGTGGTCGATGGGCATGAGCACCTGGGTGTGGGTGGCGTGGCGGTAGAGCATCATGCAGCGCAACCCGTCCGGCAGCTCTGGCACTTCGTCGCGGGCGTGGCCGATGATGTTCACGTGGGGATCGGCCCACTGGAATTCGAGGGTCCTCAGACCATCACCGGGGTCCGTGTCGGGGACCGGGACCCAGCCGAACGGGCTCCACCCCTCGGGGGTGAGGCTGCTCGCCTCGATCGTCCTCGGCTTGCCGCCCGGTGCCACCATCGCGCGCCCTCCCCCATCTTCGGCTTCCGCTGTCCTGGACCATCTCTGGCGATCTAGTGTGGCTCAGATTCGAAGTAGAGCACAGTCGACGGGCGCAGAACCTCGGAAGACCCCGATCCGCGGGCGACGGGGAGCCCAAGGAAGAAGCGCAGGGGGAGAGGTGACCATGGACATACGCAGCATCGAAGACGAAGCTCCGATCGTGGAGCACAACGGCACCGTGCCGGTCTGGTGGATGATCAAGTCGCGCGAGATGAAAGAGGCGACCGACGGTGGGTTCCTGGAGCTCGTCAACGAGTTCGAAGTCGCCGGAGGTGGCGCCGTGGACCCGCATTCCCACCCGACGCACGAGTTCTACTACGTGCTGAACGGACGGGGGATCATGACCATCGAGGGGGAGGACCGCGAGATCCGTCAAGGCGACCTGGTGCACATCCCCCCCAACGCCGTGCACACGCTTCGCCCGGTGAGTGATCACGCACCTATCCACTGCTTCTGCTTCGCCATCGGCGTCAAGGGCGCCGGCCCCATCGACTACACCCACCACTGAGGTGTCCCGCGTCCTGGTGACCCGCCATCTGACCGACGGCGGGCTGGACCCGTTGGACGAAGCCGGGTTCACGCTCGTCCGACGCCCGGTGGACGAGCCGTACACCCATGCCGAGCTGGTCGCAGCCGCACCCGGCGTCGACGCCATCTTGTGCCTCCTCACCGATCGCATCACAGCCGAGGTCATCGAGGCCGGGGCCGCCGGAAGGCTGCAGGTGGTGGCGACCGCGGCCGTGGGGTACGACAACATCGACCTCGACGCCGCCCGCTCCTGCGACGTGTCGGTGTGCAACACGCCCGGAGTGCTCGACCAGTCCACCGCCGACGTGGCCATCCTCCTCGCTCTGGCGGCCTGCCGACTGGCCTCCGACGCCGAACGGGACCTGCGCCAGGGGCAGTGGACCGGTTGGGGTTTCTTGGACCACCTCGGCCGAGACCTCTACGGGTCGGTGCTCGGTCTCGTCGGCTACGGGCGCATCGGCCGCGAGGTCGCCCGGCGAGCAGAGGGGTTCGGGATGGAGGTGCTGCACCACACCCGCACGAACACCGGGTACCCCGGGTACGTCGCCGAGCTGGACGACCTGCTCACCGCCGCCGACGTGGTGAGCCTGCACGTGCCCCTCACCGAGTCGACGCACCACCTCATCGGAGCGCGCCAGCTGGCCCTGATGAAGCCGACGGCAGTGCTCGTCAACACGGCCAGGGGCCCCGTCGTCGACGAGGACGCACTGGTCGTCGCCCTGGAGAACGGCCGGATCCACGCTGCCGGCCTCGACGTCTACGACGGGGAGCCGGCGATCTACCGACGCCTGCTGGCCGCGCCACGCACCGTCCTCCTCCCCCACATCGGCAGCGCCACCACCGCGACCAGGACCCGGATGGCCCGGCTGGCCGCCCAGGGCATCTGCGACGTCCTGGCCGGTCGCGTTCCCCCGAACCTGGTCACCTCGTGACCGGGCGGGCCTGATCGGCGACGTCGTGAACGGATGGCTCCGGGAGCGGTACGGCGATCCGTGCCGGGAGTGCGGCTTCTCCTGGGAGAGCCCGGAGACCGCCAGTGCCCACGAGATCATCGCTCGAAGCCCCGAGCGCTTCGAGCGCGTGGTCTCCTCACGGAGCGGCACCGAGCACATTCCTCGCCTGAAGTGGAGCGTGGCGGCCTACGTGGCCCACGTCGCCGACAACACTCGGATCTGGGCCGAGCGTCTGGCGACCGGCGCACTCGGCGGGGCCCTCAGGATCGCGACGTATGACGAGGCGCTTCTCGGCCGGGCCCGCAACTACTGCGACCTCTCCCTCACCGGGTGCCTGTGGTCACTCCGTCGGTCGGTGGAGGACTGGGAGTCGGTGTGGTCCCTGGACCCCACCGCCGCGGTGGTGCTCGACCATCCCGAGCAGGGCCCGCTCAGCTCGGGCGCCGTGGCGTCCATCGTGGCCCACGAAGTCGTCCACCACGCCGGCGACGTCGAGGCCATTCTGGGCGGCTGCGCCGCGCTGCCCGGTCAGGCGGCTGACCCGTTGAACTGGGCCGACCCGAAGGCGAAGATCCCCCCGTCGGCGGCCACCTCCCAGTAGCCCTTGCCTGTGGGGGCGGCAGCGATCCCGACGATCGGAGCATTCAAAGGCTGGCCGCCCATGGATCCGGAGAACTGGGCCGACCCGAAGGCGAAGATCCCCCCGTCGGCGGCCACCTCCCAGTAGCCCTTGCCTGTCGGGGCGGCGGCCAGACCCACCACCGGGGCGTTCAGGTGCTTCCCGCCCATGGAGCCGGAGAACTGGGCCGACCCGAAGGCGAAGATCCCCCCGTCGGCGGCCACCTCCCAGTAGCCCTTGCCTGTGGGGGCGGCGGCCAGACCGACCACCGGGGCGTTCAGGTGCTGGCCGCCCATCGAGCCGGAGAACTGGGCCGACCCGAAGGCGAAGATCCCCCCGTCGGCGGCCACCTCCCAGTAGCCCTTGCCTGTGGG
>JAJYZN010000142.1 GCA_021799915.1 Actinomycetes bacterium
CCCTCGGGGACAGACCAGTTGGTCGCGGTGGCGTGAAGACGGTGGTGCCAAGCAATTCCAACCGAGCGGATGGGTCGGAAGCCCCGTACGTAAGGGCGGGGAGGTTCACCCTTCGACTGAGTCCCGAAGTGGAGGAAGCCGTTCGACGCGAGGCGGAACGGACCGGTCGCTCGCAGCAAGAAGTGATTCGCGAGGCCATTGGCCGCCATCTCGGCCTCGTGTCGGGTGAAAGTGCCGGCGGCGAACTTGGTGTGCTGGTTTCCATGGGGAACGTGTGCCCACCGCGGGCACCGTCTCGGAAGGTCGTCAAGCGTCTGAGGCTTCCGCCGGGAATGACCAGCGCCGATCTTCTTGATCGGGGCGACCGGATCTGACGTGCGGTTCTACGAAGGAGAACGGAGCGACAGCAAGGCGCGACCATCCGCAAGCTCACTGATTGCCTCATCGCTGCACACGCCCTACGAGCCCAGCTTTCGCTCCTCCACGCTGACAACGACTTCGACACTCTCAGTCACCACTGCGGGCTCGCCGTCGATGAGGGCTGATGCTGTTCGATAACTCGGCACCTGGATGAAAATTCCGGGTGGGCGCTGCTCTTTCACCGGCCGCCCCGTCTTCGCCGGCCGCCCCGATTTCACCGGCCGCCCCGTCTGTCCAAACCGGCTCAACACGTTGGGAGGAGGCTCCGGCTTCTCGTCGTACGAACCTGCGGCCTCAAGTGCTCAGGTTGACGTCGAGCGCCTGCGGAGGCGGCGGACGGTCTCGTAGAGCGCGAACAAGACGACGACGAGCCACCCGACAGCCGATGCCGCGATCGCGGCTAGATCGACCTTCGGCGAGTACGTGAAGGTCACCACCCATGTACCTGCGGGCACGTTGATGGATTGGAGCACACCCCACGTGCCGACTGCGCGCGGTCGACCAACGGGCCCCAAGCGCTTGGCGCTGCCAAGTGGTGCGTGTGGCCCTGGGCGGATCGTGGCGCTCCATCCTGATGCAGCGACCTCGGAACGCACGAGCACGGCATTGCGCGAGCTGCGCACCATGAAAGTGGAAGTTCCGTTCGATGTGGTGGTGAGGACGCGGACCGATCCCGGCGACGTGCGGCCAGAAGTGCCTCTCACGAGGAACGCTGCTCCTGACGGCGACGTGTTGTCGAAGACGGCGAACGGACCGAGTGCTGCGGCGGGGTGCCACTGAGGAGCGGTCACGGTGTCGACAAGCGGCCCGTCGAGTCGGAATGCTCCTGTTCGAGAGCTGTCGATGACGGCCTGACCGACGCTCGAGGCATGCCCCGGACTTGCCTCGACGGTCACGCCAATCGCGTCGACGGCAGATGGCAGCACGATCGCGACAGATCCCCGATTTGGCCCATGGCGGATTGGGGACACATATCGAGAGGTCAGCCACACGGTCCTCGTCTGCAACCTTGTGCCCCCGGCAGCGTTCGCGCTCCCGGCAGCGTTCGCGCCCGCGCCAGCGCCCGCCCCCGCGCCCGCGCTGGAGCCATGTGGCACAGCCAGGAGCAGGCCGATACGCACTCGAGGGCGGTCGCGCACGCCGGTCACCGGCAGGTCGATGCTCTTCACATCGAGCGATCTCCCCAGGTACCAGGTGTGCGGCTGTGTCGCGACGAGCACCGAAGTTGGCGGGGGTGGGGCTGTCGCCGAGTATGTCAGTGTCGGGGTCGGCAGGGCCACCCCGTTTTCGTAGTGCACGCTTTCGATGAAGCCGCTCGCCGGGCTCACGAGCAAGCCGATGTCGAGGTGGTCGGCGAGCTCACCAGAGAGGGACTGCGGATAGAGGTGGAGCTGCTCTTGGGCGGCGGTGAGGTCGTCGTATGTCGCCGAAACCAACGCACCGTTGCCGTTGACCGAAGTGACGTTCCTCAAGATCGTGAGGTCGGGCTGGCCCAGCAGGTCCATTGTGTCCACGTCTGTGAGGCCCGGATCGAAAAAGGCCACGCGGGAGGGGCTCGCGGTAGGCGACCTCCCGGCGGTACCGTTGACCCGTGACGCCAACGCGTCGGCCAGTGCTCCCTGGTGAGCGACGGTCGCGTTGGGGAGAGGTGCCGGCGTGGTCACCACGTCGTAGAACCCGAGGTCGACGACGCACAGGCACGCCAAGACGACGCTGAAGCGCCTTCGGGACCAAGCGCGTGGGTGGCGTGCGATCAGTGCCCACACCACAGCCATGAGGGCCGGTATGGCCGAGAGCCCGAGGATGGGCCAGGTCGTCGACCGCGGGATCGTCCCGGAATGGCCGAGGGCGTTCAGGAGCCCGGGGCCATCGACGGCGAGCGCGAAGAGGATGAAGAGCGAAGCCAGCGCCGGGATCGTGACGAGCAGCCGTTCGCTCTTCTCCAATTCACGACGGCGAGTGAGGAGCACGTCGATCCAGTCGGCGAAGATCACTGCAAGGGCGACGTCCACTTCCAAGAGGTTGCGGACCAGCATCCGTTGCCCGTTGTAGACGGGAACGAGCACTTCCAGGTGTCCGAGAGGGGTGGAGCCCCCGAGCGCGAGGAGGAGGCCGACGACGACGACGCCGTACCAGAACCACCGTTCGCGCCCAGCGGGGCTCTTGCGGTGGGCTCGCGCAAGGAGGGCACAGGCCGCGACGAGCGCCCCGGCACCGATGTACCACGCGATCTCGGGATTGGTCGCCAGCGCGTTCGGGCCGACGTAACCCCCGAGCGAGGGGTGGGTGGTCCCGAACAGTGCCGGGTCGATACCCGTGAGGGTGGAGCCCCAGCCGAGCGACCCGGTCGAGAAGAACGCGTAGGAGGCGCCGGCCCGTTGGGAGTGCAACTGGAAGAGCACGCCGGGGAGGAGCTGTGCAGCCGAGCCCAAAGCGGCGATCCCGGCCGCGAGGATGACGGTGCCGACGAGCTGCGCACGGCGGGCCGGGGTACGCCACCACAGAAAGACGGCGTAGGCGACGACGACGAGCGCTCCGTCGATGATCGGCTCGGGTGAGCCGGTGAGGACGAGCAGCGACCCCGCGCCCGCCAGGACAGCCACCCACGGCAGCCAGGATCGATCGGCCGGCCGGTTGGCCAGGCGCTCCAGCCCGACCAGGCACCACGGCAGCCAACCGGCTGCCAGCACGAGGTCGATGTGGACGTTCTGTGCCACCACAAAACCGCCGAACCCGTAAGCGAGCGCGGCCAGCGACCCGGCAGTCCAGGATCGGCCGCGGCATCGGGACAGGGCGAGGATTCCGCATGCACCGATCACCTGCCCCGATGCCTGGTTGACCACCCACGCCAGGTCACGTGGCAGCACGGCAAAGAGCCAGGTCAGCGGGTAGGCAGCCCCGGCGTTGAAGCCGGCCAGGAGCGTGGTGCCGACCCAGATGTACGGATCCCAAAGCGGGAGATGCCCGTGCGCCAAGTCGACACCGACCAGAACCCTCAACGGGAAATTCTGGATGAGGTTCGAGTTCCGCAGGATCGGGGTGCCCAGGGCCGCGGGCAGGCCCCACATTCCCAACCCCAATACCAGGAACACAGCCGGTATGACGACCGCCGGATGCAGTGCCCGACGTCTCTTCGTGGGCGGGCGGGTGCGCTCGGGGTCGGCCGCCATCCGGGACGTTCTAGCACTGGCTCGAGAGCCTGTTGGTAGCATTGTCCGATGGCGCGGACGTCCCTGCCGAATTCGGACGGCGCCCCCTCAGCCTCTCTGGCCGCTCGCCTGCACGCTCGCTGGTCCGCCGAGCCTCTGCCAACGGCCCTTGCGCTCGGCGCCGGGTTCGTGCTCGTCGTCGCCGCCGCCTACCACGTGATGTCCTGGAGGATCGGTCCGGGGGCCGAGCACACGTTGGACCTGGCGGTCTTCCGCACTGCGGGGCAGTGGGTCCTCGACGGCTTCAACCCGTACTCGGTGCACTTCGGCAGGCACCTGTCGTACCCGCTGCCGTTCACCTACACGCCGTTTGGCGCGCTGGCATTCGTGCCGCTGGCCGTAGTGCCGAAGCTCCCGTTGGCCTGGCTCTGGGACACGGGCGTCCTGGTCGTGCTGGCCGCTGCGCTGCTGCCGTTCTTCCGGCCCCTGGTGAGCCGGGCCGGTCGGTGGGCGCCATTTGCGTTCGCGGTGGTCTTGGCCTTTTCGATCTGGTCCAGGCCGGTCCAGGACAACATCGGTGGCGGGCAAGTGGACATCTTGCTCATGGCGATCTGCATGGCCGACGTGCTCGTGAAGCGCCCCCGATGGCCCCGGGGCATGCTGATCGGCATCGTGGCCGCGATCCAGGTCGCCCCCGCCATTTTCGCCGTGTACCTGCTCTTCAGCAAACGATGGCGCGCGTTCTGGACGGCGGTGATCACGGCGGCCGCGGCCACCCTGCTCGGAGCGGTCGTGATGCCCGGTCCCTCGGTGGAGTACTTCACCAAGTTGCTCTTCCAGCCGAACCGAGTCGGGACAGTCAAGTACTTCTCGAACCAGTCGCTGTGGGGGATGATGGCTCGGGCCACATTGGGACCGTGGCATGGAGTGCTCCTCCTCGTCGGGGTGGCATTGGTCGGCGTCGGCGGGTTGGCGGCTGCGGTCCGGTGCGATCGCAGCGACCTCCTCCGGGCGGTGGTGATGGTCGGGCTGGTGTGGTGCTTGGTCTCACCGGTCACCTGGATCCACGGCATGGTGTGGATCCTCCCGGCTCTCGGGCTGGTGGTGGCCGATGGCCGGTCGTGGTGGCGAGTGGCCGTCGCTGTGATCGGGGCTGCTTCCCTCGTGCTCCAAGTGCCGAACCTCGACTCCAATCCAGCCTCGGTGCACATACCGAGCGTGCTGGCCGCGGTGGTGATCGACGACTACGGGCTGGTGGCGCTGGTGCTGCTGATCCTGCTGGCTGCCGGACCGCTCTCCGCGCTCGTTGCCGAGCTGCGAGAGCGATGGCGCCACGAGCCGGAGCGGGACTCGGAGCGGGATTCGGAGCGGGACTCGAACGGGGACCCGGCGCTGGACTCAGCTCCGGCCGGGGAGCCATCGAGCACTCTTCACGGACGCGCTGGGCGCAGTGCCGATCGGAGACGAGAAGCCGTGTCGCTCATCGCTGAAGCCAGCCCCGACTGACGGCAGGCCGCCTACTTCAGATCGTGAAGGCGAGCTGCGTGGCGATCGTGTGCCCGAGCTGCTCGTCTCCGTCGAAGGAGACGGCAGCGAGCTCTTCGGGGAGAACGGCACGTCCTCCGGCCAGGCGGGCAAAGACGCTCGACGACAGGGCGATCACCACGTCCGGCGATGCCGTGAGCTGCGGCACCACGCGCGCTCGATCACCGACCTCGACGTGGACTTGGCGTTCGACCGGTCCTTCGAGGCGGAAGCTGACCGACGTCCCAGGAGGCAAACCGATCTTCTTGCCCACGATGTAGCCAAGGGCCGACACCACTTCGGCGATCGCCTGTTCGGGCACGGGACCGGACTCGTGGCCCGGGACGCCGACGGCCGTTCGCACGTCCTGCTCGTGCATCCAGGTGTCGAACACCCTCACTTCCATGAAGCGTTCGTACGTAGCGTTGCCGACGGGCGTCCACGACGGCGCGGCGAAGTCGTCCGCGGTCATCGCCCGCAGGGCCGCCAGCCGCTCGGACGTGACGGCGACGTAGTCCTCGAGCAGCTCGGCGTGGCTCCGCTCGCGCAGCGTCACGATCCAGGCCTCGTTCGTGCGGGCGATGGCGTTCTTCACGTGTCCGGCGTCGAGCACTTCCTGGCGAACCTCGGGGACCGCTGTGCCGAGCAGCATGCGCTCGGTCCCGACCACGTGCGCCAGGACGTCGTGGACGTCCCAGCCGGGGAGAGCAGGGCGAGCCCATGTGGGTTCGGAAAGGTGGCCCATCAGCTCGCCAAACACCTCCCACTCTCGTGCGAGCAGTTCCACCACGCGCTCGCCCGCAGGGCCGGCGGCTCCACCTGCGGCCGTGCCGGCGGCTGTATCGGCAGTGCTCATCAGACCTCCCTTCGGTCGGACCCGAGGCGTCGTATCTGCGCTACCTTGGCTCCCCTGCCCCGGCGGCGTCCAGCTCCACTCCTGCACACCTCGAGATCACCTGCCCGACGCCACAGGTCGCGGGCGTGTAGCCTGGTCCCACCTCCAGCGTGGAGGTTCTCGGTGCTCGGCCCGCCTGCCCGGCAGCAAGCGAAGAAGGTGGTCGGTGCCCCAAGTCCTGGAGCCGCCCGTGGAGTTGCATGGCCACGAAACGCCGAACGCACGCGACGGCGCACGCGACGGCGCACGCGACGGTGCCGGTGCCAAAGGTCCCCTCCACCAGACCACCCCGGCACGGATCTTCACCGCTATGGTCGTCTTCGGACCGCTCCTCGGCGTGGTCGTCGCCATGGTGGCGTTGTTCGGCCACGGCGTGAGCATCACCGACCTCGTCCTGGCGCTCACCGGGTTCGTCGTGACCGGCCACGGTCTCAGCACCGGGTTCCACCGGCTGTTCAGCCACCGGTCGTTCGTCCCGGCTCGGTGGGCCAAGATCGCACTGGCCGTCGCCGGGTCCATGGCGTTCGAGGGGAGCCTCATCGGGTGGGTGGCGAACCATCGGCGGCACCACGCCTACACCGATCGGGAGGGCGATCCCCACTCGCCTTACGCGTACGGGACATCGGGCCGAGCGCTCGTGCGAGGGCTCGTCCACGCGCACGTCGGCTGGCTCTTCCAGGGGCAGCGCACGGAGGAGGCCCGTTGGGCGCCCGACCTCCTCGCCGATCCGGACTTGGTCCTCGTGAGCAACCTGTTCCCGCTGTGGTGCGTGCTCTCACTCGCCGTGCCGGCACTCATCGGCTGGGCGATGACCGGGACGTTGGCCGGCGCGATTGGTGGGTTCGTGTGGGGAGGGCTCGTCCGGATCTTCTTTCTCCACCAGACCACGTTCGCCGTCAATTCGGCGTGCCACATCTGGGGCGACCGCCCGTTCGTCACGCGCAGCTCTGACCGCTCCACCAACTTGGCGCCTCTGGCGATCCTGTCGATGGGCGACAACTGGCACAACCTCCACCACTCGCTCCCGGTGCTGGCCCGGCACGGCGTGGACCCCGGGCAGCTTGACTCGAGCGCCCGGCTCATCAGGATCCTGGAGTGGATGGGTGCGGCGACCGAGGTGCGTTGGCCCAGCCCGGCGATGCTCGACGCCCGTCGCCGCCCCGACGCCCGTCGCCGCGCCGACACGCTCCGCGCCGACACGCGCCGCGCCGACACGCGCAACC
>JAJYZN010000143.1 GCA_021799915.1 Actinomycetes bacterium
GGTCACCGGAGGAATTCGACCGTCTGGCTGCCGCCGGTCGGGGGGTCGGACTGACCCACGTGGTGGCTTCGCCGCTCACCCGGTCGAGCTACCACGCGCGCGAAGCGGCCGAGGCGACCGCACCCCCTGAGCGAGCAGGGACCGGGTGATTCAGGACCGCTGAGCGACGTGCTGGGTCCAGACGGCTCCGTCCCAGTAGCGCAACGTGTTCGGCGCGCCACTCGGGTCCGGCAGCCATCCGGCCGGGGTGCCCGGTGGGGGGTTGCCAGCACCGGGGGCCGGAGCCGCCGGTGCCGCTGCCGCTCCGGCGAACCCGGCGAAGGGGTCGGACTGACCTGCCGCTCCACTCGGGGCGAACGCCTGCTGGGGCTGCCCGCCGGGCGCGCCCGCCTGCCCCGGCTGCTGGAGGTTGGCGTAGAAGCTCTGCGGGGCGGCCGAGGTGCTCGCCGGCTTGGGGTTCTTCTTCCTCTGATTGATGATGACGATGGCCACCAACAGGGCCACGACGATCACGATCACGATGATCTCCAGGACCAGGGTGGTCGAAGAAATGGCCCCGACGAGGGAGCTGGACGGCGTGATCCCGGCAGCAAGAGTCGTGTGCATGCGAGCAAAAGTAGTGCCTGGTGCCGTCCCGGGTCAACGACACCTTCGGCCCCTGCCCCCGACCACCGACACGAGGTCGTGGCGGGGGAACCCCACGGCCTCGGACATGGGCGCAGTCAGACCACGAAATACTTGGCCTGGGGGTGGTGGCACACGATGGCGTCAGTGGTCTGCTCGGGCTCGAGCTGGAAGCCGTCGCTGATCGTCACCCCGATGCGAATGGCGTCGAGGAGCTCCACCACCTTGGCGTTGTCGGCCAGCTCGGGACACGCCGGGTACCCCCAGCTGTACCGCCCTCCCCGGTACTGCTGGCGGAAGAGGCCGGTGAGGGACGGACCATCCTCTCCGGCTATCCCGAGCTCTTCGCGGATCCGGGGGTGCCAGTACTCGGCCAGCGCCTCGGCCAGCTCGACGCCGAGCCCGTGGAGGAAGAGATAGTCCTGGTACTCCCCGGCCTGGAACAGCCGCGCCGTCTCGGCAGACACCCGTTCACCCATGGTGACGAGCATGAACGAGGCGAAGTCCGGATCACCCGAGTCGACGCTCCGGAAGAAGTCGGAGATGCACAGCCAGGGTTCCTTGCGCTGGCGGGGGAACGTGAACCTCATCCACTCCGACTGACGGGACTCGTCTTTGAAGACGATGAGGTCGTTGCCGTCCGAGTTCACGGCGAAGTGCCCGTAGACCACTTGGGGGACGAGGAGATCTCGCTCCTTCGCCTTCGCAAGTTCTTGGCGGAGGACTCCCGAGACCCGTGACTTGAACGCTTTGTCGTCCTCACCGGGCTCGGGCCGGAACCCCCACTGGTTCCTGAATAGCGCCGTCTGGTTCACGTAGGCAGCGATCTCGTCGAGGGGGATCCCCTTGGCGACACGGCTGCCGACGAACGGCGGCACCACCAGGGGATTGTCGGTCACGACATCAGGAGAGCGATCCGGCTGTCCTTCCACCGCCGAGACGTCCGGGTCCAGCCGGCTGCGGCGGGGCACTCGACGCTCGGAGATGGCGCGCCCGAACTCAGGGTCGTCCTCCTCGTCCCCGCGCTGGATGGCCACCAGGCGGTCCATGGTGTGGAGCCCCTCGAAGGCGTCGCGGCCGTAGAACACCCGCCCCTGGTAGACCTGGCGCAGATCGCGTTCGACGTAGGTCCGGGTGAGCGCTGCTCCCCCGAGCAGGACGGGTATGTGCGAGAGCCCCCGGTCGTTGAGCTCTTCGAGGTTCTCCCTCATGACCAGCGTCGACTTGACCAGGAGACCGCTCATGCCCAGCACGTCGGCCTGGTGCTCCTCGGCGGCGGCGATCATCTCCGACACGCCGACCTTGATCCCGAGGTTCACCACGTCGTACCCGTTGTTCGTGAAGATGATGTCGACCAAGTTCTTGCCGATGTCATGGACGTCGCCTTTGACCGTGGCCAGGACCACCTTCGCCTTCCCCCCCTGGTCGCTCCGCTCCATGTGCGGCTCGAGGTAGGCGACAGCGGCCTTCATGGTCTCGGCTGACTGGAGGACGAACGGGAGCTGCATCTCGCCGGAGCCGAAGAGGTCGCCCACGATCTTCATGCCGGCCAGGAGGAAATCGTTCACGATCGTGAGCGCCGGGTAGCCGGCACCGAGGGCGGCGTCGAGGTCCTCTTCGAGGCCGGTGCGGTTGCCGTCGATGATCCGCTGCTCGAGCCGCTTCTCGACCGGCCAGTCGGCGTGGTCGCTCTGGACCGCGGCCGGCCCTTTCACTCCCTCGAACAGGCCCAGCAGCTCCTGGAGGGGGTCGTAGCCGTCGCGTCGACGGTCGTAGACGAGGTCGAGGCACACCTGGCGGGCCTGGTCGTCGATACGCGAGAGGGGGAGGATCTTCGAGGCGTGGACGATGGCTGCGTCCAGGCCGGCCTCCACACACTCGTGCAGGAAGACCGAGTTCAAGACCTGGCGGGCCGCCGGGTTCAACCCGAACGACACGTTGGACAGGCCCAGCAGCGTCGATACGCCGGGAAGCTCGGACTTGATACGCCTGATTCCCTCGATCGTCTCGATGCCGTCCCGCCGGCTCTCCTCCATGCCGGTGGAGAGTGGCAGGGCCAGCGGGTCGAACAGCAGGTCCTCGGGCTCGAGCCCGTAGCGGGTCGTGGCGATGTCATGTATGGCCTGGGCCGCACGCAACTTCCACTCAGAGGTTCGTGCCTGCCCCTCCTGATCGATGCAGGTGCACACGACGGCCGCACCGAACTCGCGGGCCAAGGACAAGAAGGTGTCCAGGCGCGTGCCGATTCCGTCGCCTTCCTCCAGGTTCACCGAGTTCAGCACCGGGCGGCCACCCAGCCACTCCAGGGCGGCTCGGGCGACGGGTCCCTCGGTGGAGTCGACCATGAGCGGCACACTCGACTGCGTGGCGAAACGGCTGGCGATCTCGGTCATGTCGGCGACGCCGTCGGCCCCCGTGTAGTCCACGCACACGTCGATCAGATGGGCGCCCTCTCTCACTTGGTCGCGGGCCATCGCCACGCACGTGTCCCAGTCCTGAGCCAACATGGCTTCTCTGAACTTCTTGGACCCGTTGGCGTTGGTGCGCTCGCCCACCACCAGGAAAGAGGTGTCCTGCCTGAACGGGACTGCGGTGTAGATGGACGCCGCTCCGGGCTCACGCACCGGGTGGCGGACTGCCGGAACGGCGGTGGCGCAGGCGTCCACCACCGCCGCCAGGTGGGCCGGCGTCGTCCCACAGCAGCCCCCGATGGCCGTGACCCCGAGCTCGGTGACGAACCGGTGGAGGTGCTCGGCGAGATCGTCTGGCGTGAGGTCGTAGTGCATCTTCCCGTCGACGACCGACGGAAGCCCCGCGTTGGGCAGCGACGAGATGGGTACTCGGCTATGGGCTGCGAGGTGCCGGAGCGCTTCGCCCATCTCCGCCGGACCGGTGGCGCAGTTCAACCCGATGACGTCCACCTGCATGGCGTCGAGGGTGGTGAGCGCGGCGGCGATCTCGGTGCCCGGAAGCATCCGACCGGTGAGCTCGATCGTGACCTGTACTTGGAGCGGGACCCGGCGTCCGGTGGCGGCCATCGCCTGCTTGCAGGCGTTCACCGCAGCCTTGCCGGAGAGCAGGTCGAACACCGTCTCGACCAGGAGAAGGTCTACCCCCCCCTCCAGGAGCCCCCGAGCCTGCACCTCGTAGGCGTCACGGAGCTGGGCGTAGGGGATCTGGCCCAGCGTGGGGAACTTGGTGCCCGGCCCCATGCTGCCGGCGACCCAGCGGGGGCGCTCAGGCGTGGAGTACTCGTCGGCGATACGCCGGGCCAACCGGGCTCCGGCCAAGTTCAGCTCGAAAGCTCGATCGGCGATCCCGTACTCGGCCAGGACCACCGAGAAGGCGCCGAACGTGTCGGTCTCGACGACCTCGACCCCGACATCGAGAAATGAGCGGTGGAGCTGTTCGACGGCGCTCGGCTTCGAGAGCACCAGGATCTCGTTGCATCCTTCGAGCTCGGAGCCGCCGAAATCGTCGGGTCCGAGCTCCTGGAGCTGGAGGTTCGTACCGGTGGCACCGTCGAAGATGACCGGGCGGACGCGAAGCGCGTCCAGGTAGGGAGACGAAGCGGGGTCGAGTCGCCCCGACGGTGGTGAGGAAGTGGACACGGCATCACCAGGGTACCGGCGCCGGCCGATAGCATCCGCGTCGATGCGCATCTACACGAAGAAGGGCGACGACGGCACCACCGGCCTGCTGTTCGGTGGGAGGGTGTCGAAGCAGTCCTTCCGGATCGAGTTGAACGGCGCCGTCGACGAGGCCCAGGCCGCGCTGGGTGTAGCCAGAGCCGAAGCCGAGCCAGGGAGCGAGCTGGACGAGTGGTTGGTGTCCATCGAGCGTGACCTCTACGTCCTCATGGCCGAGGTGGCCACGGCCCCCTCGAACCGCCGCAAGCTGGTTCCTGGAACCAGCTTGGTGAGTGAGGCCATGGTGTCGGTGCTCGAGTCCAGGATCGACGAGCTCATGGAGCGCTTCGACATGCCCGACGAGTTCGTCGTGCCCGGCCAGAACCGCCGGTCGGCGGCGCTCGACGTGGCCCGCACCGTCGTCCGCCGGGCCGAGCGCCTGGCTGCCGGGGGCTTCCATGTCGACCCCCTCGTTCACGGAGAGCCGGTGGAGCCGGCTCCGTTGGACGGGTCCTACGTCGTCGCCTATCTGAACCGGCTCTCGGACCTGGTCTGGGCGATGGCCCGATGGCAGGAGGGCGACGACCACGTGGCCGCCCGCACCGACCAGGGCGGCAGGGAGTGACCTTCGAAGTAGAGGTGTCGAGCGTCGTGCCGGGTTCGGCCGATGTGACGGGGCTCCCGGTGGTCGTCGCCGACGGTCAGCCGGCGCTCCCCGGAGAAGTCGCCGCCGCCGCGGGGATCGAGGAGGTGTCGTTACGCGCCCATGCCGTCCGCGCCGACTTCACCGCTGGCAGGGGGCAGGCCATCGTCATCCACGCCCCGGCCGGAGGGCCCACCACCTCGGTGCTCCTCGGGCTCGGCCCCGTCGATGCGGTCGACTCCGAGGCATGGCGCCGTGCCGGCGCGGCGTTGGTCCGTTCGGCCGGCAACGGCGATGTCGCCGTTCTCCGCCTCCCGGTGTCACTGACCGGCGTAGGCCCCTCCGAGATCGGGGCCGCAGTGGCCGAAGGCGCCGTCCTGGCTGCGTACCGGTTCGACGCCTACCGGACGTCCCCACCACCGGCGGGGATCTCCAAGATGATCGTGGTTCCCGAGCTCTTCGGGTCCGGTTCCGACGGAGCCCTGTCCCAGGTGGCCGAAGGTGTCCGGCGCGGTCGCCTGAGGGCCCAAGCAGTGGTGTTCGCTCGCGACCTCATCAACTGCCCTCCGTCCGACCTCCCGCCCCGGGTGCTGGCCGAGCGGGCGTCCGCCCACCTGTCGACGTTCGAAGGTGTGGGCGTGGAGGTCTGGGACCGTGACCGGATCATCTCCGAACGTCTGGGCGGGCTCCTCGGGGTCAGCCGTGGGTCGGCTGAGCCCCCTCGTCTGATACGGGCCACCTACGTGCCGGCCTCTCGGGAGACCACGGAGGAGTCGTCCGCACCACTGCCGCACGTCGTCTTGGTCGGGAAGGGGATCACCTTCGATTCGGGGGGGCTATCCCTCAAGACGGCTGACGGGATGACGACGATGAAGACCGACATGAGCGGTGCGGCCATCGTCCTGGCCGCCGTGTCGGCATGTGCCGGCCTCGAGATCCCGGTACGGGTGACGGCGCTGGCGGCCTCGGCCGAGAACATGCCCGGGGGTCGGGCGCTCAAGCCCGGCGACGTGCTCACCGTCAGGAACGGTTCCACCATCGAGGTCCTGAACACCGACGCCGAGGGGCGCCTCGTCCTGGCCGACGCCCTGTCGCTGGCGTCCGAGATCGACCCGGTGCCCGATGCCGTGATCGACGTGGCCACGCTGACCGGAGCGGCGACGGTGGCGCTGGGCACCGGCATAGGCGCACTGTTCGGTAACGACCAGTCGCTGATCGACCGTGTCCGCCGGGCCGGGGATGTCGCCGGTGAGAGGCTCTGGCCGATGCCGTTGCCGGAGGACTACGCCGAGCACATCGACTCCGACGTGGCCGACATGAAGAACGTCGGCCGGGCCGGCCAGGCGGGGGCCATCGCCGCCGCCCATCTTCTCGCCCGTTTCACCCGAGGGATGAAGTGGGCTCATCTCGACATCGCCGGTCCGGCTCGGGCCGCCGAGGGGTCGGGATACGTGACCAAGGGGGGGACGGGGTTCGGGGTGCGCACCCTCGTGTCGGTGATCGAGTCCTTCGCCCGCTGAGACGGCGTGCCGGCCGGCGAGCGCCCGATCGCCTGGATGGCCGGCTGGCGTTGGGACCGCTCGGCTTCCCAGTGGTCATGCTCGGCCCGCAATGAGTCGGGGAACCGTAGGACGTGGCGACGGGGCACCGGGCTGATCCGGCGCCGAACGGCCAGGGTCCCGGGTCCCGTGTGCCGGGCCAAGCCGTAACGGGCACACCGGAGGATCGCCCGCTGGAAAGGTGAGTGCCGGCTGCCGAGCCCGCCGAGGCCCAGGCGCCGTGCCTCGTCCTCCAAGCACAGATCGAAACCGTCGGGAACGGCGTCGAGCCCGTCGGCCAGGTGCCGGACGAGCCACGTAGCCGACGGTCCGAGGACCGGGAGCCAGAACGTCTCGACGTAGCTCGATCGGGGGTCCATACCGGTCGCTTCCACCACGGGGTCCTCCCAGGCGACGATACGGAGGTACTCCTGGAGCGAGGACGGACCGGCCTCGGGTGGGCGGGAGTGATCGGGGTGCACGTCGCCGAAGTTCATGTTGCCCATCGTGGCCTTCCGACGTTGCTCGGGAACCGGCCGCGATGCTGGCCCGTGTGCTGGCTATGGCCGAAGCTGTGGCCGTTGCCGGAACCGATCACCGGATGGCCGGCCGGCGGCCTGGCTATAGTGGCCCGGCTGCAAAGTCACACCGTCGTCGGCGTGACCCAGCGGTGATGCGCCCGTAGCTCAGAACGGTTAGAGCACCGGCCTTGTAAGCCGGAGGTCGCCGGTTCAAGTCCGGCCGGGCGTTCTCGGAGGTCTTCACGTT
>JAJYZN010000144.1 GCA_021799915.1 Actinomycetes bacterium
GCAGATCGTGACTCCACTCCTCCGGCAGCGCAACCCAGAAGCCCGTCAGCGAGCGGTCGACGCCGCCGCCGACGTTGCCAAGCTCGGTCAGGCATTGCGCTCCAGCCTGCTCCGGCGGGAGCTCCGTCGGCACTTCGGTCACTGACCAGCGACCACGGCCACGGGTCGTGCGGCGCACGAACGCCCTCATGTCGGAGCTACATTTTCATCATGGTCGAAGTGCGCTTGCGGGCTGTCCGGGTCGACCTCCAGTCGAACACTCCGGTCCTCCTCCTTCAAGAGACCGAAGGTGAGGGGCGCACCCTTCCCATATTCATCGGCACCCCGGAAGCGGCGGCGATCGCGTACGCCCTCCAAGAGGTCGCCATGCCACGCCCCATGACCCACGACCTCATCAAGGAGCTCTTGGACTCGCTGGACGCCGACCTGGAGCGGGTCGTCATCACCGAGCTCCGCACATCGACGTACTTCGCCGAGATGCAGCTCCGAAAGGGCGCGCAGCAGACGACGATCTCCTGCCGGCCCTCCGACGCCGTCGCCGTGGCCGTGAGGACGGGAAGCTCTCTGTACGTGGACGACGAGCTCATGGACTCAGAGGGGATCATGTTGGCCATCGAAGGCGACGGCGATGATGAAGACCCGAACCCGGACGAGATCGTCGGTCAGTTTCGTGAATTTCTGGACTCCATCAGGCCCGAGGACTTCGGATCGTGATCGAGGCAGAGGGAGGGGATACCAGGGCGCAGCGCTATCGAGGCTCACATGGCGCCCCTTACAGGGCTCTGCTGGTGGCCTTGGTCACGGCCGGTCTCGTCCTGGCCGGGTGCTCCTCGACCACGACCACGTCGTCTGCCCGGCCACGTGGGACCTCCTCGACCACGAGCACCTCGGCGCCGGCATCGGCGTCGAGTTCGACCAGTTCTCCGACGACCACGACGAGCCCACCTTCAGCTAGTGGAGTCTCCACGTGCGCACCATCGCAGCTGGCCGTGTCGGTGCCGCACGGAGAGGGCGCGGCGGGGACCGTCTATTCGACCGTCACCCTCACCAATACCTCTTCGACGGAATGTTCCCTGAAGGGCTATCCGGGGATGCAGCTCCTCTCCGCCTCTGGAGCGTCGCTGCCCACCAACGTGATTCGCGGGGGGTCGTTCCTGACAGCGAAGGCCAATCAGCCTCCCGGTGTGGTGGTACTGCCGCCCGGGCAGGCGGCAGCGTACAGTCTCACCTACGGGGACAACCCGGTCGGAACGGAAACGTCGTGCCCGACGTCGGCGAAGGTGGAGATCACCCCGCCCAACGACTACACGTACGCCGTGGTCACAGCCCGGATCACGGCATGTGACGGGGGCGACATCTACGTGTCGCCGGTGTACCAGGTCGGCTGAGCCCGACTGCCGGCACGGCGCATCTCGGCGCGACGAGCGACTGCCGACGAGAAGGGGAACCGAGGGGAGGCGTCGATGGCGGACTGCAGACGAGTGCTGGTGACGGGCGCCGGCCGGGCGGTGGGTCGGGCGACCGCCGTCGAGCTCGCATCCAGAGGCCACTTCGTCGTGGCCACGGCGAGGGATCCTTCGCTCCTCGACGACCTCGAGGTGGGGCGGCGCCTCGCCCTCGACGTGACGGATGCCAACTCAGTCATCTCCGTGCACGACGAGGTGGGTGAGCTCGATGCCATCGTGAACAACGCGGCGATCAATCCCCACGGTCCGCTCGAAGACTTCCCTCTCGACCGGCTTGTCGGCGCGATCGACACCAACGCCGTTGGCGCCTTACGGGTGGTGCAGCCGGTGCTTGGGGCATGGCGGTCCCGGGGGAGCGGGGTCATCGTGAACGTCAGCTCGGTGCAGGGACGGGTGGGTACGCCGCTGGAGGGCGCCTACGCGGCGTCCAAGTTCGCCCTCGAGGCCATCTCCGAGGTCCTCCACTACGAGCTGGGGCACTTCGGCATCAGGGTGGTCGTGGTGGAACCCGGCTACGTCGCACCGGGGATGAAGGCCGGAGCCGACCATGCCGGCCCGCCGGAGTACGACGAGCTCAGGCGTCAGTGGGCCGGGACCTCCGCGACCCTCACCGCCGGGGAGGGTCGGACGCCCCCCGAAGTGGTCGCCCGGGTCATCGCCGACGCGCTGGAAGATCCCGGGACGCCGCTACGCGTGGAAGTGGGACCTGACGCCCAGATGGTGCTGGCGGCCCGCCGCGACCTCGACGACAAGGCATTCGAGGCGGCGATGCGCGGGGTCCTCGGCCTCACCTGGTGATCCCGGTCCATGGTCCGCGGACCGGGTCAGCTCGGGTATCAGGGGAGGTCGGGCGTTGGTCACCCGAGGCGCTCCCGTCGGGTGTGGGCTGGTCGAAGCTCACCTGGACGTGCTGACCGGGCCGTCGTACACCTTGGGCTGACAGGTACTCCAGCACCCGCCGGTCGGCTTCCGTGAGCGGTGGGGGCACGAGGCTCCTCGGCCACAGGTGACGGGCCTTCACCACGTTCAGCTCGGCCACGTAGAGAGTCATCTCCGCTCCGAGGTACAGCCAGGCCACCAGGCCGAGAACGGTGCCGAAGAACCCGTAGACCTGGCTGGCATGCCGGAGCGTGTGATCGATCAGCAGGGTGCCGCCGTAGAGGAGCGCCGTCCAGGTGATCCCGCCGGCGACTGCTCCGGGGACCAGGTGGCGCGTCGGCACCTGGCGCGGGGTGAGCAGGCGGAAAGCCACCACGTACAGCAGGACGTTCAGGATCAGGGTCAAGACGGTGGTGCCGACGAGCGCGATGATGGGCAGACCCGAAGCGAAGCTCGACACCCCGGTGGCGGCCGCACTGAGCACGAGGAACGCTCCGACCGCCCCCATCATGGTGTACGTGCGGGCCAATCGGGTCCAGAAGCTCGGACGGTCCACACCGGGAATGTTCCAGACCTCGGACATGGCGTACTGCCCTGCCTGCACCGCCCCCTGCGATCCCCAAAGGAGACCCACAATCCCGACGACGAGCCCGAGCGCACTGTTGTCGTGGAGGGTCGTGATGTTCTTCTGAAGGTCGGTGCCGACGACCGGGAACTGGGCCAGCGCCGAGTGCTCGACGCTGGCGGTGAACGACGGGTTCCCTCCGACGGTCATGCCGAGGACCGTGAAGAGCAAAAGGAGGAGCGGGAACAGCGAGATGAAGCCGTAGTAGGCGATGAGGGCGGCGAGAGATCCGGCACGGTCGTCGCCGAATTTCTTCACGACTCCGAAGGCGAACGCAACGGCTGGGACGTGCTGTTGGAACCGGTCTACGCGCCGGAGTGCGCCTGCGACGGGATTCATCGGGTTCCCACTCTTGCAGGTCCACGTCCTGACTCCCACACCGTCGCCACTCTCGGGTAGTGACGCCAGTGGTGGCGGCAGTCAAGAAGCCAGGCCGATCACCAGTCCGGCGGCGGCGGCACCGAGGCCGACGAGGACGCTCACCGACACCGTGCCGAAGGCCTCGAGCCACTGGCCGTCCTCGGCGAGACGCACTGACTCGAAGCTGAACGTCGAGAAGGTGGTGAACGCACCGCAGAACCCGGTCCCCAGGAGCGAGATCCCTGCCGCCGACAGGTGACCGTTCAGCTCGAGACCGGTGAGGAACCCGAGGAGAAGAGATCCGCTGATGTTGACAAGGAAGGTGCCCCACGGCAGCTCCGATTCGACACGCAGGGTCACGAAACGGTCGAGCAGGTACCGGCTCGGCGCCCCGATCAGGCCGCCGGCCGCCACGCAGAGAACCAGGCCGACGTTCATTCCGGTGGAGCAGACCGGTGAAGATCGACGCTCTCGACATCGCCGGGGAGAACCGTGCTGCGACGGCTCTTCCCCGAGGTGCCCGCACCGCTCCATCCGGCGAAGGCCGTCGCACCTCGAAGGAGGGACGAGCGGGTGCGAGCGGGGGTGGCGGTCACCAGGCTGCGGTGGTGTGCGCGGTCGCGGACGCCGAGCATCATCGTCACGCCGGTCCCCGTTCGCCCGCCGGTGAGGTGGTGCTCGTCCATCGGCGTCACGGCTCCTGGTGCCGTGGGGATCGGGTACCGGCGAGGGTCCTGGCCAGGGTGATGCCGGCCCAGACGGCCAGAAGGCCTCCGACCAGGGTGACCCCGACGTAGGCGGCGGCCACCGGCACCCGGCCGTGGCGCGCCAGGGTCACGGCTTCCACGGCGAAGGTGGAGAACGTGGTGTAGGCACCGATGAACCCGGTCCCGATCAGCATGCGGGGGAGCCGTCGCCGAGGAATGTGCACGGCCAGGAGGACCAGAACGAGTCCCAGAGCGGCGCTACCGGTGAGATTGATCGCCAACGTCGCCCACGGGAACCCCTCGGGCGGGGTGGGTATGGCCAGCGCCACGGCGTAACGGGCGACGGCCCCGAGCGCCCCCCCTGCGGCCAGTACCCCGAGCAGGAGCGCTTGAGATCTCCCGATAGCCCCGGGACGGTGTGCTCCGGTCCGACCACCGCCCGGTGCCAGCGGGAGCACGTCGACATCTGGATCGATGGGGGCATGCGCCACGCCGTCCTCCGCCCGCATCTTCGCTCCCTCCTTCTTCATTGCCCGATGTCGGGAAGATTCAGGTAGGAGCCATCAGCCTCGCGGCGGTCACGGCGAGCCCCATCGCCGCAAAGGATCCTAGCATCGCGGCCATCCCATACCGCCTGTACCGAGCACACCGCCGGTACCGAGCCAACCGATCAGAAACCTCCGCCGAGCTTACGCGTACCCTCATCGGGGAGCCTGCGTTGCGGCGTCGAGATCGACACGGTGGTGGCCCGGGGCTTCGGTCTGTGTGAGGGAGCACCGGACGAGTCGACGCCGGGCTCCGACGATGAAGAAGGCTGCGGCCTACCAGCGGGTATGCCGGTCTGTCGTGCTGGTACGGTGGGAACGTCGCGCGTCGTAGGGTGGCGGGGCACCATGATGGTGCCCATGGACCGCCAGTGAACGATATCGGCAGGTGAGGAGGAGAAGTGGCTCAGAGTGCCGGGCTGCACGAGGCCGTGGACCGTCTGTCGGAGGCGACGGTGGACCGGCATCGCGCCATCGCGTCGATTCAAGAGGAGCTGGAAGCGGTCGACTGGTACGACCAGAGGGTTGACGCCACCGACGACCGGGAGCTGGCGGCGGTGCTGGCCCACAACCGCGACGAGGAGAAGGAGCACGCCGCCATGACCCTCGAGTGGCTGCGCCGTCACGATCCGGCACTGGACCGGCACCTGCGCACGTACCTGTTCACCGCGGCGCCGGTGACCGAGATCGAGAATGCCTCCGAGGACGCTGGAGAGGATCCTGGGCCGTCCGTCCCTTGGGGTGCACCGGCCACCGGAGCCACCGGATCGCTGGGCATCGGCAGCCTGAAGGAGGACCCGTCGTGAACCACCTCTTGAGGTCGCATGCACCCTTGACCGAGACGGGCTGGGCGCGGATCCACGACGAGGCCCGCCAGCGCCTGATCCCCTCCCTGGCGGCCCGGAGGCTCGTGGACTTCACCGGACCTGTGGGTTGGGACCACTCCGCCGTCAACTTGGGTCGGACCGAGGAGATCACCGGCCCGGCCGAAGGGCTGACGGCGCGACGCCGGAAAGTGCTGGCTCTGGTGGAGCTGCGGGCCGAGTTCACCGTGTCCCGCCGGGAGCTCATGGACGCCGATCGGGGGGCCCGGGACCTCGACTTGGAGGAGCTTGACCAAGCCGCTCGACGACTGGCGTTGGCCGAGAACGTGGCGGTGTTCCACGGTTGGGATGCCGCAGGGGTGACCGGGATCGCCGAAGCGTCTCCGCACGCGACGGTGGCCCTCGGTGGCGACTTTGCGCACTACCCCCGTCACGTGGCCCGGGCGGTCGAGACCCTCATGACCGAGGGTATCAGTGGGCCCTACGGCCTGGCCCTGGGCCCTGACGAGTACACCGGCGTGGTCGAGACCACCGAGCACGGAGGTCTGGTGGTATTCGACCACCTTCGTCAGGTGCTCGGTGGGCCCATCGTCTGGGCTCCGGGAGTGAAGGGTGCGGTGCTGGTCAGCATGCGCGGTGGAGACTTCTTCTTCGAGTCAGGCCAAGATCTGTCCGTGGGCTATTCGGATCACGACGCCGACATCGTGCACCTGTACCTCGAAGAGAGCTTCGTCTTCCACGTGGCATCACCCGATGCCGCGGTGGCCATGCACAGCTGAACCACGCGCTCATCGGGGTGGGTCGAAGTGGACCCGGCTCCCTTCGATGATGCGGGCTTGCAGGGCTAACAGCACGTCATGGGGTGGTTCGCCATGGGGTAGGGGATCGGCGGCGCCGAGCTGGTGGACCACCCCCCGCACCAGGACGCTCCACCCTTCTTCTCGACCGAGCTGGAGGTCACCGGTCTCGAACGCCACCACCGCGCCTGCGGTCGACGGTGAGAGAGCCCGGTGTGGTCCGGTCCGGAACACGATGGCGTCATCCACGACGGTGTACGCCACCGGGACGATCACCGGGAGCGCCCCGGAGGTCAGCGCCAGGCGGCCTACGTCCGTGGACTGGAGGTAGTCCCACGAGGACCGCTGGCTCAGTGGCTCGACCACCAACCGGGCCGGGCGAGCGTCGGGGGCAGGTGGCTCCACGTGGCTATCGTCCACCACCAGGGGGAGCGGTGCCCAGGGCCGAAGGTCACCTCCGGCCCCCTCGGAGGACGACCTCGCCGAACGCCTGATCGAGGGATAGGCCAGGCCGTTACGCTGAACCCGTGGCGTTCCACGACGAGCCGTGCCCGGCCGGGCCGAGCGACTTCGAAGAGGTCATCGAGGTCGGAGGGAGCCCCGTGACCATCCGCCCGATCAGCCCGTCCGACGGACCCGGTCTGGTGGCGTTCCACGCTTCGCTCACCTCCTGGTCGATCTACCTCCGATACTTCGGGGCTCATCCTCGGCTCAGCGACCGGGAGGTGGAGAAGTTAAGCCACGTCGACCACCGGGACCGCCTGGCGTTGGTGGCCGAGTCCGAGGGGGGCATCGTCGGCGTAGGTCGCTATGACCGGGTGGCCGGCGGCGCCGAGGCCGAAGTGGCCTTCGTGGTCGCCGATGCCTTCCAGGGGCGTGGCATCGGGACCGTGCTCCTACACCGCTTGGCCGAGTCGGCCAAGCGCAACGGGATCCGCTGGTTCGTGGCCGATGTGCTGGCCGAGAACCGGGTC
>JAJYZN010000145.1:0-4928 GCA_021799915.1 Actinomycetes bacterium
ACCAGCGACGAACCCCTGGGCGAACACACAACCGGCCGCACACCCTACGGCGTGAAGCCAGGACGGAGGAAGCCTTTCCGCTCTCCGTCCGGGGCGCGAATGCGATGGCCGGAGCCCGCCAACACCGAGCAGAGGGAGGCGCGAGGAGCGCCCGACGAAGGGAGGTGCCATGCGGACCCGCATTGCACTCGCGACGGCATCGGCCGTCACGTTCATGATGACGTCGTTCAACATTCAACCGGCTGGCGCAGCAGCGCCGGCCCACAGACAACAGGCTCCGGTCACCAGCGATCTCATCGCCACCGTTCCGGCGGTCGATGTACCGATGCTCTACCCGGCAATCGTCTCCAAGGCACCGCCAGACACCGCGGAATTGCCCTCGGGCGCGGGAAGGGCACTGTGGCGCGAGATGGTCAGCACCGTCCCACTGGCACCGGCACCGGCACCGCCCGCCGTCGCGCCGGCGCCGCCCGTGGCACCCACACCGCCCACGGACGCCACGAGCACCGACACTGCCGATTGGCAGTGCATCCGACTCCAAGAGTCGGGTGACGCGTACAACTCTCCGACACGGCCGTCAGGCGCCTACGGGATCTTGGAGATCACCTGGCTCTCGAACGGCTACACCGGCTGGCCATACCAAGCGCCGTCGGCAGTGCAGGACGCGCTTGCGCTGCGGCTGTACAACGAGTTCGGCTGGTCCCCGTGGTCCAGCCGCTACGCCTGCGGCCTGTAGGGGCTCGGCACGCCGAGTCGTTCGCTGTGCTCGCCATCGATGGTCGCTGCCGACACGAGCGGCGACTGGGTCAGCAAGAACGCGCCGGCGCACAGGATCGTCAACGCCACCACCTCTGCAGTCACGTACCACCCTCCGTCGCGCAGGTGCTCCGAGAACACCGTGGCGCCGATCAAGATGCTCACGATCGGATTCAAGACGACCATCGAAGCCCGGGACGAGGCAATGGGACCCGCGTGGAGCGCGTTCTGCAGCAGGAAGAAGCCGGCCAGGCCGGTGAGAGCGATTGCATAGGGCTCCCAGTTCGCGAAGACGTGACCCCACCCGCGAGTGATGAGCGTGGTCGTCGCCTTGGTGAGGGCGGCGTTGTAGGCAAACAAGATCGCGGCCGCGGCGCCGAACGCGGCCGCCTTCCACCAGCGCGGACCCCATCGGGTGGCGACGACCATCACTGCGGCGACCACCACGGCCGAGCTCGACACCTCGGCCCAGGCATCGCCGCTCGGAAGGCCCCGCCCGGTGGAAGGTGACGCCAACAAGAGAAAACCGGCGAGCCCTGCCACAATGGCGCCAGCGCCTGCCCACTCGCGCCATCTGAGGCGGCGGTGGAACACGGTAGCCAAGATCGTCACCACGAACAGCAGGTCCAACGTGAGAAGGGGCTGGACCACGCTGAGCTGGCCGAACCGAAGCGCCATGGCCTGGAGGACGAACTGGCCCAGCAGGAGCGCGAACCCGAGCAGCCAGACGCTGTGTCGCATGGCGTGGGTAAGGAGCCCGATGCGCATCGTCGACTCGGCTGGCACCGACTCCAGCCCGAGCCGTTGCGTCACCCCGGCAGTCGCACTGACCATGGCGGCAGCGACGGCGAACGCGTAGACCACGACGCCTCGCTACCGGGTCCCTGTACGAGGGATACCGGCGCTCAGTCGGTGGTTGGAACGTTCGCGAGCGCTCAGTGACAACGTTTCTCTCTTCCAGGTCGGCCGTGGCCGCGGCAGCTCGTGCCGGGACCAGCACGGTAGGCTAGTGCCCGGGATACCGACTCACGAGGAGCGCCAGCGTTGCCAGCGGTCGCCATGCCCGACGTGACCGAGCAGGATTGGATCGTCGAGCAGGTTGGAGAGGTCTTCGACCACCTCTTCGCCGTCATCATCATGAACAGCGACTTCACGACCTTCGCCGAGGTCGAAGGAGCTTGCGTCACCCTCTTCGGTTACACGCCCGACGATGCCGCGGCCCTTGCGATGAAGGTCCACACCACCGGGGAAGCCGTCGCCGCAGTGATAGCCGAGCAAGAAGCTCGCCGGGCCGTCCGTGCTCTCCGGCGCTGGAACGTCAGATCCCGGGTCGAACCGGTCTAGCTGCACGAGCCTTCAGTGAAGGTTCCACTGGTGTATCGCTCGAAAGGCTGTGTCCGTACGCTGACGCGCCGGGGGCCATGGGTCCTCAGCACTCGCAGTCGACGGCGACTTCGAGCGCATGAAGCAGCCGGCGCATCGTCTCGTCAGCAAGGCGCCCGATCCGTTCGGTGAGTACCGCGATGGCGACGCTCTCGACCGAGTCCAAGGTCACCCCGGGCGGGCAACGACCTCATGACCCGCCGGCGGCGGCCCTCTCGTGGCAGGAGGGGGAAGAGCTTCAGACGCCAGACCGCAGGGATCCCGACGGCCAAGTTCTCTCAACGCCTGGTCCAGATGGCGACCAACGCCGGGGTCGCCGTCATTGCCGTCGAACCGGCCTACACCAGCAAGTGGGGCACCGACCACTGGCTCGGCTCCCTCCAAGAGATCTCAGTCGATGCCTCGGGCCACCATTCGGCGGCTCTTGTCATCGCGAGACGCGGGCTCGGGCAGCGAGGACGGCAACGGAAGAGGTGTGACTCGACTCCAGCAGAGCATGGAGGAAAGAGAGCTACCCATCCGGTTGCGGTCCAAGGGTGGCGGGCAACTGGCGCTCCTGTCCGAGCAGCGGACGAGGAACACCGGGACCCGAGGGGCCAGAGGGCAGCCGCACCTGCGGCACAAGACCCGAACGGCCGAACGGACTCCCCTGGTGGACCAGGTGACCCGAGACCGTTCGGGGTCACCCACAAGGCAGGACTTCGTTCCGCCGAGTGTTGAGGAACGGTTGAAGATCCGCATCCGCATCCAAGAGCGTCTTTCCACACGCACCCCGCCCTCAGGCCGAGTCATCCTCGATCGGCCGAATGCCGGAACGTCGGTCAGCCCTGGGTCGACCGTGCTCTCGTCTGTTGCCGAGTAGCCTCACTCCCGTATCCTGAGGCGCTCCACCGTGGTCCTGCACCGCTGGCTCCCGAGCACGCCGTCCAGGAGACCCGAACGTGCAACGGCGGGGATCAGCCCGCGCGTGTGCACCAGAGGAACAGTTCGTCGCACTCGGGCTTCACCCGCCCGGCACGGCGCCCCCCCCACCAGGCGCCGCCTCCTCGGCGGCCATGGCCGTCACCACCGCCTCGAAGATCTTGGCCGTGTCGGCTTCGATGTGACGGCGCGCCCGCAGGAGGTAGAACGACCCGACGAAGGCCAGCGGCATCACGATCAGAAATGCCGTGCGGAAGTCGTTGTCGAACCTGCTGGCGACGAACGAGGTCACGAGCGGCGCCGCGGCCGCCCCGAAGGCCACCGACGCCAGGTTGAACGCGGCGAACCCGGTCCCGCGGAGGTGGGCCGGCACCGAGTCGGACAATCCCGCCCGGAGCGCCGGGATGGAGAACGTCGCCGCGAAGAATCCCACCACTTGTAGCGCGTAGACACCGGCGAAGGGCATCGGTATGAACGAGACCATGAAAAAGCTGGCGCTGATGAGCAGGCACACTCCGGGGATCACCACCCGCGCACCGAAGAACCGGTTGACCCATCGGTCGGCGAAGCGCCCCCCCACGATGGTGCCCGGGATGCCGGACAGGATCACGAGGCCGCCGAAGGCCGCGGTGGCCGTCGTCTGGGCCAAGTGGAGCTGGTACTCGTAGAACTGCGGCATCCACGAGGCCACCGCGGTCACCGTGAACAAGATGGCCGACACCCCGACGAGAGCGAAGCGCATGGTGGGAATCCGCAGGATGGTCCGCACGTCGGCGCTGAGCCCTCGCAGCATGGAGCGCAGGAAAGTGCCAAGGCCTTCGGGGAACAGCGGCTCTTTCGAAGCCGACCCCGGCTCGACCTCCACTCCAGAAGCGTGGGTGACGTGGGCCCGATCGGCAGTGCCCCGAAGCGGCTCGGGGAGCCGCCACACCAACAGCGCGATGACGAGGCCGGGCACAGCCGAGATGAAAAAGGCCATGCGCCACCCAGCCGGGTCGAACTTCGAGAAGTGTGTCGCCACCAGCGCGCCCAGCTCCAGGCCCACGCCGAGGCCGACGAACGTGAGGCACTGCTGGACAGAGAACGCGCGGCCCCGCCGTTCGATGCCGTAGTAGTCGGCCAGCAGGCTCGATCCCGACGGGTCGGTCACCGCCTGCCCGAAGCCGAGCATCCCTCGCACCACCACCAGAGCGGCGAACGCGGAGGCGGGGACGACCCCACCGGCCGCGCTGATGAACGACCACAGCGTGATCGTGAGCGCCATCGCCTTGGTACGGTTCCACCGGTCCCCCATGTAGCCGGCCGGCACCGTCACGAGCCCGTTCACGAAGATGAAGGCCGAGAAAAGCACGGCGATGGCGATGTTCCCCACGTGGAACGCCGAGCGGAGCTGCGGTGCCGATCCCCGGACGATGTACTGGTCGATGCTGTCGATCATGGCGACCAACCCGAGCACCCACATAGGCCAGGCCGACATGACTTTCGAGACGGTGCCGACTCCGGTCGAGCCCAGCGCCGCCTCGCTCAGGTCATCGGCCATCGCCCACTCGGACCCAGCGGCGGTCCAGCGCTCCGACCGAGGGGCAGCCCATCAGGCGGAGGGTCCGGTCGATCCCCGAGCGCAGGATCGACAGCACCTTGGCGACCCCGGGCTCGCCCGCCGCGGCCAGACCGTAGGCCCACGGCCGGCCGACCATGACCGCTCTCGCCCCGAGCGCGACGGCCCGCACGACGTCGGTCCCGCGACGGATCCCCCCGTCCACCATCACCTCGCTGCGGTCCCCGATCGCGTCGACCACCTCGATCAGGGCCGGGACGGTCGCTGGAGCACCGTCCAACTGGCGACCACCATGGTTCGACACCACGAT
>JAJYZN010000145.1:4938-7130 GCA_021799915.1 Actinomycetes bacterium
CGATCGCGTCGGCTCCGGCGTCGAGGGCCCGACGGGCATCGGCCGCGGTGAGCACGCCTTTGGCCACCACCGGCCCGGTCCACTTCCTCCGGATCCATTCGAAGTCGTCCCAGGTGACCGGTGACATCATCCACTCGATGAGGGCTTCGTCTCCGGTCATCGGGTGCCCGGCCGAGCCGAGCGAACCGGCGTTCACGATCTCAAAACGGAACCTGTCCCGAGCGGCATCGGCCAGCCAGCGGGGGTGCGCGGCCACCCGCGGGGCGAACCGCAGTGCTTTCCGGGCGTCGAGCCGCAAGGGGATGGACACCCCGTGGCGCAAGTCCCGCTCCCTGCTGCCGGGGACTTGGGTGTCCACGGTGACCACCAATACGGAGAACCCTGACTCCTGAGCCCGCTCCACGAGCTGCTCGGCGCCGCGGCGGCCGCCGAGGGCGTAGAGCTGGAACCAGGCGCCCCCCATCTGGCCGGTTGCCCGGCTCCGATAGGCGGCAGCGACCTCGTGCATCTCGTGACCCGTCATCGAGCTCAGGGTGAACACCGTGCCGGCTGCCGCCGCTGCACCGGCGCCGGCCACGTCGCCGTGGGGATGCATGCTGCGGGTGAAGCCGACCGGAGCGACGATCACCGGCATCGACAGGGCCGTCCCCAGCACGGTGGTGCCGAGGTCCGGTCCAGGCGTCCCCCTCGTGACGGCCATCTCGGGCACCAGTTGGACGGCGGCGAGCGCGTCGATGTTGGAGGCCATCGTGCGTTCGGACTCGGCCGCACCGTCGATGTAGTCGAAGACCACCGCCGGGACGCGGCGGCGAGCCAGCCGGCGAGCGTCGTCCACCGTGTGCATCCGCCGCACCGTGCGCTGGTCTGCCCTCCCCATGCCACCGTCCCCCTTGGCGTGTCGTACCCGGCGGTGGACCGGTCTCTCTCGCGCTCAGGCAGCCACCACGTAGAGCCGGGCGCAGAGGTCCGGACCGAACGCCACGGTGGAGTCGTCCAGCTCGAGCAGGAGGGTACCGTCGGGACCCCGTGACGTTACCCGAGCGGTGGCGCCGGGGGTGAACCCGTGCTCGTCCAAGTAGGTCAGCGCCCCCAGGTCCAGCTCGACCTGCTCGCTGATGCGCTCGAGGCGCACGGTCGTCCCGGCCTCTGCTTCGGCCAAGGGCACCTGGGCCGCGGTCGACACCGGGGTCGAGGACCCGGGGATCGGGTTGCCGTGGGGGCAGGTGCCGGGGTCTGTGAGGAGGACCACGAGCCGCGCCTCGACGTCGTCGGAGATGACGTGCTCCCAGCGCCCCGCTTCGCGGTGCACCTTGTGCCACTCGAGACCGATCACGTCCACCAAGAGCCTCTCGGCCAGGCGGTGCCGACGCACGACCTTCTGTGCCAGCGCGGCGCCCTTGGGGGTCAGCTCGATCACCCGTCCCTGACGCCGCAGGTAGCCGTCCGAGGCCAGACGGTCCAGCATCTCGGAGACGGAAGGGGCCGAGAGGCCCAGGCGTTCGGCGATACGAGCCTGGATCACCGGCGTCCCCTCCTCGATGAGCGAGTGCACGGCTTCCAGGTACTCCTCGACCGGGGGATGGTAGCCACTCTCCACCCGCCTGATCCTACCGACCCCGATCGGCGATCGCCCCGCCGGCTCCGTCCACCACCGGCCCGGTCGGCGAGCCCGGCGATCAGCCCGGTGTCGAGAGGGAGGGCGGCGGCGTGCCACCGGTGACCAACGACGCGACCCCAGGCACGTTGCCGTCGTGCTCCATCGCCGCCTGCGCACTCCCCTGACCCAGCACGTAGCGATCCAAGAAGTCGAGGGTCACGTCGGCCACCAGGGGCTCGGGGGGCGCCTGTCCCTCGTAGGGGGTGAAGTGTGTGGCCCCGTCGAGCTGCAGGTAGGCACGCACGCCGGTGGTGTCCTGGCTGTAGAGGGCCAAGCTGTCCGCAGGGACGTTCACCGTGTCGGCCGTCCCCTGGACGAAGAGCATCGGCGCCGGAGGCGACGAGAAGTACGGGCCGCCCATGCTGGACAGCTCGGCCCCGGCGAGGACGATGGTCGCTTTGACTCTCGGGTCGGCACAGCACCCATTGGCGGCCACCGCCGCCACCGTGTCGCCGCCGTCGGAATGCCCGGCCAACGCGACCTCGTCGGGGTCGATGAGACCGGCGAGAGGGCCCTTGCTCGAGCTGCTGGCTGC
>JAJYZN010000007.1 GCA_021799915.1 Actinomycetes bacterium
CGGGAGCGGTGCCACTCGTTGCCGGCAAACCGCATGAGCCGTTCGCGTCGCTGGTCCGGAGCGTGGCGTCGGACCGGGGGCTCGACATCGTGGCCGTCGTCGGAGACCGCCCTTCGACGGACGGATTGCTCGCCCACGAGCTGGGCGCGCCATATGCCCTTGTCCTGTCGGGCGTTACCGCAGCACACCCTGCCGGCGAGGCCGGTAGGGGTGAGCACTGCGAGAGTGGCAAGAAGGACTCCGTTTCGCTACGCGTCCTCGCAGCAGGGGAGTCCAGAGAACGAGCGGTCGCCCATTTCGTGGGGGACGATCTCGCGGCCGTGGTGAGGTCGGCACCCGCGGCGACTGAGGCACGCCGCGGCGACTGAGGCACGCCGCGGCGGCTGAGGCATTTCCCGGCAACCGAGGCACGCCTCCAAGGAGCACAGTGCCCGGTGACCACCTGGCAGATCATCCGACGAGACCGGTGGCGAGCCGGCCGGATTGAGGATTAGCGTGGGTCTATGGCCAAAAGCGATGGGTTCCGAAAGTACGTCGAAGCCGGTGCCGTCCTCGGGAAGGTCACTCGAGCACGAGCGGAAGAGATCGTCCGCGAACTTGCCGGCGCGGGCGAGCACCAGCAAGGACAGGCTCAGCAGCGAGTCGACGAGCTCGTCGAGCGGAGCAGGCGAGCAGCGGAAGGGCTGGTCCATCTCATCCGCTCGGAGGTGGCGACGCAGCTCGACTCCCTCGGGATCGACGCCGACAGAGTCGCCAAGCAGGCGGCTGACATCCTGAAGCATTCCGCGGCCACCGGACGGCGAGCCACGGCCACCGCAGCCGGGTCGGCCGGCCAGACGGTCGACCGCTCGAAGGCCGCGGCCCGCAATGTCGCCACTCGGGCCGCCTCCCGCGCCAAGGCCGCCAAGCGGACGGTCACCCACGCCGAGGCGGCCAAGAAGACCACGACCCCCACGAAGGCCGCGGGGACCACGAAGGCCGCGGGGACGAAGAAGGCCACTGGGGCCAAGAAGGCCGCGGGGGCCAAGAAGGCCACTGCCGCGAAGAAGGCCGCGGGGACCAGGAAGGCCACCGCCAAGCGGTCGGCGGGCGCGCCGCCCTCACGCGCGTAGACCTCCTGAGACGGACCACGGACATCGCGAACCGACCAAGGCACGACGCGAGGCGGTTGCCCTGAAGCCCGCACGGCGTCATCGCCTGGATGCCGAGCTGGTACGGCGGAAGCTTGTCGCCAGCCGCCGCATGGCTGAGGAGGCGATCGAAGCGGGGCGAGTCACCGTCGGGGGTGCGCCGGCCGGCAAGCCCTCACGGCTTGTTTCTCCCGCCGAACCGATTGAGATTGCGCCCGGCGGCCGGCGTTTTGCAAGCAGGGGCGGCGACAAGCTCGCACCGGCGATCGCGCATTTCGACGTGGACGTCCGCGACCGGCGGGTGCTCGATGCCGGCGCGTCGACCGGTGGGTTCACCGACTGCCTGCTCCAGTTCGGAGCCCGGCGCGTGCTCGCCGTCGACGTCGGGTGGGGACAGCTCGATGCCCGCCTCCGAGCAGACCCCCGAGTGGTGGTGATCGAGCGAACCAACATCAGAGATGTCACCCCCGAGCTGCTCCTCGATGCCGAACTGTCACACGACGCGCGCTCATACGACGCGCGCTCACACGACGAGATCACCGGCAGCGCGCGCGACCCCGCATCGGGCCCAGCCGCCGAAAGCGAGTGGCAGCCGGTCGACATGGTGACCGCCGACCTGTCGTTCATCTCGCTCACCAAGGTCGTCCCGGTGCTCCTCGGTCCACTGGTGCGTGCCGGGGGCGACGCCATCCTCCTCGTCAAGCCCCAATTCGAAGCCGGCCGCTCGGAAGTCTCACGCGGCCGGGGGGTCGTGCGCGCTCCGGCGACCTGGTACGCGACCCTCTCGGCGGTGGCGTGCGCGCTCCAAGACGCCGGAGCCGCCATGATGGGGGTCATGCCTTCGCCGCTGACCGGTCCGTCGGGCAACAGGGAATTCTTCCTTCATGCACGAGCCGGCGCCGACCCCGGTGCGCTGGACGACGTCGACGGCGCGCTCTGGGCAGCGGTCCGGTCCTGCGACGAGGCGAGCCACCCGACGACGGTGCCGGTACCGTCCGCTCCGGACCTTTGAAGGACCGGCGTACCGTGGCCGCGATCGCGATCCTGGTGAACCACGACCGCCCCGAGACGGCGGCGCTCGCCGCCGAGGCCGGCGAGTGGCTGACCTCGCAAGGCCATGCGGTTCGGCTCCTGCGACTGCCCGACACCCGCGACGAGGGCACCGCCGCACCCGCCAACGACTTGCCTGCGGCCGCCCTCGAAGGTGCGGACCTGGCCGTGAGCTTCGGGGGCGACGGCACGTTTCTTCGCATGGCGCAGCTCGCCTATGCCGCCCGCATCCCCGTGCTCGGTGTCAACTTCGGCCGCGTGGGCTACCTCCTCCACGCCGAACCCGAACAGCTCTACGACGTCCTCCGCCGGTCCATCGCCGGAGAGATCGAGGTGGAGCCCCGCTCAGTCCTGGCTGTCACCGTCGGCGGGCGACTCACCTCCGGCGCCACCGCCCAGCTCCCCGCACCGGGCTCACCGCCGTCTGGAGAGACTGCAAGGGAGTGGATGGCGGTCAACGAGGTCGTGGTCGAGAAGACCGTTCCGGGCCATATGGTCCACTTGGCGACCTCTTTCGACGGGGCTCCGGGGCCGACCTACCGGGCCGACGGCCTCCTGGTGGCGACCCCGACCGGCTCGACTGCGTACAACCTGTCGGCCGGCGGGCCGGTCGTGGCACCTGGAATGCGAGCCATGATCGTGACCCCCGTCGCCCCGCACTTTTCCATCGACCGGAGCATGGTCCTCGACGCTTCCCAGTCGGTCACGATCACGGTCACCGCATCGAGACCGGCCGTCCTCGTCGTCGACGGCAGGTCAGTCGGACGACTGGAGCCCGGTAGTGAAGTTCGCTGCCGGCTGGCGGACGAACCGCTCCGGCTGGTCCATGCCGGGAAGCGCAACCTGGGGGAGCTCTTCGTCCGCACCATGTCTGCGATGGGCAACACGACAACCGACCCCTCCGGAGGACCTCGCTGACGTGGCGCTGGTCCTGAGCGACTTGCGGGTGCGCGGCCTCGGGGTCATCGACGACGTCTCACTGCGCTTCGGTCCAGGGATGACCGCCGTGACCGGAGAGACCGGAGCCGGCAAGACGCTTCTCGTCGAAGCACTCCAGCTCGTGCTCGGTGGGCAGGCAGCGCCGGGGATCGTGCGCGACGGGACACGAGAGGCGCTCGTCGAAGTCCGTTTCGGGGACGACGGCAGCGGGGACGACGGCAGCGAAGTCGTCCTGGCGCGTTCGCTCCCTGCGGCGGGGCGATCGCGCGCCTGGCGGGATGGTCGTATGGTGCCGCTCGCCGCGGCTGCCGAGCTCGGCGCTCGCTTGGTGGACATCCACGGCCAGCACGATCACCAGTCGCTCTTCTCGGTCGCCGCACAGCGCCGGACGCTGGACGCCTATGCCGGTGCCGGTGCCGGTGCCGAATCCGATAGGCGCCGCGAGGCGCGCCGGGAGCTCCGTGATCTCGACGCCGACCTCGCGCTCCTGGGCGGGGATGAGGAGGCGCGCCGGCGCGAGGCCGAAGTACTCGAGTACCAGCTCGCCGAAATCAACCGGGCCGCGATCACCGGCCCCGACGAAGAGGACGCCTTGCGCGCCGAACGCGACCACCTCGCCGGGCTCGAAGAGCGCCGGTCCGCGGTGCGCGCGGTGCTCGCCGTTCTCGACGGCGAACCTGAGGCAGGCGCAGCCGGAGAGCCGCTACCCGTCGCTCTTCTCCTCGCCCGGGCGGTCGAGGCCATCGGCGCCATCGAAGCGTTCCAATCGTGGGAGGAGCGCCTGCGGGCTGCTGCCGCCGAGCTCACCGACCTTGCCAGCGACCTCCGGAGGGCCTCGGAGTCCTGGGAGGACGATCCCCACCGCCTCGAAGAAGTGCAGCAGCGCCTTCGACTCCTGGCCGAGCTGCGGCGCAAGTACGGTGCCACGCTGTCCGAGGTCCTCGGCGAGAGGGAGCGCTTCCGCCGCCGCCTGGAGGAGCTGGAGCAGGCAGGAGCGTTCGCCGCTGACCTCCTGGCCCGTCGGAGCCAGGTCGAGCGCTCGCTCGTCGCTGCCGAGAACGAACTGGGCAAGCTCCGGCGGTCTGCGGCACCAGAGCTCGCACGCGACGTCGAGGCCCGCCTTCGGACCCTCGGGATGCCCATGGCCCGCTTCGAGGTCGCCGTGGGTGGCCCCGCGGGGTCCGGGGATGACGGTTCAGAAGGCAGCTCGGCCGATCGAGCCGGCGATCGCGTCCGCTTCCTCTTCGGCGCCAATCCGGGCGAGCCCGTCCAGGAGCTCGCGAGAGTGGCATCAGGCGGTGAGCTCTCGCGCACCATGCTTGCGATCCGCCTCGTGGCCCTCGACGGTCCCGGCACGGTGGTGTTCGACGAAGTCGACGCAGGTGTGGGTGGGGAGGCGGCACGTGCGCTGGCCAGCTCCCTACAGGAGCTGGCAACCCGGCGCCAAGTGCTGGTCGTGACCCACTTGCCCCAAGTGGCCGCCGCCGCGGACCATCACGTCACCGTCGCCAAGGTTGTCACGACAGGCCGGACGCTCGCCCAGGTACGAGTGCTGAGCCCTGCCGAGAGGGTCATCGAAGTGTCTCGCATGCTCTCCGGCCATCCCGACAGCCCCACTGCCCGAGCCCACGCCGAAGAGCTCCTGGCGGCCGCGGGCAGGGATCGACCGTCCACCACGAAGGCCGGTCTCGTGGATTAGCGTATGAGAGTGCGGCGACGACACGAGCAGCGGGGTGGTCCCGGAGGAGCCGCCCTCCCATGACCAAGTACGTCTTCGTGACCGGTGGCGTGTCCAGCTCCTTGGGCAAAGGGCTGACCGCCTCCTCTCTCGGTCGCCTCCTCAAGTCGCGCGGGCTGCGTGTCACCATGTGCAAGCTCGACCCTTACATCAACGTCGATCCGGGCACGATGAACCCTGGGGAGCACGGCGAGGTGTTCGTGACCGAGGACGGCGGCGAGACCGATCTCGACCTCGGTCACTACGAGAGATTCATCGACGAGTGCCTCAACCGGAATTCGAACACGACGACGGGCTCGATCTACTCCCAGGTGATCGCCAAGGAGCGGAGGGGGGACTACCTCGGCAAGACGGTCCAGGTCATCCCTCATGTAACCGACGAGATCAAGGACCGTATCCGTCGCCTGGCCACCGAGGACGTCGACATCGTGATCGTCGAGATCGGCGGGACCGTCGGCGACATCGAGATCGTCCCGTTCATCGAGGCGGTCCGACAGTTCCGGCGGGACATCGGTCGGGACAACGTGTGCTATGTCCACCTCACCCTCGTCCCCTACCTCGCTCCCTCCGGAGAGCACAAGACCAAGCCGACCCAGCACTCGGTGACCGAGCTGAGGGGTCGTGGGATCCAGCCTGATGTCATCGTCTGCCGCAGCGACAACGACATCTCGGAGAGCCTGAAGCGCAAGATCTCCTTGCTCTGCGACGTCCCCATGGAAGCCGTGATCTCCGCGGTCGACGCTCCCAGCATCTACGAGATCCCGCTGGTCCTGCACCGAGAGGGGCTCGACGCCGTCGTCTGCCGGACGCTCGGGATCCCCACCGCCGATCATCCCGTCGACCTGAGCGAGTGGGAGCTCCTGGTCGATCGGATCGAATCAGCCGACCGAACCGTGCGCATCGGCGTCGTCGGCAAGTACGTCTACCTGCCCGACGCCTATCTCTCAGTGGTCGAGGCGCTGCGTCATGCCGGCTTCCACTTGGGGGTCCAAGTGGTGCTGGAATGGATCGATGCAGAGGCGGTCCCCGACCTCTTGGGCGGTGACCGCCTTCACTCGATGGACGGCATCGTCGTCCCCGGAGGTTTCGGCGAGCGAGGGATCGAAGGGATGGTGGCGGCCGTCGCCTACGCGAGGACGCACGGCATTCCGTGCCTGGGCCTGTGCCTGGGCCTCCAAGTCATGGTGATCGACGTCGCTCGGCACCTCGCCGGGCTCGACGGCGCGAGCTCTCGGGAGTTCGATCCGCTCACCTCGTACCCGGTGATCGACCTCATGCCCGACCAGGCCGATGTCGTCGACAAGGGTGGCACCATGCGACTAGGCGCCTACCAGGCAAAGCTGGTCCCCGGCACCCGTGTCGCCACCGCCTACGGGTGCGACTCGGTGACGGAGCGCCATCGCCATCGCTACGAGGTGAACCCGCGCTACCGCAAAGCGCTCGAGGAGGCCGGGCTGGTGGCGTCGGGAACCTCTCCCGACGGGAGGCTCGTTGAATTCGTGGAGCTGGACGGTCATCCGTTCTGGGTCGGGACCCAGGCTCATCCCGAGTTCAAGAGCCGCCCGAACCGGCCACATCCTTTGTTTCGCGAGCTGGTGGCGGCCGCGTGCGATCGGGCTGACGGGCGCGAGCCCCGCCTCATCGACATGGCCGACCTCGGCGCCGCCCGCTGAGTCCGGTGCCGAGCCCGGATTCGCCGGGGCCCGCAGGCGCTCGCCGTCATGCCACGAGCCCGGCGGAGGCAAGCTCGGTGGGAGAAAGCCCGGTGAAGGGCTTTCTCCGCGTGAGCGAGGAGCGCGTGCTCGACTCCTGGCTCTTCAGCGTCGGCCGGGCGACGTTCTCCTCCCCTGACGGCGAGCAGTTCGAGCGCTTCGTCGTCCATCATCCCGGGGCCGTGGCTGTCGTACCGGTGGACGAGCACGGGATGGTCACCCTCGTTCGCCAGCTGCGACCGGCCATCTGGCGCGAGGTGCTCGAGATCCCGGCGGGGACCTGCGACGTCGCAGATGAGCAGCACGAGGACACCGCACGCCGGGAACTTGCCGAAGAGGTCGGACTACGGGCGGGCGAGCTCCGACCATTGGTCAGCGCCTACAACTCCCCGGGCTTCTGCGACCAGGTGACGACGATCTACCTCGCCACGGCGCTCACGCCGTGCGCGACCGACCGGCACGGTGTAGAGGAGCGCTGGATGTCGATCGAGCGGGTCGCCTTGACCGAGCTCGGCTCACTCGTGGCAGAGGGGCGCCTGGTCGACCAGACTTCCATCCTCGGCCTGTTCCTTGCGCGCCAGGCACTCGAAGGACCCTCGGGCCGCGACTTCGCGTCGTGAGCAACGTTGACGACGACCGCCTCACGCGGCCGAGTCCCACAAATCCGGCCCGCGCCGTTTCGTTGCGGACGCAGGCCCTCAGCACGCCGGCCGAAGAGTACCTGTCGTGGCTGGCCGTCGAACGCGGCCGGGCACGCAACACGCTCCTCGCATATCGCCGTGACCTCGCCGCGTACGAGCAGACCCTCCTCGGACGCGGCCGGCGCACACCCGCCGACGCCGATCGCGACGATGTCCATGCCCATCTCGACCGCCTGGCTGCGGCATACCGAAGCCCGGCCTCTGTGGCCCGCTGTGCGTCTGCGGTCCGCGGGCTCCACCGGTTCATGCTGGACGAAGGGCTCGCCGCCAGTGACCCCACCACAGACCTCGCAGCTCCCCGGACGCTGCTGCGTCTGCCGAAGGCTCTGACCGAGGGGCAGGTGGCGGCTCTTTTGTCCGCGCCGGTCGGCGATACCCCGGCGGCTCGCCGCGACCGTGCCCTGCTCGAGCTGCTCTACGGGACCGGCGCTCGCATCTCCGAGATCGTCGGCCTGGACCTGGCCCACGTCGCAGGCTTGGAGGACCCGGCGAGCGCGGGCGCCGCTGCGGGCACCGGTGCGGGCACCGGCGTAGGCGTCGAGCTAGGCGCGGACGACCTGGGCGACCTGCGGGCAACCACCGAACGGGCAGTCAACCCAACGGGCCTCTTGCGCCTGTCGGGAAAAGGTTCCAAAGAGCGCATGGTCCCGGTCGGCCACTGGGCCCGGCGGGCGCTCGCCGAGTGGCTCGCGGCAGAGGGACGTGGCCGGATGACCCCGGCACGCTGGCAGCGTCGCGGTGACGCCGAGGCAGTGTTCTTGAACACGCGGGGCACCCGGTTGAGCCGCCAGGGAGCCTATGACATCGTGCGGAAGCACGCCCTGGCTGCTGGGCTCGATGCTCGCGTGAGCCCGCACGCACTGCGCCACTCGTGCGCGACCCACATGCTGGCCCACGGTGCCGACATCCGGGTCGTCCAAGAGCTTCTCGGCCACGCATCCGTCGGGACGACCCAGATCTACACCAAGGTGACCGGGGAGCATCTCCGCCGGGCCTACGAGGCCGCCCACCCTCGCGCCGGCGAGCCATGAGTGCTTCCGCCAGGCTCTAGGCTTGCACCATGCCCAACGACGCGACGGCGTCCGACCAGTCGATCGACTTCAAAGCCCTCCTCGAAGGTGAGAGGGCCGACCTCCGGCGCCAGCTTGCCGACCTCGGTTTCGGCGATGCCGGAGGGCTTGCCTACGATTCGAACTTCGCCGACACGAGCCAGGTCACCGCCGAACGCGGTGAAGCCGAGGCGCTGGCAGCCGAGCTCGCAGAGGCACTGGGCGAAGTCGAAGCCGCCATCACGCGACTGCGCGACGGGACGTACGGGCGCTGTGAGGTCTGCGGTCAGACCATCCCCGAGACGCGCCTCGAGGCCATGCCGGCAGCACGCCGCTGCATCTCCTGCGCAGCACGCTCGTGAGGGGGCCGCCTCGAGCAGGCTGTCGAGGGTGAGCGCGGGCGGCGGGGGAGTGCCGTGGTCCCGATCGCCCCGATCCCACGACCACCAGCGAACCGTCATCTGGGTCGTCGCGATCGTCACCGTGGTGGCCATCTTGGTGCGGTCCCATCGCATCACCGGCACCGAGATCGTCCTGTTCTGTGTGATCGTGCCCTCGATCATCCTGCACGAGATCGCCCATGGCTGGGTGGCGCTCGCCTTCGGTGACGACACCGCCAAGCGGGCCGGACGGCTGAGCCTGAACCCGGTCCGGCACGTCGACCCGGTCGGCACCCTGATCGTGCCTGCCGTCATGGCGCTGAGCGGCCTCGGGATGTTTGGCTGGGCGAAGCCGGTGCCGGTCAATCTCGGCCGCTTGCGTCACCCACGCAACCAAGGCGTGCTCGTGTCGCTGGCCGGGCCCGCGACCAACATCGTCCTTGCCGCCGTCGCCTACGTGCTCTTCAGGGTCTTTGACGGGGCCGGAACGATCACGATCGAAGGGACCTTCGGTGCACTGTGGGCCGAAGTGCTCTTCTTTCTCGGGCTGGCCAATATCTGGCTGGCTGCGTTCAACATGGTGCCGGTCCCACCGCTCGACGGCTCGGTCCTGTTCGAGCGGTTGCTCCCGAGGAGCTGGTGGCCGGGCTACCTCCGGCTCCGGCCGTACACCATGCCGCTACTGGTGGGCCTCGTGTTCCTCAACTTCCTCCTGCACCCCGGCCCGCTCACCTGGCTGTACACACACGTGTTCACCTGGTGGGCCGGGCGGCTCGGCCTCCAGGTCGCCTGACGCCCGGGCTCGCTCCGGGCAAAGACCGTTCCTGCTCGAGCCTCCGCCAACGGCGACCGAACCACCAGCACCCGAGCAGCCCGCCGACGTTCACAGAGCCAGGAGGCCGACGGCCCGCGCCGCTCGCTCATAGGTGGTTGTGGCCACTTCTCGCGCCATCGACGTGCCGCGCTCGAGGACAGAGCGCACGGATCCGGGATCTTTGGAGAGCGCGGCGTAACGCTTCCTCACCGGCGCGAGCAGCTCGACCAGGGCGGAGGCCGCGTCACGTTTGACGTCGCCGTAACGCGTGTAGCCGGCGGCAAGATCCTGGGGCGATCCCCCGGTGGACGCGGCCAGCAGGTCGAGCAGGTTGGAGAGTCCGGGCTTGGCTCGCGGGTCGTACCTGACCTCACCGTCGGTATCGGTCACCGCCTTTTTGATCTTTCGCTCGATCTCGGCGGGATCATCGAGGATGCCGACCGTGCCCAGGGGTGACGCGACCGTCTTGGACATCTTGCGCTCGGGATGCTGGAGGTCCATGACCCGGGCTCCGCTGGTCGGGACCGCCGCGTCCGGGACGACGAAGGTCTCGCCGTAGCGGTGGTTGAAGCGCTGGGCCAGGTCACGGGCGAGCTCCAAGTGCTGACGCTGGTCATCGCCCACCGGGACCCGGTCCGCGTCGTAGAGAAGGATGTCGGACGCCATGAGCACCGGATAGGTGAACAGCCCGACCCGGGCGGACTCCTGTCCGAGACCCTTGTCCTTGAACTGGGTCATACGGCGCAGCTCGCCCATCGTGGCAATGCATTCGAGGAGCCAGGTCAGACGCGGGTGGGCTGGCACCTGGCTCTGGACGAACACCGTGCACCGCTCCGGGTCGAGTCCCACCGCGAGAAGGCAGATCGTCGTCTCGAGCGTCCTGGCACGCAGGTCCGCGGGGGGAATCTCGCTGGTGAGGGCGTGGAGGTCCACGATGCAGTAGAACGCGTCGTGGTCGTCTTGGTGGTCGACCCAGTGGCGCAGGGCGCCGAGATAGTTCCCGAGGTGCATCTCCCCGGAAGGCTGAACCCCTGAGAGCACCCTCGCCATGGGAGCCAACGGTATACCGGGTCGACATACTGCCGTTCACAGCCCGTGGGATGCGCGTCTCGCGCCCTGCAGGCCAGTAGGGTCGTGGCCGTGGGCTATGTGGTCACCACCCCGGTCTTCGAGGGTCCGATCGATCTGTTGCTGCACCTGGTGAGCACCCACGAGCTCGACGTGCTCGACGTGCCGCTCGCACCGGTGGTGGACGGATTTGTCGCAGAGCTTTCCCGACAAGCCGGTGCCTGCCCCATGGAGGTCCTCTCCGAGTTCCTGCTGGTGGCAGCCATCCTGGTCGAGCTCAAGTCCCAGCGCCTGCTGCCTGGCGCCGACGAGCCCGAAACCGACGAAGAGGTCGTTGCGTGGGAGGAGAGGGACCTGCTCTTGGCGAGGCTCCTCGAGTGCCGGGCCTACGCTGGGGTTGCCGACTGCTTCGTCGCCATGATCGAGGCGGCGTCCCGCTCGCTTCCCCGAGAAGCCGGGCTCGACGAGGGATTCGCCGTCCACGCGCCCGACCTGCTCGAAGGCGTCTCCGCTCAACAGGTCGCCCAGGCCTACCTCCGGGCGACGGCGTTGCGCCCGGCGCCTCAGGTGGACCTGTCGCACGTCACGGTCGAGACCGTGAGCGTCTCGGAGACCGTGCAGGCGCTCACCGGCATCCTGCCTGCCCAAGGTGCTGTGTGGTTCCGGGAGATCACGAGAGGCCTCGCGACCCGGATGGAGGTCATCGTCCACTTCCTTGCCGTCCTCGAGCTCTGCAAGAGGGGAAGCGTGCTCCTCGGGCAGGGGGAGACCTTCGGAGACTTGCGGATCACCTGGGTCGCCAATCGAGTCACAATGGCCGGTGCGCCATTGGCCGGTGCGGCGATGGTCGGTGCCCTGGTGGGTGGGGAGATGGGCGCCGGCGATCCGACAGGTGACGAGAGCGACGAATATGACGGATGAGGAGTTGCGCAGGGCGCTCGAGGCCATCCTGCTCGTCGCCGTCGAACCGGTCCCAGCCGGCCTCTTGGCCGAGCTGCTCGAGGAGCCGATCGACCGGGTGGACGGCGTCCTCGACGCGCTGGCAGCGACATACGTGGAGGGACGGCGAGGGTTCGCGCTGGTTCGGATCGCGGGCGGGGTGCGGCTCCAGACCAGTCCCGACCAGCATCCCTATGTCGAGCGCTTCGCCAACAGAGGGGTCTCGCACCGCCTTTCGACCGCTGCGCTCGAGACCCTGGCCATCGTGGCATACCGCCAGCCGGTCTCGCGGGCCCAGATCGGGGCTTTGCGGGGGGTGAACGTCGAGAGCGTGGTGCGCCTGCTCGAGCAGCGCGGGTACATCGAAGTCGTGGGTCGTGCCGACGGGCCTGGGCAGCCGGTCCTGTACGGCACCACCGAGCTGTTCTTGGAACGCCTCGGGTTGCCCTCCCTCGAGCACCTCCCACCGGTCGAGGACTTCCTTCCCGGACCCGAGGTGCTCGGCGAGATCGAGGAGCGCAGGTTCGCCCGTGGCGAGGACTCTTCGGGGGATGCTCCGTCAGACGGGTCGGCCGAGGTCGTGACCGGCCACCCTACCGACGACGGCTGACCGCTCCGGCGTGGCGGCGACCTTCGGGTCTCGAGGTGGTCCGGAGCCCGGCGGGGAGCGGCTCCAGAAAGTGCTCGCCCGGGCCGGCATCGGCAGCCGCCGGCACTGCGACGAACTGGTCGCAGCCGGCCGGGTCACGATCGACGGCGAGGTGGCTCGTCTCGGACAGCGGGTGGATGTCGCACGACAGCGGGTTGCTGTCGACGGGGTCCCCGTGCCGGTCGCACCGGGGCTGGTCCACTACCTCCTCAACAAGCCTGCCGGTGTCGTCACCACCTTGTCGGATCCCTCCGGACGGCCCACCGTGGCCGCCCTCGTCCCCGATGAGCCCCGGGTCTTTCCGGTGGGACGCCTCGACATGGACACCGAGGGGTTGCTCATCTTGACCAACGACGGGGAGCTGGCCAATCTTCTCGCCCACCCCTCGCACGGCGTCACCAAGGAGTACCTGGCCGAGGTCGAAGGCATTCCATCTCGGGCGGCCCTGCGCCGGCTCCGTACCGGGATCGACCTGGACGGCAGGATGACGGCACCGGCCGTCGTGGGAGCGGTGAGCCCCGGTGTGCTGAGGATCGTCGTGCACGAAGGCCGGAACCGCCAGGTACGACGGATGTGTGATGCGATCGGACATCCGGTGCGACGCTTGGTGCGGACTCGGATCGGGCCCGTCGCCGATCGCTCGCTGGCGCCGGGGGAGTGGCGCCTCCTGACTGCGAGCGAGGTGCGCACCCTGGCGCAGCTGGCACTGGCGGCACCGAGCCAGACCCGAGGACCCGGCCGAGAGCACTAGCATGCTCAATCGATGCCTGAGCAGCCCAGCGTACGTGCCCTTCGCGGCGCCACGACCGTGGAAGCCGACACGGTCGAGCAAGTCACGATCCGAGTCCAAGAGCTCATGACCGAGCTGATGGCGCGCAACGACTTGCTCGAAGAAGACGTCATCAGCATCATCTTCACCACGACGGCCGACGTCATTTCGACCTTTCCCGCCACTGCCGCCCGAGGCATCGGCTTCGGGGCGGTGCCGCTGCTGTGCGCGTCCGAGATACCCGTTGCGGGCGCGACGCCGATGTGCATCAGAGTGCTGGCACACGTCACGACGACCTTGGCGCGTGACGAGCTCCGGCACGTCTACCTCCACGGTGCCAAATCGCTCAGAGACGACCTCCCGGTCTGATCCGAAGGTGGCCCTGAGCGATATCAGGCGTGTCCAGCTGATCGGCACCGGCTTGATCGGAGGTTCGCTGGGCTTGGCACTGCGAGCCGCCGGCACCCATGTCACGGGCTCCGACGCCGAGCCGTCGCGAGCCGACGAGGCACTGCAGGGCGGTGCGCTGGACGCAGTCGGCGACGATCTGTCGGCCGATGCGATCATCGTCGCCACCCCGGTGGCCGCGGTGGCCGGTATCGCTCGAGCCGTGCTCGCCGACTCCCGGCGCCCGCCAGGGGTGGTCGTCACCGACGTGAGCGGCGTGAAAGGCCCAGTGGTCGCCGCCGTCGGTCATCCTCGCTTCGTCGGCGGCCATCCCATGGCGGGCTCGGAGCAGACGAGCTTTGCCGGAGCCGACCCAGAGCTCTTCTCGGGAGCGAGCTGGGTCCTCACCCCGACGTCGGGCACCGACCTGTCGGCGTTCCAGCAGGTGAGCTCGCTCGTCACGTCACTCGGGGCCGACGTGGTGGTGCTGTCCCCCGAGGACCACGACCGCATGGTCTCCGTGGTATCCCACGTGCCGCACCTGGTGGCCGCCACCCTCATGAACGCCGCCACTCGGGACGCCGAGCACGACGCGGCACTCCTGCGCCTGGCGGCAGGTGGCTTTCGCGACATGACCCGAGTCGCTGCCGGCCAGCCGGGCATCTGGCCCGACGTCTGCGCGGAGAACGCGCCGGCCATCGTGGGGACCTTGGATCGGATCCTCGCCGACTTGGGCATCCTGCGGCAGTCCCTTCTCGACGGTGATCGTTCGCGCATCCTCGCGTTCTTGGAGTCAGCCAGCACTGCTCGCAGGGCGCTGCCCGACCGGGCTTTTCGTCCCGACCATCTCTCCGAGCTGCGCATTTCGGTTCCCGATCGCGAAGGGGTCCTGGCCGAGCTGACTGCGTTGGCCAGCGACCTCGGTGTGAACATCTACGACATCGAGATCGCCCACTCGGCCGAAGGCCGCCGGGGTGTGCTCCTCCTCCTGGTCGCCTCCACCCAGGCCGCTGCACTTCGTGACGCGGTGGTCGGCCACGGCTACCGGTGCACGAGCCAGGCTCTATCCTGACGCCGGACGGATCAGCACGTGAGCACGGTACCGTGACGGACGCCAGCGCAAACGGCAATCACGGCACGCGCTCGCCCTCGTTCTGCCACGTGTGGGGAGGATCGCCTCTCTCGGGCACGGTATCGGTACCGGGGGACAAGTCGGTGTCGCATCGGGCCCTGATGATCGCCGCCATGGCCGAAGGCACGAGCCGCATCCGCGGCCTGTCCGACGGGCAGGATGTTCTCCATACCCGAGACGCGATCGAGCACTTCGGGGCTCGGGTGGCATTCGAGGACGACGCGGCGCTCGTCGACGGGGTCGGTGATCGCCTCCGTCCGCCTGCAGCCGACATCGACTGCGGGAATTCGGGAACCGGGATGCGCCTTCTGGCCGGCATCGCCGCGACCTTGGAAGGGGAGACGGTGCTCGTCGGTGACTCCTCTTTGTCCCAGCGCCCGATGGACCGCATTGCCGAGCCGCTGTCGGCGATGGGCGCTCGAGTGCACGGGCATGGCGAGCGCTGCCTGCCGCCACTTCACGTCGTGGGCGGTGAGCTGCGGGGGATCGACTGGCGTGCGCCGGTCGCGAGCGCTCAGGTCAAATCGGCAATTCTCCTCGCCGGAGTCCGAGCACGCGGCAGCACGGTCGTCCGAGAGCGCGTGATGACCCGTGCGCACACCGAGGAGCTCCTGGCCGTCGCCGGGGCATCGATCAGCGTCGAGACAGACGGACCCGACCGCGTCGTCAGCATCCGGCCCTCCCGGCTCGTTGCTTTCGAGCTGGACGTGCCCGGGGACCCGTCGCAAGCCGCATTCTGGTTGGTGGCGGCCTGTATCGTCCCGGGCAGCAGCGTGTCCGTCCGCGACGTCTACGTCGGTGCGGAACGGATCGGTTTCGTCTCGGTCCTCCAGCGGATGGGAGCCAGGATCACCCAGGGGAGCTTGAGGGAGCACAACGCCACCATGCCCGTGGCCGACATCACCGCGGCCTACGCTCCACTGCATGGCACCACGATCCACGCATCGGAGATCCCCTCGCTCGACGAGGTCCCGATCCTCGCGGTGGCAGCAGTCGCCGCCGAGGGGACGACCGTGTTCCAAGACGTCGGTGAGCTCCGGGTGAAAGAGAGCGACCGCCTGAGCGCGACGGCCGACCTCGTCTCACGGCTCGGCGGCGCCGTCGAGGTGGACGGCGACAATCTTGTCGTCCACGGCTTGGGCCCCGCACCCGAGATGCGCTCCATCCGCTTCGACTGCGCAGGCGACCATCGCCTGGCGATGGCTGCCACGATCGGTGGCCTGGCAGCCAGGACGGGGCCGACCGTGATCGGCAAGTTTGACAGCGTCGACACCAGCTACCCAGGCTTTCTCTCAGACCTCGTCGCCCTCGGAGGAACCCTCGATCGCGAGGGCACACCGGAGCGTTACGGCGATCACGCCCGGCCTGGCATGCCCGGGCGTGTCATCGCGATCGACGGTCCTGCCGGGTCGGGCAAGTCGACCGTCTCGCGCCGAGTGGCGGCCGCGCTCGGACTGGCTCGCCTGGACACCGGGGCAATGTACCGGGCCGTCACGTGGGCGGCCTTGGATCGCGGCATCGATCTGTCCGATCCTGTCGCCCTTGGGCAGATTGCCGCCACTGCCGATCTCCTCGTCGACGACGCACAGGTAGCGATCGACGGTGCGGACGTGACGGGGGCCATCCGTTCCTCCGAAGTGAGCCACGCAGTGTCGAAGGTCGCGGCCACACCGGGCGTGCGCCGCCATCTGGTCGCACGCCAACGGGATTGGGCCACGGCGCACGGTGGCGGCGTGGTCGAGGGGCGCGATATCGGCACCGTGGTGTTTCCCGATGCCGAGCTCAAGGTGTACCTCACGGCATCCGAAGAGGAGCGAGCGCGGCGCCGTTCAGAGGAGTCACCCGGCGGCGTTGCTCGGCGGGACCTTCTCGACTCGACCCGGAGCGCATCTCCGCTGACTCCCGCCGTAGATGCCGTCGTGATCGACACGACCGATCGCGAGGTCGGTGATGTCGTCCACGAGGTGATCTCGTGGATCTGAACGACCGCGAGGGAGGGGGCGACCTGCGGAGCAACGCACCCGGCCGCGGCGCGGTGTTTGACCCGAACCCCCGAGTGACGTTCGGCTACCGGTGCTGCCGGCTGATCTTCGTGGGACTGCTCGGCGCTTGGTTCCGACCTCACGTGAGCGGCCGGGAGCGAGTCCCCAAGGACGGACCGGTGATCATCGCCCCGGTGCACCGCTCGTTCCTGGACTTCGGCTTTGCCGCATTCGTGACCGATCGCAAGCTGTTCTTCATGGCCAAGGACGAGCTGTGGAAGAGCTCACTGCTCGGTCGACTCCTTCTCGGATTGGGGGCATTTCCAGTGCACAGAGAGGCGGCCGACCGTGAGGCCCTCCGGCACGCCGAGGGTGTCCTCCAGCACGGACAGACGCTTGTGCTGTTCCCCGAAGGCACCCGAAAGGCCGGGACGACCATCGGTGAGCTGATGGAGGGGGCGGCCTTTCTCGCTGCGCGCACCGGAGCGACGATCGTGCCCGTCGGCATTGGTGGCTCCGATCGTGCGATGCCCAAAGGCAGTCGGTTTCCCAAGCCGGTCCGTGTCCGCATCGCCGTGGGGGAGCCCATATCGGCTCCGGAGCACAACGAACGCGGTCGGGTCCCGAGGAGCCGCGTGCATGCCACGACCGAGGTGTTGCACCGCCGGCTGCAGGAGGCCTACGACGCGGCGCGGTCGTGACGGCAGCGCTCCGGCCACCACCCTCAGCGCTCGCGGCGCCACGTCTGCAGGACCACCGTGGCGTAGCGCAGGCCGTAGATGAGATTGCCTCCCTTCTTCGAGTTGCCCGAGAGCCGTTCGTGCCACACCGTCGGTCGCTCGAGCACACGCCAGCCTCGGCAGATGCTGGTGATGAGGAGATCGGCCGTCTGGTATTGGTCCTGCTCGAGATGGGGGGCGACGTCGGAGAGCATCGTCGCCCGGAGCGCCCGGTAGCCGTTGGAGGTGTCGGTGAGACGGGTGCCCATCAAAAGGTTCACGAGCATCGAGAAGAACACGACGCCGGCCCGTCGATACCGGTCCGCCGTGCGGTCGACGCCGAGGCGGCGTGACGCGAGCACGAAGTCGGCCGCGTCGTCCACCAGGGGCGCCAGCATGCTCTCGATCTCTGCCGGGTCGTTCTGACCGTCGGCATCGAGGGTGAGGACGTACTCGGCGCCGCCTTCCAGGCAGAGTTGGTAGCCGACCCTGAGGGCCACCCCGTGCCCGAGGTTCACCGGCAGGACGAACGTGCGTGCTCCCAGCTCCTTCGCGACGCGTGCCGTCCCGTCCTCGCCACCATCGATGACGACCAAGGGGGCAACTCGAAGACCGCAGGCCTTCGACGGTACCTGCTCGAGCACGGCGGGAAGATTCGCCTCTTCTTCATAGGCGCAGATCAGTACGACGACCGGAGGAAGCGCGGCATCCGGGTACCGCTCCTCGTAATCACGTCGGCCGAGGTCGATCACGAGAGATTGGAGTGCGCGCGTACGCGTGGGATTGCGATCGGAGACGCTCGGGGACATGCCCCATTCTGACAGCTACGACGCCAAGTCCTCCAGCACGTCAGCCGCGTTTCGCCGTCGATCGTCGCCGAGGATCTCGCGCCGAGCTCGGTCCGGTGCGACGCAGATGACGTCCAATAGCGCGCAGAGGGCACGCAAGAGCTCCCGCAGCTCAGGGGGCGGGGGGAAGTACTCGTCTTCCTCGGTGACGGTCACCGAGGTGGCACCCCCGCGCGGTGCCAGACGGTCCACGACCGCCATGACCAGCTCCTCTGGGGCCGATGCCCCGGCAGTCACGCCGACCACACCACTGAGGTCGTCTGGCAGCTCCGACGCCTCGTTGACGCGCAGGACCCTCGGGCAGCCCGAAGATGCTGCGACTTTCGTGAGCGCCACCGTGTTCGACGAGTTGGCCGATCCGATGACGACGACGGCATCGGACTTCCCGGCGATCGCCCGCAGGGCGCTCTGCCGATTGGTGGTGGCGAAGCACAGATCGCTGCGGTTGGGCATCCACAGATCGGGAAACCGGCGGCGCGCTGCCTCCATCAGCCCGCTCCACTCGTCGTGGCTCAAGGTGGTCTGCGCGAGGAGGGCGACTGGCGAGCTGTCGGCCTCCAAGTCGGAGAGCTCATCCAGATCGGCTTCGTGCTCGATGAGACGGACGGCATCGGGTGCCACGGCCATCGTCCCTACCGCCTCCTCGTGACCGGCGTGGCCCACGTACAGGACGGTGAAGCCCTTCCGAGACCGGACGCGCACCTCATGGTGCACCTTGGTCACCAACGGGCAGACGGCGTCCACCACGACCCGGCCCTGGCGCCTGGCTGCCTCGACCACCTCGGGAGCCGAACCGTGGGCACTCAGCATGACCGGGGCGTTCGGAGGGACGAGTGCGACGTCGTCGACGAACAAGACCCCCTGTGACCTGAATTGCTCGACGACGTAGCGATTGTGGACGATCTCGTGGTAGCAGTAGACAGGGGGCTCGAACACCTTCACCATCCAGGCGAGCGCCTTGATGGCCTTCTCCACGCCAGCGCAGAAGCCCCTCGGCTCAGCCAGCAGGACTTGGTCGACGTCCACGTGCTCAGGCTACCCGGGACAGTGGACGGCACCGCCGCAGCGGCTCCGCCCGTGGTGGCCAGTCCGCCATGGCGGAGGTGGCGTGCCGGGTACGCTGGCACCCGTGACGGCGCCACGGGTGACGGTGGTGGTCGGGTCGTCGCCGGCCGAGCGAGCTGGCGTGGCCGTCGGCGACGAAGTGCTCTCCTTGAACGGCCATCGGCCGAGGGACGTCATCGAGTACCACCAACTGGCCGACGGGCCCAAGGTGTCCCTCGGCATCCGTACGAGCGGTGGTCGCTCCGAGGTCCTCGAGGTCGACAAGGCTGCCGGGGAACCGCTGGGGATCCAAGTCTCCTCGGCCGTGTTCGACCGGGTCCGGACCTGCGACAACCACTGTGCCTTCTGCTTCATCTACCAGCTTCCGAAGGGGATGCGAAAGAGCCTCTACCTGAAGGACGACGACTACCGGCTCTCGTTCCTCTACGGGAACTTCACCACCCTCACGCGCTTCACCGAGCTCGATGCCGAGCGTGTCCTCGAGGAGCGCCTCGGCCCCCTGTTCGTCTCCATCCACGCCACCGACCCCGAAGTCCGCGCCCGGCTGCTGCGGAATCCCAAGGGTGCCACCAGCCTTCGATGGCTCCGGATCCTGCTCGACGGCGGTATCGAAGTGCATGGGCAGATCGTGGTCTGCCCAGGCGTAAACAGCGGTGACGTCCTGGTCGACACGTTGGCCGGCATCCTCGACGAGTACCACCGCCTGTCGTCGGTCGGCATCGTCCCTCTGGGGCTCAGCGCGCACTCGAAAGAGTCGGACATGCGCGCCCACACCAGGGACGAGGCGATCGAGACGTGCGAGATCGTGTCCGAGTGGCAGGACATCGCCACGGAGATCCTGGGCCGGCGCCTCTTCTACGCTTCCGACGAGTACTACCTGATGGCCGGGCGCGAGATGCCCAGCCTCGAGAGCTACGACGGGTTCCCCCAGCACGAGAACGGCATCGGGATGGCGAGGGCATTCGAGAGCGCCTTTCGTGGGGCGCCGGCGACCGACGGCGGGGTGCGGCCCGGGTTCTTCGCGTCGGTCGACGGCGCACCGGCGACCGGCTACCGCGCCGAGAGGCTACCGGCCGCATCACCCCGCCACCGGCACGGCGATCGAGCGCGGACGGTAGTGCTCACGGGCTCGTTCGGGGCTCGCGTCCTCGAGCCGCTGTTGGCCTCTCTGGGACGTTCGGACGTGGATGTGCTCGAAATCCCCAACCGCTTCTTTGGAGGAACGATCGGCGTCGCCGGTCTCCTCACCGGCAGCGACCTCTCCGAAGCCCTGGAGGGAGCTCCCGCCGGTCATCGCTACCTGCTGCCAGACGCCTGCCTCTCCGAAGGGCGCTTCCTCGACGGGCTCACCTTGGACGACCTGCCTCGTCCGGTCGAAGTCGTGGCGACCGAGGGGCGGGCGCTCAGGATGGCTCTCGAGCAACTCGGGTGACGAGGACGCGCCCTGTGCCACGTTCCCATCGACCTCTCGTCGTCGTCGCCGGAAGGCCGAACGTGGGCAAATCATCTCTCGTGAACCGGATCGCCGGGCATCGAGTGGCGGTCGTCGAGGAGTCTCCGGGTGTCACCCGGGACCCCAAGGAGATCGACGCCGAGTGGGGTGGGACGCCGTTTCGCCTCATGGACACGGGAGGGTGGGTCGCGAGGGGGGACGCGCTCGACGCCAAGGTGAGCAGGAGAGCGGAGGAGTCCCTGGCGGCGGCGGACCTGGTGCTCTTCGTCGTGGATGTGAACGTCGGTCTCACCGAGGACGACCGAGCTGCCGCTCGGACCGTCCTGCGCACCGGCGTACCAGTGCGCCTGGTGGCGAACAAGGTCGACGACACCGCTCGTGAACCTGCAGCCTGGGAGTTCCTCTCCCTCGGGATGGGTGATCCCTGGCCCGTGAGCGCCATCCACGGCCGGGGATCCGGCGACCTTCTGGACGAGGTGGTCCGCTTGCTCTCCGAGCTGTCTCCGGCGCCCGGCGGCCCGACGGGCCTCGATGAGCTGACGGCTCTCGACGGGCTGACGGCTCTTGACGGGCCGGCGGGCCTCGACGAGCACGCCCGCCCGCCCAGCGTTGCCCTCGTCGGACGGCCAAACGTCGGAAAGTCGACGCTGTTCAACCGCCTCATCGGCCAAGAGCGCTCGATCGTCCACGACCTTCCCGGCACCACCCGTGACACCATCGACACGCTGGTGAGCACCCCGGACGGCGATCTCGTGTTCATCGACACCGCAGGGATGCGCCGGCCGGCCCGCACCGAGAGGGGAGTGGAGTCGTACTCGGTGATCCGTGCTCTCGACGCTCTCGACCGGGCTGACGTGGCGCTCCTGGTCATCGACGCGACCGTCGGCGCAACCCACCAGGACCAGCGCCTTGCCGAGCGGATCGGCGTCTCGGGAACGGCCGCGGTCGTTGTCGTGAACAAGTGGGACCTGGTCGGTACCGCCACACGAGAGGAGATCCTCGAAGGGATCGGTGAGCGCCTGGCATTCGTCGGAATGGCTCCGGTGCTCAAGGTCTCGGCTTCATCAGGCCGCGGCGTCCATCGAGTGGTCCCGGCAATCCGCGACACGGTGAGCGCGTACCACCATCGGGTGCCCACCGGGGTGCTCAACCGCGCCCTCAAGGCCATCCAGGAAGCCCAAAGCGCGCCGAGGGCGCGGATCCGTTACGGGGTGCAAGGAGCCATCGACCCGCCGACCTTCACGCTGTTCGCGACCGGACGGCTTCCCCAGACCTACTTGCGCTACGTCGAGCGCCGCCTTCGTGAAGACCTCGATCTGGGCACGACGCCGCTGAAGCTCCGGGTGCGGACCAGCGGAGGGCGCTGAGGAGGATCGAAGATGCCCTGGTGCGAAGAGTGTGATCAACTCGTCGAGGAAGAAGATCTCGACGACACCGGCTCATGTCCCACCTGCGGCAACCCGCTGGACGAAGACGATCACCGTCCCGTGCCCTGGTACTTCAAGGCGATGATCGTCGCCTCGATCATCTATCTGGGCTACAGGGCATATCAGGGGATCACCTGGGTCGTGCACCACGCGTGAACGGGCGTCGCGTACGCCCACTCCGCCATGAAGGGCGTAGCGTTGCTGTGTATGGCGATCTACCAGCTTGACGGGCGCGTGCCGGCCATCGACCCTGCTGCCTACGTGCATCCCGACGCAGTCGTGATCGGTGACGTGGCGATCGGACCAGATGCGTCCGTATGGCCAGGGGCCGTCCTGCGCGGGGACTATGGCACTATCACCATCGGAAAGCGTTCGTCGGTGCAGGACGGGACCGTCATCCATGCCGGCCCCGGGTTCCCGACGGTCGTGGGTTCGGGGTGCGTGATCGGTCACGTCGCCCACCTGGAAGGCTGCACCCTCGAAGACGACTCGCTGGTCGGGTCCGGGTCGATCGTGCTCCACCACGCCGTGATCGGCACCGGGGCAACGGTCGGCGCCAATGCCGTCGTGCCCAACCGCATGGCAGTCCCGCCTGGAGCACTGGCCTTAGGGGTTCCCGCGACGGTTCGCCTCGCTGCTTCGAATTTGGACATCATCCGCCTGTCGGCCGACGAGTACGTTGCCAATGCCCGCCGCTACCGAACGGGACTGCGTCGCTTGGACTGATGATGGCTATCGGCTGAGGCCGGGCGAGCGGGCCGGCTCGGCGGTGCTGCCGTTGCCACTCTCCTGCGCGATGCCGTTGCCGCTCGCGCTATCGGCCCCGGCACCCACCAGCTCGGGAACAGTCGGACCACGGGCTGTACCGGCACCGTCCTCGTCATGGGCGGCCGCGTCGTGCGCTGCCATCCCGGGCGCCGACCCCACGTACCGAGCCGACTCGAGGATCCGGTGCTCACCTCGCATCCAGGACGCCGCCGCGGCCAGGAGACACATCACGAGAGCGAACACGAAGACCACCACCAAGCCGTGGTGGAACGGTCCGGAGATGAGGCTCGGGAAGAACGTCTTGCCCGTGAGCGTGCTCGATGCCGCCGGACCGACCTGCTTGAGGACATGGGGGCCGAGAAGCTGGGCCATCGGGTTGTAGCCGAGGAAGCTGGCGAACAGGTACCCCATGGGCGGGAGGTGGGCGAGGGCCGCCGCCGAAGCTGACGGCACGCCATGGGCGGTCAGCCCCTTGAAGAGGGTCGACGGCATGCTCGATGCCAGTCCGACGATCATGAGCGAGAAGAACACCCCCATGGACAGGGGCATCCCGGTGTTCATGAACGTCGTGCGCATCCCAGATGCCGCACCCCGGTGCTCGGCAGGGGCCGAGTTCATGATCGCCGCCATGTTCGGCGCGGCGAACAGGCCCATGGCCGCTCCGTTCACGAGGGCGAGGACGGCGAAGACCGGGTAGGAGAAGTCCACGGGGATCACCAGGAACAACCCGAACGAGACCGCAGCCAGGAGCATGCCGCCGGTGGCGAAGTACCGAGCACCGAAACGGTCCGAGAGGGCGCCGGCCAGGGGGCTCGCAACCAGGAAGCCGAAGGTGAACGGGAGAAGGTAGATCCCGGCCCACAGGGGGGTCACCGAGAAGGTGTAGCCGTGGAGCGGGAGCCAGATGCCCTGGAGCCAGATCACCAGGATGAACATGAGACCGCCACGACCGATCGCCGCCAGAAGGCTCGCGATGTTCCCGGCGGTGAACGCCCGGATCCGGAAGAGCGACATCTTGAACATCGGGTCGGACACCTTGTTCTCGATCAGCGCGAACGCCCCCAGCAGGGCGACCCCGCCGATGATGCACGACAAGACCAGCGGGCTGGTCCACCCCATCGTGTCGTGCCCGTAGGGTCGGATCCCGTAGGTGATGCCGACGAGGATCGCCGTGAGCCCCGCGCCAAAGGTGATGTTCCCGACCCAGTCGATCCGAGAAGGAGTGCGAATGCCGCGCTCTTCGAGCTTCCAGTAGGCCCAGAGCGTGGCGAAGATCCCGATCGGCACGTTGATGAGGAAGACGAGACGCCAGTCGATGCTCGCCAGCACACCGCCCAGCACCAGGCCGATAAAGCTCCCGACGATCCCGGCGATGGTGTTGACCCCCATCGCCATGCCGCGCTCCTCTGCGGGGAACGCGTCAGTGAGAATCGCCCCGGAGTTCGCGAACAGGAACGACGCTCCCACGCCTTGGACCATGCGGACGATGATGAAGGCCAGCGCCCCGGTGGACCCGTGCCAGGGTTCGAACGCCAGGAAGGCCGAGGCGACGGTGAACACGACGAACCCGAGGTTGTACGTGCGCACCCGACCGAAGATGTCCCCGAGCCGCCCGACGGTGACAACGAGGACGGCGACCACCAGCATGTAGCCCATCAGCACCCACAGCAGGTAGGAGAAGTTGGCAGGGTCGAGAGGGTTGAGGTGGATCCCCCGGAAGATGGCCGGGAGGGCGATGATGAGCGCCGAGCCGTCGATCGCGGCCATGAGGATGCCGATCGTCGTGTTGGACAGGGCGACCCACTTGTAGCGGTCCGGACGCGGTGGGCTTGCGTGCCCGGCCGCATCCGCTCCCGGCGTCCCCGGCGCGGCCATGGCGTTCCCGCTCAGGCTCTCCTTGCTTTCGGTCATTCACCTGCTCCATTTCTCGCTGTGCGGACTATTATACTGTCGAAGTATGAGAGTCATGCACCAACCCGTGGCCGAGGTCGGTCCTCACCGGAGGTCGTGCCGTGGCGCGTAGCTCGGCTTCGGCCCGACCGGGAACGGCCGGCCCGGACCGTGCCGCGAGCACCGCGGCCACCGGCCGCGCCGACGACCGGGGAGCGACGTCTGGGCGCGCCGGGCAGTTGGATCGCCTCGCGGAGCTCTTGCCCGCTATCCAGACGCGAGTGCGGGCCACCAAGCCACCAGAGCTCACCGCCGAGTTGGGCTCGATCACCCTGCACCAGCTCGAGGCGGTGCGCCTGGTCCAGCCCGACGGGCTCACCATGAGCCGGCTTGCCGAGGCCCTCAGGATCTCCGAGAGTGCGGCGACGGCGCTCGTTGACCGCCTGGTGCGCCACCGTCTCATCGAGCGGGCGGAAGACCCCGAGGACCGCCGTGTCGTCCGTATCGTCCCCTCGGACCTCTCGCGCGAGCTGGCCGAGCGCTTCGTCACCCACCAGCGGCGGGTGCTCGAAGAGGCATTCGCCGTGCTCGGCGACGGCGATCTCGATGTGCTCGTCGGCCTCCTCGAGCGCGTCGTCACCCGCTTCGACGCTCCCGAAGAGGCCCCGGGCGCGGGACATGGCCGTCTCGGGCTGCCTCGAGACACGGACGGGTGACCCGAGATGCAAATGGGGTCGTGGGATGGGAGGGAGTACCAGGCTCGCTTTGACGCGATGGCCAGCAGAGGGATCGACGTCCACGGAGAAGCGGCGTTCGTCATGGGCTACGGCCCTCGATCAGTGCTCGACGCCGGCTGCGGTAGCGGGCGGGTGGCCATCGAGCTCACCCGGAGAGGCGTCGACGTGGTGGGAGTCGATGCCGACCCCTCGATGATCGCCGAGGCCCGGCGTCTCGCTCCTGACCTGACTTGGCACCACGAGGACATGACCGAGCTGGAGCTGCCTCGACAGTTCGACCTCGTCGTCATGGCCGGCAACGTGCCGATCTTCTGCCCGCCGGACAAACGCCGTGCCCTCGTCCAGGCCTGTGCCGCTCACTTAGGGGCGATGAGCCTCCTCGTGTGCGGTTTCCAGCTCGGTCGGGGCTACGGGATCGACGAGTACGACGCAGCTTGTGAAGATGCCGGTCTCGACCTGGTGGAGCGCTACGCCACCTGGGACCGAGCGCCCTACCGGCCCGAGGCGGACTACGCCGTCTCCGTCCACCGGCCGCGGGCGGGTACCGTGAACCGCCCCGCGCCGCTTGCCGCAGCGGGGCCGCACACAGGACGATGAAGGTCGATCCCGAGCGAACCGGGGGCTGACGATGGATGCGACCACGCACAGAGGAGGTGCTCGATGAGCCCGAAAGGCACGCATGCGAACGGGTGGACGGCCCCGGGGTTCGAACCGGTGCAAGTCGCCTTCGAGCGCAATTTCGAGGTCGACGGCGAAGTCGGCGCTGCTTTCGCCGCGTATCACCGAGGTCGCAAGGTCGTCGACCTGTGGGGAGGCACCGCCGACGTGACGAATGGAGCCCCTTGGCAGGAGGACACGATCGTCCTCGTGTACTCGACCACCAAAGGGGTGACGGCAATGTGCGCCAATCGTCTGGCCCAGGAGGGACTGCTCGATATGGGGGCACCGGTGGCCGAGTACTGGCCTGAGTTTGCCCAGGCCGGCAAAGAGGCGGTCACCGTGACCGACCTCTTGTCCCACCGAGCCGGCGTGGCGTGGATCGACGGCACGATGTCGACCGCTGATGCACTCGCGTGGGAACCCGTGATCCGAGCATTGGAGGGACAGGCGCCCTCGTGGGTGCCAGGCACGGACCACGGGTACCACGCAACGACGTACGGCTGGCTCGTCGGTGAGGTCATCCGCCGGGTGAGCGGTAAGAGCGTGGGGACGTACTTGCGAGACGCGATCACTGCTCCGCTCGGTGCGAGCTTCTTTGTCGGGCTCCCTGCGTCGGAGCATGCTCGGCCGGCCAGGCTCGTGTCGTTCATCGACGCACTGGCCAGCGGCCGCATCGACGCCAGCGGCGCAGATGGACCGGGTGACGCCGAGATGATCGAGCGAGCAAAGACCTACCTGGCGCCTGGAGGGCCGCTCATGCTGGCGCTCGGTGCACCAGGTGGCGCGCTGTCGGACCAGAAGATCTGGGATAGCCCCGAACTGTGGTCTGCAGAGATACCGGCGGCGAACGGGATGTGCGACGCACGATCCCTCGCTGCTCTCTACGGTGCGTGCGTGGGAGAGATCCACCTGCCCGACGGCGGGAGCTACCGCCTCCTCTCGGCCGAGCAACTCGACCAAGCACTCGTCCAGCAAACCCAGGGACCCGATCGTGTGCTCCTTGGCCTCGATCTCCAGTGGGGGCTCGGGTTCATGCTGAACCGGGGGATCATCGCCGAGTCCGGCATGGGTGGACCACGCACGTTTGGGCATTACGGGATGGGTGGATCGGTGGGCTGGGCAGATCCCGATCTCGGCTTGGGAATGGGCTACGTGATGAACCGCATGTCCCTCGGCATGGCCGGCGACAAGCGGAGCCATCGCCTGATCACGGCCACTTTGGAGGCAGCGCGCACTCTCGACGGGTGATCCCACGGATCTCCTCTCGTGCGGGGAGCACCGTGCACCATGCCGGGACCGATCTTTTGCGCACTGGTCTACACTGGCATTCGCTTCGGCGGGCTGTGGCGCAGCTTGGTTAGCGCGCTTGACTGGGGGTCAAGAGGTCCCGGGTTCAAATCCCGGCAGCCCGACCACGAAACATCCTGTGGAGATGTGGTGTGTGGAGGGGAGGAGGAATGCACATGCCCGGACTGGCGAGCAGACCTTGAGTGCCGCTGAGCGGATCGCTGCGACGAGCCTCCATCCCCTTGGCGCCGTCGCCGGGCGTACCCTCTGCCGCGCCGCCGGGCGTACCTCGTGATGTTCTTCTACCGTGAGCGCCATCCACTCCGGCATCGTTGGCTGCCCCGCCGTGTGCGCCGAGCTAGAGCCGTGGCGTGGCACCTGGGAATCGGCAGGAAACGCCAAAGGGGGCGCCGGCGGCGCTGAAGGCGCATGCCGAGCCCGCGTCACAGCGGAGGGGCACCGGCATGCACCTGCGCCCGGGGACTGCCCATGGACCCTGGGAGAGCCTTGGGGCCGAACCCGCCAGCTTCTATCCGATGAACGACGTGTAGTCCTTCACCAGCTTGTCTTCGATCTCGAGGTTCCACGCACTCTCGGCCACATCGACGACGAGGAAAAGGTCGGAGAGCAGCAAGGTCTCGAGTGCCGCGACACCCAGGTGCTCCAACCACTTGCCGACACCGACTCGAACAGTGAAATCGTCCGGTGCACCCGAGATCACCACCGTCATCGCTCGGTCGGCGTCGACGACGCCCCGCAGGAAGCCGCCTTTCTTTGCCTGGATCGCCACGCCGTGCGCGCTGGGGGCCGAGGTCTGCACGGTGAACCCGTCATTTTTAAAGAATTCCTCGATGTGTGCCTGGAGCGCACCCAGATCAGTGCCTTTGCCCTTGAACTGCTCGACCTTTTCTCCGATCATCTTTCTCTCCTGTCTCTTGTTGACTGCACCTACAACGCCGCCGTTCCGTCTGACAGAGCTCCCGACGACCCGGGGTCCCGGATCGAAAGAACGCGCACTGCAGCAGGCGCACCGGACTGATAGGCAGACCGTAACCCCAATTCCGCCCCTTGGGACAGCGCCCTGCCGCTGGCGGCGTTCGGAGCGTTCGGAGCCTGCGGCGCGGGCAAGGAGGCAAATTTTGGGCCATGGCCCTGATTGTCACCATCGCGCCTGGCAGGTAGTAGACCTCACGCGCGCTACCACGTACTTCGCAAATCGTTCCGGGGTTCGTGCAACGGGCTCAGCGGATAGTCGCAATTGGCGGTCCAGTTGGCTGGGGCCAGTCGGCGTGCCGGGCTCGCTCGACTTGGCATTTCGAAGGGTACTGATCCCAGCGCCTACAACCGCTCGGCGATTGTCACCGTGTTCGACTACACCTCACACTCAGTGTGGCTGGCCGACTGCCCCGATTACAATGACGCATCGACCACCCTGGCCGCGCTCTACGAGATCGCGGAGCGCATACCCGAGCACCTCCGCTGCAGCAGCCATTTCTCAACCCTATGACGTCCGCGCCGCAGCTGTCGCGCTCACTGGTTGACTTCGTCTACCCTTTCATCACCTTATGCCTGCTCCGGACTGCTACAGCCTGCTGCCCTATGCCACCCAGGAGCTCCGCCGGGCGCTGGTTGATGCCGCAGACGCTGGGTATGGAGGAATCGAGCTGGTCGAGGACCATTTAGCCTCAATCCACCGCGCAACTGCGTGAACTGAACGAGCGCGCATCCGCGGAAAGTGCCTCCCCGCCTGCGAAAATGGTTGTTGCAAACACGCCATTTCCGACAGGATCAAGGAGGCACTTCCAGTG
>JAJYZN010000008.1:0-12255 GCA_021799915.1 Actinomycetes bacterium
CCAGCTCGCCTCCGGCGTCGAACGGGGTGACCATGGCCGTCACCAGGGTGCCGAACCGTGGCGGCTGTTCACGTCGGGTCATCGACACCGTACGCTACCAGCCACGACCTTCGATCCGGTTGGCTGGAGGTTCAGGTCACGCCACCTGGCGCTCGACGGGAGATCCGTCGGCGAAGGCATCGGCGTCTTCGGTGGAGTCCGAGAGGTGCTCGAAGGCAATGGCCCCCATCTCGGTGAACTTCCCACGCAGCCACCCGTCGGCGGCGTCCAGGAGACCCAGCTTCTTCAAGTTCGGGACGATCTTCGAGAAGAGCAGTATCTGGAAGTCGTCCCGCTCGGGTGCCTGCGAGACGATCTTCAAGACGTCGCCCGGAGGCACCTCCAGGCGCTCCCACATCTCCTGCATGAGCATCCTGTCCTTCATCCGGATGGCGGCCTCGAACGCGAATTCCTGGCGCTCACGAAGCTCGGAAGCCGAAAGCTCCTGGTAAAGCTCCTGTAGGCTCAGAACACCGAAGGCCACGTGGCGGGCCTCATCGGCCATCACGTAGCGCAGGAGCTGTTTGAGCAGCGGTTCGGTCGTCATCGCGTGGATGAATCCGAACGCAGCCAGGGCCAGACCCTCCACCATGATCTGCATCCCGAGGTAGGTCATGTCCCATCGGGAGTCGGCCAGGATGTCGTCCATCACCTGGGTCGCGGCGTAGTACTTGGCGTCGATCCACGGCACGGTCTCGACGATCTTGGCCGTGCACAGGAGTGCTCCCTGCTCCCCGTGCATGAACTGGGACAGAAGCCAGTTCTGGTTCTCGATGCCGAAGCGGAGCCAGTCCTTTTCGTCCCACTTCTCGAGCACGGTCCCGGCAACGTCGGTGTCGGACCAGCGGAGCGCGTCGTTGTTGGCCTCGGCGTTGGCCAACACCACCTTCTCCTGGTCCACTTCGGTGTCCCAGGGCAGATCGGTCTGACCGTTCCACTGGGCCTTCTTGGCCTTTTCGTAGAGCTTGTCGAGCTTGGCCCGAGCGCCCTTCTCGTAGTCCCACGTGAACTCGGCCGGGCACTGGTCGGTTACGAGGTGGCGACCGTCGGTCTCCTGGCGACCCACCACTGCCAGGACGGCGGCGACGTCGTTGATGTCCTCGCGTCCGATGAGCTCGGCGTTGCTGCGCATTCCGTGGCTCGCGCCGTCCGTGTGGGCGGTCTCTACATCGGTCATCTGCTCTCCCCTTGTCGTACTGGTCTTGCCTTCGCTGACTGCTGAGGTTGTCGTGGATTTCGTGCCGGTCCGTCTGGTCCGCCGGTGGTTGTCGAACCGGAGTGGGACGGCGCCCGTGCCGCCCGCCTCTCGGCGGTGGCCACCTGGTGTGGGCCGGAGCCATTCGGACGGGGCCGCGGCGCAGCACGGAGCGAACGAGGTGAGACCACCCCTGGAGCAGCGTTCCGCAGCGCCTGGATACCCGGCATGACGAACGTGCGCACCAACCGTCGCGTATCGCTCGGTGACGTCAGGTCGGTCCCTGGAGTGGGGGCTGAGAGGTAGGAGACCACGATGCGCACAGCCCACTCGGCCGCCCGCGCCGCCTGATCGGGCTCCAGCCAACGCCCGAAGAACGGTGCGGTGAACGCACTCGCCGCGAGCAGGAGCTGGTCCATCTCGGCGAACGCCAAATGCGGAAGGATGACCTCGGGCTCTTCGGCGAGCAGGTAGGCCAGAGCGGCATGGGACGAGAGCCGCCGAGCTGCCTCGACCATCCCGGCCACCAGCACGTCCTCGAGGTCGGCGGCTTCACCCATCACGACGGCGAGTCCGGAGAAGAACCGTGCCACCTCGGTCTCGACCACGGCCTCGAGCACGGCGTCACGGCCCCCGGGGAACGCCCGGTAGACCGTCGCCCGGGACAGCCCGGCGGTACGCGCCAGATCGTCGACGGTCGTCTTGCGGGTGCCCTGCTCGGCGATGCAGCGGAGCGCGGCGTCCACGACCCGCACGCGAGCAGACGTGCGGTCGTCGGTCCCCAGGTAGCGCACGACACCTGTGGGGGCGTGCGTGTCCGGCAATGTGCCGGGGTGTCCGGCACGCTGGGTCGGGACCAATCGCTCGGCTGGTCCTACGGGCTGGACTCGCCCAGCGGCCAGCACCCGAGAAGACATGGATGAAACAGTACGGCGAATGATGTCTCATTGTCAATGACGTCGGCGTGCGCCTGGCATCATGGAGCGATGGCCGACGTCTACACCCATGGGCACCACGAGTCGGTCCTCCGCAGCCATACCTGGCGCACTGTGGCCAATTCCGCTGCCTACCTCGTTGAATCGCTCAAACCTGGGATGTCTCTCCTCGACGTCGGCTGCGGGCCAGGGACCGTGACCGCCGAACTGGCCGGCCGCACCGCGCCCGCCGCGGTGGTGGGTGTCGACACCGCCTTCGAGGTGCTCGACCGGGCCCGGGCGTCAGCCGACCGTCTGGGAGCCACGAACGTGGCCCTCATCTGCGCCAGCGTGTACCAACTTCCCGTGGCCACCCACAGCTTCGACGTCGTCCACGCACACCAGGTGCTCCAACACCTGTCTCGGCCGGTGGACGCTCTGGTGGAGATGCGCCGGGTACTTCGTTGCGGTGGCACGCTGGCTGTCCGCGACGCCGACTTCGGGTCGTTCGTCTGGGCGCCTTCAGACCCGATGCTCGACCGATGGTTGGAGTTGTACCTGGCCGTCACCGAACGCAACGGCGCCGACGCCTGTGCCGGCCGCCATCTCCGCGGCTGGGCTCGGGACGCCGGGTTCGGCACGGTGACGACCACGACGTCCACGTGGACGTTTGTCGAGCCAGACCAGCGGAGGTGGTGGGGCGAGCTCTGGGCCGATCGCACGTTGTACAGCTCCTTCGGCGCCCAGGCCCGCCGCTACGGTCTGTGCGGCGATGCCGACCTGGTAGCCATCGCCGAAGCCTGGCGGCGGTGGGCCGCAGCGCCGACAGGCTTCTTCGCCCTCCTCCACGGCGAACTTCTGGCCATCCCCTGAGCTCGGTGACGAGCCGGAGCTCCCCATGCTCGTCGTCGTCCTGGCCCTCCTGAGCGCCGCCTGTTACGGAGTCGCCGCGGTGCTCCAGCACCAAGCAACCGAGACCCAGCCGCCCGAGCTCTCGATGCGCCTGGGGCTCGTGGTCGAGCTGGTGCGCAATCCCCGGTGGCTGTTCGGCAACGTCGTCGACGTCGCCGGCTTCGCCTTCCAGCTCCTGGCCCTACGAGCGGGCCCGTTAACCTTGGTGGAGCCGCTGCTCGTCACCAGCCTGCTCTTTGCCTTCCCGGTGTCAGCCTGGCTCGGGCACCGTCGGGTATCGAGCTCAGAGACGCTCTCGGCGGCCGTCGTGGCCGGCGGCCTCAGTCTGTTCCTATGGATTGCCCGCCCGGTGCCAGGACACGTCGAAGCATCGACCGTCGCTCTCGTCACCATGACGGTGGTGGTCGTTGGGGTCGCCGGGACGTTGGCCCTCATCGCCTGGAAGGTGGCGCGGAGCGTCTCAGGCCTGCTCCTGGCGGCAGCGGCAGGCTTCGCCTTCGGCTACATGGCGTCAGCGGCGTCAATGTCATGGCAGGAGATCACTCACGGGGCCGTGTCGGCCTTGACCTCGTGGGCCCCCTACGGCCTCGTGGTGAGCGGGATCGCCGGCATACTGCTCACCCAGTCGGCGTTCCACTCTGGTCACCTCCGCCTCTCCCTCCCAATGATGACGGTCGTGCAGCCCGTCGTGGCCATCGTCATCGGCATCTTCGTGTTCGGGGAGCACATCGCCACCCGAGGCGCCTCCCCGGCCATCGAGATTCTCGGCCTGGCCGTCATGGTGGGTGGGGTGTTCGCACTGGCCCGACCCGAATTCCCCGAGTAGCCGGTGTCAGCTCGATCCAGGTGGCACGATCCCCGCCAGCAGCTCGGCCCTGACCAGGCGCGCTACCTGGTCGGGATCCTCGAGGTCCCATCGCCCTGGTGATGCGATGTAGGAAAGGACCATTCGCGCCAGGAAGTCGGCTGCCAGCTCGACGTCGGTTCCCGGTGCCAGCTCGTGACGCATGAGATAGGGGACGAGGACCGCGGCAATAAGCTGCTGGGTGCCGGTGCTCTCCACCGTGAGGGTTGGGAGGAGCATGTCGGGCTCGGTCTGAAGGATCCGCTGGAGCACCTCGTGCTCGCGAATGGAGCGATGGGCGAAGGCCAGCCCACGCTCCATCACCTCTTCGAGCGAATCACACGCCTGCACCTCCTGGTACAGGCGTCCGAAGAACCGGGCGTACTCCCACGCCACGACGGCATTCACCAGTTCGGACCGGCCCCCGGGAAAATAACGGTAGATCGTGGCCCTCGAGAGACCGGCCTGGCGGGCGGCGTCTTCGACCGTCGTCTTCGACAGGCCCCAGCGGGCCACGCAGTCGTAGGTAGCCTGGAGGATGCGCTCGCGGACTTCGGCGGCGTGCTGATCGACGGGCGTCACAGCTCCAAGAATGGTTCGAGTCCCACGGTGAGGCCCGGTCGCTCGGGCACCTTGCGCACCGCCATCAGCACGCCGGGCATGAACGAGGTTCGATCGTAGGAGTCGTGCCGGATGGTGAGGCTCTGGCCCAGCGCCCCGAACAACACCTCTTCGTGTGCCACCAACCCCTTCAGCCTCACCGAATGGATTCGGATGCCATCTGACCCTTCGGCACCCCGTGCGCCGGCCAGCACCTGCTGGGTCGTGGGGTCCGGCGTGAAGGGTCCCGCTCCCGATCGGCGCCGGGACTCGGCAATCCGTTGGGCGGTCTGTAGGGACGTTCCCGAAGGGGCGTCGCGCTTGTTCTCGTGGTGCAGCTCGACGATCTCCACCCCGTCCATGAACGGAGCTGCCATCTCGCAGAAACGCATCAACAGCACCGCGCCGATGGCAAAGTTCGACGCCACCACCGCATTGGCTCGCACTCCATCGAAGTCCTGCTTGAGCGACGTCAGATCCTCTCCGACCAATCCCGTCGTGCCCACTACGGCGTGGATCCCGTGGGCCGCGCACCACGGCAAGGTCCGGCGGGCGGCGTCGGCCACCGTGAAGTCGACGATGACCTCCACTCGGGCCTCGAGAAGTGAATCGAGTGTGCTGGCCACCACCATCTCCGACGAACCACGAGCAACCAGGTCCCGTACACTCACCCCGGCGGCCTGCGGGTCGACGGCCGCCCCCAAGACCAGGTCACCAGCGGCGTCGACGGCACGGCACACCTCACGGCCCATCCGCCCCCCAGCACCGATCACCCCCACCCGAAGCATCGACAGAACCCTACCGGGAGACGCTCGTCCGCTCGCTGCCGGCCCTTCCGGCCCAAGGACCCAGGATCCCATAGTCGATGGAAGCGGGATCCACGGGTCCTACCACCGAGAGGGTCCGGGGACTCTCCGCCAGCTCGGCCGCGCTCTGCTGCACCTCGGCCGGACCTACGTCCTCGAATCGGGCCAGGAGATCCGCCATGGATCGCACCTCTCCGTGAAGGAGCAGTGACGATCCAAGCCAGCTCATGCGGGATCCGGAGTCCTCCACGGACAGGAGCATGTCGGCCCGGATGTTGCTCTTCGCCACCTGCAGCTCCCGGTCGGTGACGCCGTGGTCGGCCAGCCGCTCCACCGCCCCCTCGGTGATCCGCAGCACCTCGTCGAAGTGCTCCACGGACGTGCCGGCCATGACGCAGAGCAGACCCGTCTCTTCGTAGGAGACCCGCTCCGACCAGATGGAGTAGGCCAAGCCTCGCTCCTCCCGGACCTCCCGGAAGAGCCGGCTGGACAATCCACCACCCAGGACATGGTTCAAAAGGGCGAAGGCCCACCTCCGCTCGTCATGCCGTGATGGCGCCCGGCAGCCCAAGACCATATGGACCTGCTCAGTATCACGTTCGAGGGCCGTGAGGGGCTCCGGCATTGCAGTCGGCGGCCGGCGGGTCGGCGCACCACCTCCTGAGGGGCCACGGAAGCGGTCCTCCAGGGACCGGGCCACCACTTCGTGCTCGCAATCACCGGCCACCGACACGACGATGTTCCCCGGTCGGTAGTGCTGCTCGAAGAACTTCCTCACATCTCCAGCGGCAATGGCCTTGACGCTTTCGGCCGTTCCCAGCGTGTCCCTTCCGAGGCCGTGCTCTGGAAAGAGCGCGGCATTCCATCGCTCTGCGGCTTGGTCCGCTGGCTCGTCGGAGTGCATGAGGATCTCGTCGAGGATCACCATCCGCTCGGCTGTGACGTCGTGGGGGCTGAGGGCTGGCTGCCACATGATGTCGCTCAATATGTCCAAGCCCAGCGGAAGGTCCTGGGCCAGCAGCCGGATGTGGAAGTTCGTGTACTCCTTCGTGGTGAAGGCGTTGCAGTCCCCACCTACCTCATCCAGGGACTCGGCAATGGAAGCCGCCGTGCGCTCGTCAGTCCCTTTGAACAGCAGGTGCTCGAGAAAGTGCGACGCGCCAGCCATCTCTGCGGGTTCGTCACGCGATCCCGTCCCCACCCAGAATCCGAGTGACACCGAGCTCACACCCGGCATCGTCTCGCTGACGAGACGCAGTCCGCACGCAAGCTCCTCGGTGTGCACCTCGGTAAGCCCACTCCGAGGGGTCAACGGCGGCGCGATCGGTTCCGCGATCTCCGTCGGTCACCGTCGTCAGCGGAACGCCCGCCGTCGTCGGGCCGGCCTGCCGACGCTGGCCCCAGATCACCCAGCTCGGCCACCAACTCGGCCTCGAAAGCCTCCTCGAAGGACGCCACCGCTGAGCTCGCGCTTGATCCACTCGACTGCGGGCCTGGACCTGCGCCATGCCCTCCGTCAGACCCTCTGCCCGGTCGGTCGCGGTCCCGCTGGCGCTCACGTCCCGGGCCACCGCTCGAGCCGTCTCCTCCCCCTGGAGGCGCTGACGCCAGCGACAGGGACACCTTGCCCTGAGGATCGATGTCGTCCACCCGCACTTCGACGGACTCTCCAAGAGTCAGGACGTCTTCGACTTGGTTCACCCTCTTCCCGCCCGCTAGGGACGAGAGCTTGGAGATGTGAAGGAGACCATCGCGTCCGGGGAGGACGTTGACGAACGCGCCGAACTTCGTGAGGTTCACTACCCGTCCCTGGTACACGGCACCGACGTCGGCAGTCGGCGGGTCGAGGATCAACGAGATTCGCCGGCGGGCCTCTTCCACGGCGTTGGAGTCCTTCGCGCCAATCGTCACGGTCCCGACCATGCCATCGTCGTCGACGGCGATGTCAGCACCCGTTTCCTGCTGGAGGGTGTTGATCACCTTGCCCTTGGGACCGATCACCTCGCCAATCTTGTCGATAGGAATCTCCATCGAGACGATCTTCGGCGCGGTAGCCGCCACCTCTGCACGGGGTTCGGCGATAGCACCCCGCATCACGTCGAGGATCTTCAAGCGGGCTTCTTTGGCCTGGAGAAGTGCACGACTCAGCACCTCGGCGGGCAACCCGTCGATCTTCGTGTCGAGCTGTAGAGCGGTCACGGCATCCGCCGTACCGGCCACCTTGAAGTCCATGTCGCCGAACGCATCCTCGGCTCCGAGGATGTCGGTGAGGGTGACGTACTCTCCGCCTTCGTACACCAGGCCCATGGCGATCCCGGCCACTGGGGCCTTGATCGGTACGCCGGCGGCCATGAGCGAGAGCGTCGAGCCGCAGACCGACGCCATCGAGGTCGATCCGTTGGACGCCAGGACATCGGACACCACTCGCAATGCGTATGGGAACTCCTCCTGGCTGGGCACCACCGGAAGCAGCGCCCGCTCGGCCAGCAAGCCGTGCCCGATCTCCCGGCGCTTTGGACCTCTCATGAAGCCGGTTTCTCCGGTGGAGAACGGCGGGAAGTTGTAGTGGTGCATGTAGCGCTTGGAGTCGTCAGGACTGATCGTGTCCAGCATCTGGTCCATCCGGGGCATACCCAACGTCGTCACGTTCAGCACCTGGGTCTCGCCGCGCTCGAAGAGAGCGGATCCGTGAGCCGTAGGAATGAGGTCCACCTCGGCCGAGAGGGGTCGGATGTCGGTCGTGCCCCGGCCGTCGATCCGGATGCCCTCCGAGATGATGCGAGCGCGCACGATCTTCTTCGTGAGCGAGCGCAACGCGGCCTTGATCTCGCCAGCCCGGTCGGGAAACTCATCGGCCAGATCGGCCATCACCGCCGCCGTGACCTCCGCTGTCATCCGCCCTCGTTCAGCCTTGTCGGCGATGGCGTTTACCTGGGCCAGCCGATCAGAAGCAGTCGCTTCGACCCTGCTCCACACGTCGTCTTCGTAGTCCGAGAAGGTATTGAAGACGATGGGCTCGATCTCTCCTTTGCGGCGCACGACTTCGGCAACCAGCTCCCGCTGGAGGTTGATCGACTCCCGGATCCACGTCTTGGCGGCCTCCAACCCTTGAGTCAGGACCTCTTCGGTGACCTTCGGGGCACCGGCGCCGTAGTACTGCCAGGAGCGCTCCGTCCCGCCAGCTTCCACCATCATGATGGCAATCTCTGAGTCGGGATCGTCGCCGAGCGAGCGCCCGGCCACGACCAGCTCGAACGTTGAATCGTCACCTTCCTGGTAGGTGGGATGCGGCAGCCAGGTGCCATCGACGCTGTACGCGATGCGGACCGCTCCTATTGGGCCTTCGAACGGGATCCCCGAAAGCATCAAGGCGGCAGACGCTGCGTTGATAGCCAGCACGTCGTGGGGGTTCTCCTGGTCAGCACCGAAGATCGTCCCGACTACGTGGACCTCATTCCGGAACCCCTTGGGGAACGACGGCCGCAGAGGCCGGTCGATGAGGCGGCACGTCAGGATTGCCTGATCTGATGCTTTCCCTTCGCGTCGAAAGAACGACCCAGGGATCTTCCCGGCGGCATATGCCCGTTCTTCGATGTCGACGGTGAGGGGAAAGAAGTCGGCCCCCTCCCGAACCGACCGGGACGCGGTCGCCGTCGCCAGGAGAACGGTATCGCCGATTCGCGCCAACACGGCTCCATCGGCCAACTTCGCCAGCTTCCCGGTCTCGAACGTGAGGGTACGGTCGGTGCCACTGATGGGCGCCGACACGGTAATGGCGTCAGCCATGGTGCTCCTTCTCATTCAGGGGCACTCCACGGCCGGTTCCCAGTGGTCGACCACCTTCCTCCGCAGTCGATCTCGTCCCCGGTGGGAACGACATGGTGAAGGTAATCGGCGACTGGCAGCCGACGTCTCGGATTGCCCGCCCTTTTTTTCTATTCGAACGCCCGACCGAGAGGCCGGGCGCAGAAGTCCATCATGGTCATCTAGTGGCGGATACCCAGGCGGGAAGTAATGCCTCGGTACCTTTCAACGTCGTTGTGCCTCACATAGTCGAGGAGCCGCCGGCGCCGGCCGATGAGCTTCATGAGTCCCCGGCGGGTGTGGTGATCGCCCTTGTGCACCTTCAAGTGCTCGGTCAAGTGCGAGATCCGCTCCGTCAGCAAGGCGATCTGAACCTCGGGCGAGCCGGTGTCGGTCTCGTGGAGGCGATGATCGGCGATGGTGGCCTGTTTGTCGGGCATATGTGCGGTGACCTCGGAAGCTGACGATGGGGCAGGCGTCGGGCGCAAGCTTCCTGCGAGCGCCGAGGGAACGTCGGACTTCCGGTGAAAGCGTAGACGTCGGCTGCCAACCCGATATGAACGGCTCTATCCTAGCAGGTCGTGAGGGCCCATGCCTGACTTCGGCGGCATCGGGGCCCAGAACGGGGATGGCCTAGCTCAAGTGGTCTGAGCCCACCGCCGCCCTTCGGGCCCGGATAGCACCTCGCGGGTGCGTTCCACGTCGCGTGCCATCTGGTCCACCAGGTCTTCGGCTCGCTCGAACCGGCGTTCGTCGCGCAGCCGTTCCACGAACGATACCCGGGCCTCTTCGCCGTACAGGTCCCCCTCGAAGTCCAAGAGGTACGCCTCCACCAGCTCGGAGGCGTGACCGTCCTCGGGTGGGTAGAAGGTCGGTCTGCGGCCGACCGAGATCGCCGCCGCACCAGTAGCTCCGTCGGGGTGCGTGTACCACCCGGCGAAGATCCCGATGCCCGGAAGGACCATGCGCTCGGGGACATCGACGTTGGCCGTGGGATAACCGAGCTCGCGGCCACCGCGGCCGTCACCGCGCACCACACGACCCCGCACCTGGTGGGGCCGCCCGAGGAGCTCTCCGGCACCGACCACGTCACCGGCGGAGAGCAGGGCCCGGATCCTCGTCGACGACACGATGGCCCCGTCTTCCCCGGTCAGCTTGACGTCGTCTACGTCGAACCCGTGGTGCTCTCCCAACCGACGTAGCAGGGCCACGTTCCCACGGCGATTGTGCCCGAAGTGGAAGTCTTCTCCTACGACCACGACTCGAGCTCCCAGGGTCTCCACCAGGACCGCCGACACGAACTCCTCGGCCGGCTCTTCGGCGCGATCGGCATCGAAGGGAACGACCATCGTGACGTCCACCTCGCATTCAGCGAGCAGTTCCAGCTTCTGCGTGAGGTCGGTAAGCAGCTTCGGAGCCGACTCGGGGCGGATCACGCTGGCCGGATGCCGATCGAACGTCACCACCACGCTTTCGAGCCCGAGGCGACGCGAATGGCTCCTGATCCGCTCCAACAGCTTACGGTGGCCGATGTGGACCCCATCGTACGCTCCGATCGTCACGGCGGTTCCCCCCGGCGGCCGCTGAAAATCGTTCGGTCCGACGACCTCCATCAACCTTGTCCCATGACTCTGCCGGGATCGACGGTCGCAGTGCTCACCGAGGGGAGATTAGACGCCGATCACCGGGCGCCTCGCACGTCACCGGGCGGCCAGCACCACGGACGGTCGGATACGGTCACTCTCCGTGCCTTCGTAAACGGCGAGAAGGTGCTCCTCGTGGTCCAAGAGAGCCCACGGCCCGCTGCCGACGACTCCGAGGGGTACCCGATCCAGCGGCAGTCCCCTTGCCACCATGTCGCCGATCTCGGCTGAGACCTCGACGGCCTCGAGATGACCGAGCGCATCGCGGGGTGAGACCACCGAGCTGGCGTCGATGGATGTCACAGGTCGAGCTTCGGCCAGGGTGAACGATCCGATGGCCGTGCGGCGTAGCTTGCGCAGGTGCGCTCCCCCACCGAGCGCGGCCCCGAGATCTGCGGCCAAGACCCGGACGTACGTACCGGCGGAGCAAGTCACTTCGATTCGCACCACGCCCGGCTCGTCACCGGGCTCGACGTCGAACTGTTGCACCGTCACCTGTCGAGCCACCCGATCGACCTCGATCCCCTGGCGCGCCAGCGTGTGGAGTCGACGCCCGCCGACTTTGAGTGCCGACACCATCGGCGGCACCTGTTCGATCTGCCCCGTGAACAATCGCGCCGCATATTGCACTTGTTCGCACGTAACACTGCTCATATCCCAGGTGCCGACAACGTCTCCAGAGTCGTCCAGGGTCGTCGTCGCAACTCCCAGGACAACTTCGGCTGAATAGGTCTTTTCGAGCGGCGTCAGGAACCGCAGCAGGCGGGTGGTCTTGCCGACGCCGACGAGCAGTACCCCGGTGGCGTCGGGATCCAGGGTCCCGGCGTGCCCGACCCGCCGCGTGCCGAACGCCCTCCGGAGTCGGGCCACCACGTCGTGAGACGTCCATCCCGCATCTTTGTCCACCACCACTAGTCCTGTGATCGCCGCGCTGATCTCCCCGCTACGTCCTTCTACGTGGCCGGCGGAGCTACTCACGGATCACCGGTGGCTTCCTCTTGAGGGGTGGAAGCTGTGTTCGACGAGTGCTGGGGGGAAGCATTGGTGCCGGCCGCTCCACCAACGCGCCTCTCTTCGAAGACACGGCGGAGGGCAGCCTCGATGCGCTCTCCTTCCGCCACGGCCGGATCCGCCGCAAAGCGCAGACGCGGGGTCCGCTTCATCCGTACCTGCCTACCCACTTCCCGCTGCAGCTGGGACCTCCGTTCCTCCAGGGCGTCCGCCCCTTCGCTACCCAGCCCGTCGAGGTACACGGTCGCTACTCGAAGATCAGATGAAGTGTCGATCGAAGTGACCGTGAGGAGACGCAAGCGCTCATCGGCGTCTGCCAGTCTCTCGATCGACTCGGCAACGATCTGTCGAAGAAGCTCGTTCACGCGAAGCGTCCTTGGATAGGCTGCAGCCCCTCCGCGCGCACGTGCCCGACCGTACCTCGCCGATGACATCTCGACGCCCGCGTCAACCTTCCGTCCGATACTTCCCTGACGTCATGATCGCG
>JAJYZN010000008.1:12265-29024 GCA_021799915.1 Actinomycetes bacterium
GCTCCTCGTCGTATGCGTATCCTCGACCTCGAACGACCTCAGCTTCTCGGGATCTCCCGTTCCTCAAAGGTCTCGATGACGTCACCCTCTTTCAGATCCTGGTAGTCGGAAAGGCCGATGCCGCATTCGAAGCCGGCCTGCACCTCCCGGACGTCCTCCTTGAACCGGCGCAGCGAGGTGATGGTGCCTTTCCAAATCACCACACCCTCGCGAAGGAACCTGACCTTGGAACCCCGGGTGATGGTGCCTTCCCGGACGTAGCATCCGGCCACTGCACCCACGCGTGGGATCCTGAACACCTGTCGGACTTCCGCTTCACCAGTCACGACCTCCGTGAACTCGGGTGCGAGGAGTCCCAACATCGCGGCTTCGATGTCCTCTAGGAGCTTATAGATGATCTCGTAGGTCCGGATCTCCACATTGCTCGCTGCTGCCAGCTCGCGGGCCCGCCGATCGGGTCGAACGTTGAAGCCAATGATCGTGGCATTAGAGGCCTTGGCCAATTGCACATCGTTCTCGGTGATCCCGCCGACGCCACGATGGACGAAGCTCAGCTTCACATCCTCTCGTTCGAGCTTACGCAAGCTTTCGACCACCGCCTCCAACGAACCCTGAACATCGGTCTTCACGACCAAGTTGAGCGTCGCTGTCTCCCCTCGCCGGATCTGCTCGAAGAGATCCTCCAACTTCGCCCCCGTCGCGGCAGACGCCACCGGCAGATGACCGGACAGCCGGAAACGCTGCGCCCGAGCTTCCCCCAAAGTTCGGGCCGTGGCCTGATCCTTGGCCACCCGAAGCTCGTCGCCGGCCTGCGGTGGCTCGGAGAAGCCAAGGACCTGGACGGGCGTCGAGGGCGGCGCCTCTTTCACTTGCTCGCCACGATCGTTGATCATTGCCTTGACCTTGCCCCACGCTGCCCCGGCGACGACCGGCTCCCCCACCCTGAGCGTGCCGCTCTCCACGATCACCGTCGCCACCGGCCCCCGGCCATCTTCGAGGTTCGCTTCGAGGACCGTGCCCCGAGCATGCCCCTCGGGGCTCGCCCGCAGTTCTTCCACTTCGGCGACGAGAATGATCTGTTCCAACAAATCGTCGATGCCCGTGCCGTTCAGTGCCGACACTTGGACGGTGATGGTGTCGCCGCCCCAAGCTTCGGGCACGAGTCCCCGCTCTGAGAGCTGTTGGAGCACCCGCTCGGCGTTCGCATCAGGACGGTCCATCTTGTTGACCGCCACGATGATGGGGACATCCGCAGCCCGGGCATGGTCGATTGCCTCGATCGTCTGGGGCATAACACCGTCGTCTGCCGCTACGACAAGGACGACGATGTCGGTAACTTCGGCACCACGAGCTCGCATAGCCGTGAACGCGGCGTGGCCCGGGGTGTCGATGAAGGTCACCGGATGGCCATGCCACGTCACCTGATAGGCACCTATGTGCTGGGTGATCCCTCCAGCCTCGCCGGCCACGACGTCGGTGGAGCGGATGCGATCCAGCAGGAGCGTCTTTCCGTGATCGACATGTCCCATGACCGTCACCACCGGAGGCCGCTCCCGGAGGTCGGCTTCGTCTACCTCGTCGTCTTCGTCGGCTTCGAAGTACTTGGCCAAGAGCTCCGCCTCGCGCTCTTCGCCGGGGTCAACCAATCGGACAGTGGCTCCCAGCTCGGCAGCGAAGAGCTCGATCATGTCATCGGAGAGCGACTGGGTAGCCGTCAGCATCTCCCCTTGAAGGAGTAGGAACCGGACGATGTCCCCAGCCGATCGATTCAACTTCGGGCCGAGATCGCGCGCCGTCGATCCCCGCTCGACGATCACTTCGCCCTCGGGCACCGGGGCCGTCGAAGGCGTGTAGGCAGTGAGCTGGGTCGGCTCGAGTTCCTCGAGATTACGGCGGCGGCGACGCGAACGACGCTGTGGAGGACGTCGTCCCGGAGCACCGCCGCGTCCCGGTGGAGGCCCACTTCCCACCGGGCCTCCAGCACCGGCGCGACCCGAGAAACCCCCGGAGCCGGCGGGGCGTCCACCGAAACCGCTCGAGGGCCTTCCAACTGCACCACTTCCGACGGAGGGCCGTCCCCCGGTCCGAGGGGGATAGCTCCCGGCTCCCGGGCGAGGCCGGGACGCCGCAGGCGGTGGTCGACGACCCCCCATTCCCGGCGGCGGCGGGATAGGTCTTCCACTCGGTCCAAGCGGAGGACGGACCACCGGAGCCGGAGGCGCGGCGGGCGGAGCTTCAGCCGGCGGCGTCGGGGCGGACGCCGTGGCGGCCGGTGCCTGGGCGGCCGGTGCCTGGGCGGCCGGAGCCTGGGCGGCCGGAGCCTGGGCGGCCGGTGCCTGGGCGGCCGGTGCCTGGGACTTTGCTGGCGCAGTCGCAGGGGCCGACGGAGTCGAAGCTTGGCTTGGTGCGGCCGGTGCTTTGGCGGCCGGAGCCGGTGCTTTGGCGGCCGGAGCGCTCGATGGTTTTGCGGGAGAGGGGAGCGGAGCTGCTGGGGAGGCCGGCACGGCTCGGCCGCGAGGGGCCGCCGCCGGAGGGGCCGAGACCCCGCGGCTGCTCACCAGCCGGGGACGGGATGTCGCCGTGCCGGTGTCCTCAATTCGGCCAGCTGCCTTCGCGGCGCCAGGGGTGGTCTTCGACCCCTGCTTCGCCGGGGCCTTCTTCTGGGGCTTCTCCGGAGGAGCTTCTTCGGGCTGCACCGACCGTCGAAGACCTTCGGCGTCGGCCTTCCTGCGGACGCGGTCAGCCTGCGCGTCCTCGATCGAGGAGGAATGGCTCTTCACCCCTATGCCTAGGGCCAGGCAGAGGTCCAGGGCCTCCTTGTTCGTGAGCCCCAGTTCACGGCCCAATTCGTAGACGCGTATCTTCTTCGCCAATTCGTCTCAGTGTCCTTTGCGTGTCCGGCTCCCATGCGGGCAGCGGGATCCTCCATCCTCGCACATCACCGGTCCCGAGCCCTCACGGGACTTGTCAGTCTCCCCGCCGGCACCATCATCGACAAGTAGCTGCCGCCGCAATCGGGCGATCGCCTCTACCGGCACCGGCTGGTGGAACGCTCGCTCGAACGCGCCCCGCATCACCGCACGTTCGAAGCATCCAGGCTCCCCCGCGCACAGCCATGCTCCCCTCCCCCGAAGCGAGCGCCCGAGCTCGAGCTGACCATCGGCCGCCCTCACCACTCGGACAAGTCGCTCGGACGCGACTGCTCGACGGCACCCGATGCACGTACGGACCGGGCCTATGTACTGCCTTCTTTCACTGGGGCGCCTTCTCCTGGGGCGCCTCCTCCTGGGGCGCCAGTGCCGACGTCCGAGGACCCGTCGACCCCTCCGAGGTCGCTGACCTCCTCCGTGGCTTCACCAGTCGGAGGTTCGTCCACCTCACCTTGCTCCTCGGCGGCATGAGACCATTCCTCGACGGAAATGGCCTCTCCACCCTCAGCTGGCTTCCAGACCATCTCCCCGCGCTCGTCTTCGACCCACTCCCCCTCGGCCCACTCTTGCCCTCCGTACCCCGCCTCTTCCTCGGCAAGCTGGGTCTCGCTCTTGATGTCGATACGCCACCCGGTGAGCCGAGCTGCGAGACGAGCGTTCTGCCCCTCCTTCCCGATGGCGAGGGACAGTTGGTAGTCGTTGACGATGACGGTGGCCGTTCCGGTCTCTTCATCGAGACGGACCTCGCGAACCCTGGCCGGTGCCAACGCGTTCTGAATGAGATCGACGGGATCGTCGGAGTACGGGACTACGTCGACACGCTCACCACGCAACTCGTTCGTGACCATCCGCACCCTCGATCCTCTCGCCCCGACACACGCCCCAACGGGGTCGATGTTCGGGTCGTTCGACCATACGGCGATCTTCGTACGATGCCCCGGCTCCCGGGCTGCAGCTTTGATCTCGACTACACCGGCGGAGATCTCGGGCACTTCGAGCTCGAAGAGCCGTTTGATAAGGCCTGGGTGCGTCCGGCTCACCACGATCTGAGGACCCTTGCTGGTCTTGCGGACTTCGACGATGTACGCCTTCAGCCGGGCTCCGTGCTCGTAACGCTCGTAAGACACCTGCTCCGCCTGAGGCAGCAGGGCCTCGACCTTGCCCAGGTCCAACAGCGTGTAGCGATTGTCCGTCTGCTGGACGATGCCCGTCACGATGTCGCCCTCGCGCCCGGCGTACTCCTCGTACTTCATATCGCGTTCGACCTCTCGGATCCTCTGAAGGATCACTTGCTTGGCCGTTTGCGCCGCGATTCGACCGAAGTCGTCCGGGGTGTCGTCCCACTCCTGGACGACATTTCCCTCGTCGTCAAGCTCTTGGCCATACACACGGATCTCGCCCGAGTCTGGATCAATCGTCACCACTGCTTCCTCGGCTGCGTCCGGTCGGCGCTTGTAGGCCGCCACCAAAGCATTCGCCAGCGCGTCCAGAAGCGTCTCGACCGAGATCCCTTTGTCCCGGGCAATCTGGCCGAGGGCGTCAAGAAACTCGAAGTTCGTCTTGCTCATGGCGTACTGACCCTCTCTGTAGATGTCGCTCCCGGCGTCGCCCCTGATCTCGGGCGCGGTGCGTGCCCCGGAGCCGGAGTAGGTCCCCAGTTGAAAACGGTCCGAGCGCGTTCAACGTCGGCAAATCGGAGGTACTGCCTCCCTCCGGGAGGGGATCCACTCTCCACCTCGAACCCCTCGGAATCGACGCTCGTCAGTCGTCCCTGCAGGCGACGTAGTTCTGATCCCGGCACCGTTCGGATCGAGACCACCTCTCCCACTGCAGCGGAGAAGTGCTCAGGCGTGCGAAGGCGACGCTCCACTCCCGGGCTTGAAACCTCGAGGGTGTAATTTCCGGGGATCGAACGGGACGTGTCGAGCGCCGTCGCCACGGCCTTATGGGCCGAAGCGACGGAGTCGAGATCGACTCCCCCGGGACGGTCGACGGTGATCTTGACACGCCCTCCGGCGATCTCGGCATCTACGAGCTGCAGGTCGAGTGCCGCGAGAAGTGGCGAGAGCATGCTGGATAGCTCCTCGGAGATCACCGTCACGTCCTATCCTCAACCTTCCCGATGCACCCTTCGCCCCCTTCGCGAGGCCGTCCCACGTTCCTGTACCGCTCCCGGCTGACGGCCCGAACCCGACGTACGCCCGAAAATCGCCCTTCTCAGCTCCGCTCGCAGGCAAAACGAAAGCGTGGGCCGCGGCCCACGCTTCGACGGGTCCTGCACTCAGACCGGACAGCACTGTGATTATAGCAATTTCCCGCCCCGTTCGGATGCCGACCGCTCGTAGCGGCCCCCCCAAGCGTCAGTAGGCCCGCCCGACGACCGCTACCAGGGAATCCGGTGCGTCGGACGCTTCGGCGAGACCTCCGTCAGGCCGTCGTAGGCACCGAACGGTGCATCCTGCGTCAGCGAGCTCGCGCTCTCCCTCTTCACCCAGGTCTGACCAGGGAACAAGGGCGAACCCGGTACTCGCGACATCGGCTGCGGCCCGAGGGCCCCCCACCTCCACGGTCCTCCGATCCCGGAACCCGACGGCCTCTTCCCGGAGCTCAGCAGTTACCCGACCCAGCACCTCATCGACCACGGCGACGGCTTCAGCGAGCCTCACCTGGACCTTCTTGCGCTGATGCCGGACGACCACCGTGACGTTGCCCTCTCCCAGATCCCGCGGGCCCACCTCCAGCCGAACGGGTACGCCCTTCAGCTCCCAGCCCACCGACCTGCGGCCGAATCCCGAATCGGTCCGGTCGTCAAGGCGCACTCGTCTCCCCGCCGCTCGGAGGTCAGACAGTAGGGACTCGGCCACTCGAATTACCTCGGCATCGTCTCTGACCGCCATCACCACCACTTCCACCGGCGCGAGAGCTGGGGGAAGCCGAAGGCCGAAGTCGTCCCCGTGAGCCATCACCAAGGCGCCGATCAACCTGGTCGAGACTCCCCACGACGTCTGCCACGGGTACTGGAGCTGTCCACCGTCATCGGCGTATTGGATCCCGAAAGCACGAGAGAAGTTCTGACCGAGCTCGTGACTGGTGCCCATCTGGAGTGCCTTGCCGTCACCCATCATTCCTTCACACGTCCACGTCTGCACCGCACCGGCGAAGCGCTCGCGAGCAGTCTTGTGGCCTGCGAGGACCGGGATGCCAGCCACCTCTGACATGGTCTCGATGTAGACGTTCCGAAGGATGCAAAGCGCGAACTCACGAGCCTCTTCCTGGCTCGCGTGCACGGTGTGCCCCTCCTGCCATAAGAATTCAGTGGTCCGAAGAAAAAGGCGGGGTCGCAGCTCCCAGCGCACCACATTCGCCCATTGGTTGATGATCATCGGCAGGTCACGATGACTCTGGATCCATTTGGCGAAGGAGTGGTTGATGATGGTCTCGCTCGTTGGTCGAACCACGACCGGTTCCTCGAGCAACCGACCGCCCCCGTGGGTCACCACAGCGAGCTCGGGACTGAACCCTTCCACATGGTCAGCTTCCAGGCGGAGGAACGACTCGGGTATGAACAGCGGAAAGTACGCGTTCTCGGCCCCAGCGTCCTTGATCCGGCGGTCGAGCTCGGCTTGGAGCAGCTCCCATATCGCATAGCCCCACGGTCGGATCACCATCGTGCCGCGAACGGGTCCGTTGTCGGCCAGCTCTGCGGCAGAGATCACCTCTTGGTACCACTGGGGGAAGTCAGTCTCGCGAGACGTGAGCGTTCCCTTGGCCCGACCGGTCGGTCGATGCCCGGTCGCCACATCGTCATCGCTGGTCATGGTGGCGCAGGTTACCGGCTGGAGATCCCGACGCCGTCCAACCGCTCGATCCGGTGAGCCTATGGCGAGGCGTCATTCCCGTCGGTGTCGCTCGCGGGTCCACTCGCGGGTCCACTCCCGGTGCCGCTCGCGGGTCCACTCCCCTCTTTCTCAACAGCGTGGCGGATTCGCTCGATCCGAACCGAAGCGGCGTTGGGGTCACTTCCGCCTTCGTCGAGCAAGGCCTGACGATCGGCAGCGGCTTCAGCTTCGGCCGAGGTATCGGCAGCTGCTAACCGGGCCTCCACCCCTTCGGCAACGAGCTTTTCCGCTTCCATTACGAGAGCGTCCACCATGTCGCTCTCGGGAACCACTCGAACAATCTTGCCCCGGATGAACAGGTGCCCCTTCTGCTTACCAGCGGCAATGCCGATATCGGCGCTGCGAGCCTCGCCCGGTCCGTTCACCACACAGCCCATGACGGCGACCTGGATCGGGAGGTGCCGATCCTCGAGAGCCGCCTGCGCGGCCTTGGCCACGGCGATCACGTCCACCTGCGCTCGTCCACACGATGGGCAGGCGATCAGATCGAGTCCTTTGCGTTCACGCAGACCCAGAGCCTCGAGAAGCTGGCGTCCAGCCCGAGCTTCCTCCACTGGATCGGCGGTCAATGAGAAACGGATCGTGTCGCCAATGCCTTCGGACAGAAGGGTGGCAATCCCCGCAGCTCCCTTTACCAGACCTGAAGGTGGCGGCCCGGCCTCGGTCACCCCGAGGTGAAGAGGGTGGTCGAACGTGTCTGAGGCGAGGCGATAGGCAGCAATCATCAATGCTACCGACGAGGCCTTCACCGAGATCTTCACATCCTCGAACCCCACCTCTTCGAAATACGCCAGCTCGATACGGGCCGATTCCACCAGCGCCTCAGGAGTTGCGCCGCCGAATCGTCGGAAGACGTCTGGATGAAGGGAGCCGGCATTCACCCCGATCCGAATCGGGACACCTCGATCACGAGCCTCGGCGGCGACCTGCTTGATCTCGGTCTCTTTCCTGAGGTTTCCCGGGTTCAAGCGAAGACCCTGCACACCGGCTTCCAGGGCGGCCAACGCCATCTCGTGGTGGAAGTGGATATCGGCCACGATGGGGACCGGAGAGCGAGGCACTATCTGGGCCAGGCCTTCAGCCGCGGCTTGTTCGTTGCAGGTGCACCTGACGATGTCAGCGCCCGCTGCGGCCAGCGCGTACACCTGGGCCAGCGTGCCTTCCACGTCTGCCGTCTTCGTGGTGGTCATGGACTGCACCGATACTGGAGCGCCACCACCGATCGCCACCCCCCCCAGGTGGATCTGCCTGGTGGGGCGACGCGGCGTGAGTAGCTGAGATTCGTGCTCCATGCCCCCCATTCTGCCGTGCCGGGCCGCCGGGCGAAGCACCGGGTCGGGCCCGGCAGGACCGTCTCGGCCCCGAGATCAGTGGAACGGGTTCCCTATGGGGTAGGCAATATCCAGGTAGATGGCCGATATGACGACCACGAGAAGGACGGCTGAGAAGGCGTACACCACCGGCAGCAATTTCGCTGCGTCAGCACGGTAGTAGGGCCGGCCCCGGCGGGTGCGGATCCGCTCGTACACGGCAATGGCAACGTGTCCGCCATCCAGCGGCAGCATGGGAAGCATGTTCAAGATTCCGAAGGCGATATTGAGGGCTATCAGCACTTCGATCAGGTAGAGGATCCCGCTCTGCTCGGCCTGGGTGGCGGTGCGTACCGCCCCGAAGATCGACTCGGCTCTGGTTCCGGTCTTCGCGCTTTGCGCTGCAGCGTGCGGGCTGACCACCCCACGGTAGAGGGACCCTATCCCTTCCGGCACGGCTCGAACCGTGGCTGCCACGTCGCGTCCGACGTCGATCACCGCGGTGCCTATCCCACGGATCGGACCCTCCGAACCGAAGACGACCCTTTGGCTCTCGGTGATTCCGATGAGACCCACCGTTGGCGTCTTCGGTGGGCCGGCCCCGAGGGCTTCGCCTGTGGACCCCACCAGGTGCCCGAGCTCCGGCGTCACGGTGAGATGCACGATCTTCCCGTCACGTCTCACGGTGAGGGACACCGGACGGTTCGCCGAAGAACGGATCACGTCGGCAAGGGCTGTAGCCCGATCGACTCGATGCCCATCGGCTGATTCCACGATGTCGCCAGGACGAAGTCCGGCCGCCTGTGCCGCCGTCTCCGAGTGGCCAGGCCACGTTGCGAAACCGGCGATCGTCGTCTGGACACCCTGGGTAGGGGTCCCGAAGTAGAGCAGCGCGGCATAGGCCAGAAGGAAGGCCATGACGAAGTGCATGAACGAGCCGGCAGAAGCCACGATGATGCGCTTGTGGAAGGGTTGTTGGCGGTACGTGCGATCCTCGTCGGCCGGATCGATTTCCTCGAGATTGGTCATGCCCGGAATCTTCACGTAGCCGCCGAGCAGGATGGGCTTGACCCCGTAGTCGGTCTCACCCTTACGGATCGACCACAGGCGCGGACCGAACCCGACGAAATACTCGGTGACCTTCATATGGCTCCACTTGGCGGTGATGAAGTGCCCGAACTCGTGCACCATCACGATCACGATGATGGCGATGATCACGACAAGGAGCGGGCCCAATCCCAAGAGGAGGAAGCCAGCCACGATCACCCCCAGGACCAGTGCCAGGCGTATCAGGCCCCAGGCACCACGCCTCCGAGGAAGAGGAGCTACCGGGTCGGGAGGGGCGTCGGCACCTGTATCGCCCGAGGCCCTCCATCCGCCGGCCTCCGATGGGCCGGCCGCCGATGGGACGGCCTCCGGGGGAGAGCCCGCCGGAAGCTCCTCCGCCGGGGAGCCGGACCCTGCCACGGTGACCTGACGCTTCGAAGACCTAGGCGCCGCACGTTGCTCCTTCACGCCGCCTCCTTCCAGCCGCGAACGAGTGCCTGAGCGTGACGCCGGGCCTGGCGATCAGCGTCCAAGACCTCGTCGAGGGACGTCAGGGAGCCGCCAGGGCACTCGGCGAGTGCGGCGTCGACAACGTCGACGATCGCCAACCACGAAATTCTCCCTTGGAGGAACGCCTCGACGGCGATCTCGTTGGCGGCGTTGAGCCAAGCGGGGAATGGCCCGCCGGCCCGTCCGGCGCGATAAGCGAGGTCAATGCCAGAGAAGACTGAGCGATCTGGGAGCTCGAAACTGAGGGAGCAAGGATCGGACCAGTCGATCCGCCCAAAGGCCGCCCCGATGCGCTCCGGCCACCCCAGGGCATATCCAATGGGCAATCGCATGTCCGGAATCGACAGCTGGGCCAAAGTAGCTCCATCGATGAACTCCACCATGGAGTGAACGATCGACTGTGGGTGCACCACGATGTCAATTCGATCATAGGGAACGCCGAACAATTCGTGGGCTTCGATCACCTCCAGGCCCTTGTTCATCAGGGTAGAGGAGTCGATCGTGATCTTCGGACCCATTTTCCACGTGGGATGTGCAAGGGCTTGCTCGACGGTGACTGTTCTGAGCGACTCGCGCGTCCGCCCCCTGAAAGGTCCTCCCGAGGCGGTCACTATCAACCGTGCCACCTTCGCCGAGTCTCCCGTGGTCCCGTCACTCCCACACCCCACGACCTCAGGTGAAGTGGCTAGGCACTGATGGATCGCACAGTGCTCCGAGTCCACCGGCAACAGCTGCGCCCCGGGGGTACGCCGCGCCCTTTGCACAATTGGGGCACCGGCGATGAGGGACTCCTTGTTGGCCAGAGCCAACCGGCGACCAGATTCGAGGGCTGCGAGCGTCACGGGAAGGCCGGCGAACCCGACAACGGCGTTCAACACCACGTCGGCTACCGATGCCGCTGCCTCAAGTCCCTCGGGTCCGGACATGACTTGGACACCCGGACCCACTCGAGAAGACAGTTCCGCTGCTCGAGACGGATCGCCGATCACCACGAGCTCAGGTCGCACACATTCTGCCTGCTCTACCAGGGCATCGACGGAGTGCGCCGCGCTGAGTGCCACGACGCGAAACCGGTCCGGCTGGCTGGCAATGACTTCCAGAGCCTGGGTGCCTATCGATCCCGTCGATCCCACCAGGCTGACCGTTCTCATGGCGAACTACCCGTTACTCCCGCTGTGGACACTTCGGACCCTCCGGATGTTGGGGACGTTGGGGACGTTGGGGACGTTGGGGACCAGCATGCCATCGTCGCCAATCCGACGTTCGTCACCCAAGGTGAAGTGCTCTCACCAAGTAATAGGTCGCAGGCATGAGGAACAGGAGGCCGTCAACACGGTCCAACACTCCACCATGACCAGGCAGGATCTTTCCCATGTCCTTGAGCCCCAAGTGTCGCTTGATCAACGACTCGGACAGGTCCCCAATCGGGCTCACGATCGCGACCACGATCCCAAGCGCCGCCGCGGCACCGTACGTCCATGGGTGGATCAGATGCACGACGATGACCGAGACCAGGATCGCAACGACTGCGCCGCCTATGAATCCCTCCCAGGTCTTTCTCGGGCTCACGCTGGGGGCCATCGGGCGACGACCTATCCACACCCCGGTTGCCCAGGCCCCGACGTCGTAGGCAACCCCGACCACGACGGCCGCCAGGAGGAACGCGATCCCGTGGCGATCGGGGAACACTGCCGGGTTCAGCAAGAGAGCGCCGAACGAACCGAAAAGAGCAATCCAACAGAACACGATCAACGTGGATCCGGTGCTGAGGACGGGATCCGCTCTTCGGTCTACCCCGGCGAGATGCCACAACATGGTGAAGACCACCAGCAAGGCCAGAACCAGCAGAAGTGCTTGCTGGCCACGGTTGTACGTCGCGACCATCAGCGCCACGGTCGCCACCAAACCGAGCAGCGTGGCCGGGTGGTAATTCGCCTTGCGAAAGGCGCCGAACGCCTCCATCGCGGCCAGGGTGACGACAGCGGTGACGATGATGATCGAAGGAAGATTCCCGAGCTTGAAGAAGACCAGTACAATGACCCCGATAACGAACCCAGAGGCGACCGCCACCGGAACATTCCGACCACTCCGGTCTTCTCCACGGTCGAGGTCTGACCGAGAGACGGGTGCACCGGGGCGGCCAGGACGGTGTGGCTGGCGTGTCCCGGTCCGCTCGGCTGGAAGGCGACCGGTCGACCCATCACGCGGAGTACGGGGCGGCCTACGCTCCGCTACCTGCGCCTTCTGGCGTAGCTCCTCCTCGTGCTTGGGAGGTTTCTCCCCTCGCTTCTCCTCGACTGCGACCGCGTCTTCCTGCTCGACGGAAAGGGGCGCAGCGACCGTCGACGACGCCAACTTCTCCCGCTTTCCCGCGCGGCCTCGGTCGTCACCAGTCCCCTCGCCACTAATGTCTCCCAACCCGTGACGACCCATCGCGTCCGTCACCTCAGCTCCAGGCTGAACGGATGCGTCCCGCTCCGACCCACCGACTCGCTCGTCGAATCGGAAAAGGATGTCGCTTGTGAAGGCTCCATCTGGTGTCTCGGAAACATCTGGTGTCTCTATGTCTTCTGGCATCCCGGATGCCGCGGGTGCTCGGGATGTCGCGGGACTCGACCTGACCGCGGGGATCATGATGGTCTCTTCGTCACCTCTAGTAACAGCATCTCCCCCGGTAGCGGCCCCTCCCCCAGCGCCAGCCGGGGAAGGCCATTCCCCACCCTCATCCCCACCCTCAGCACCGCTATCGATGGCGCCCCCCCCGGCCTCGGGGAGATCGAAGGCCCACGGCTGGCGGTCAGACCCACCAGAGTCGTCCAGTGACCCCAGGCGTGATTCTTCGTGGGCAAGCACGGAAGGATCGAACGACTCCTCGTGGGCCTCCCAGTCGGCCTGCTGTTCGCGCCACGTAGGCGCGGGGAGTGTCGACCAGGGATCGTCGTCGGACGAACTGTCGTCTGTCCGCCGTAGGACTGCCGGAACCTGTCCAGTCGGTGCCTCGGTCCAGTGTGGAAGATCCGGCTCCGCCACTCCACTCTCGGCCACTGTCGCTTCGACCATTGCCCCATCGTCGGCATCGACACCGCTTTCGGCGTCCACAGACCAGACGTCAGGGTCTGTCACAGCCTGACTGTGCTCGTCTCGGGAATCTCCGGGCTCCCAGGCAACCCTGGGAACTTCACCAGTGCCGGCCAATCGGCCGGCAGTCTCAGCCCCTACGATCCGTACCCGTCCAGTCGGCTGTTCGACCGGCTCTTCACCGTTGTTTGGGAATGGATCGTCAGCCATGGGACCCCACTCAGACCTCGAGGAGCTCTCGCTCTTTTTGGGAGAGCAATTGGTCGATCAGGCCCACCTGCTCGTGAGTAATCTTCTCGACCTCCTTCTCTACTCGCTCCAATTCATCAGATGACAACACCCCGTCCTTTTCCAGCGCTTCTAGCTCGTGACGGGTAGACCGACGCAAGTTTCTGACCGCCACACGGCCTTCCTCCGCCTTGTGACGCACTACCTTGACCAACTCCTTCCGGCGCTCTTCGGTGAGGGGCGGAAAGGCCAGGCGGATCACGGCTCCGTCATTGGTCGGGTTGATCCCGAGGTCGGATCCTTGAATGGCTTTCTCGATCGCTCCCAGCGCACTCTTGTCGTACGGGGTGATGACCAGCATCATTGCATCGGGGACGCTGAGTCCGGCCAGCTGGCGAAGCGGCGTGGGCGTCCCGTAATACTCCACGACAAGGTGTTCGACGAGCGCCGGTGCCGCTCTTCCAGTCCGGACCGTGGCGAATTCGGCTCGTACGTGGTCCACTGCCTTCACCATCTTCGCCCTAGCGTCCTCGGTGGCAATCGCCGAGAGATCCTCGCCCGTCATCTCACCAGCGTACCGATATGCTCGCCGCCGAGCGCACGACGCAAATTCCCGGGCTCCATCAGGTCAAAGACCAGGATGGGTAGCGCGTTGTCCTTGCAGAAGGTGATTGCCGTAAGGTCCATGACCCTAAGATCCTGGGCTACGACCTCCATGAACGAGATCGATTCGAAACGCACGGCATTGGGGTCGACCTTCGGGTCGGCGCTGTAGACGCCATCCACTCCGCCATGCGTGCCCTTCAGCAGCATCTCGGCTTCGATCTCAGCTGCCCTGAGGGCTGCCGAAGTGTCGGTGGTGAAATACGGATTTCCCATACCGGCGGCAAAGATGACCACTCGGTCCTTCTCCAAGTGACGGATGGCCCTTCGCCTGATGTACGGTTCGGCCACCTCAGCCATGTGAACCGCGGTGAGCACACGAGTTGGCTGGCCCTGGTGCTCGAGCGCATCTTGGAGCGCAAGCGCATTGATGACGGTACCGAGCATTCCCATCGTGTCCGACGTCGCTCGGTCCATCCCGGCACCGGCTCCGGTGGTACCGCGCCAGATATTTCCTCCCCCTACCATGACTGCCAACTGAAGATCGGCGTGCTGACGCGCTTCGGCGATCTCTCCCGCTAACCGTTCCACCACATCTGCGTCGATGGTCTCGTCCGAAGCGGCCGATGCGAGGGCCTCCCCCGACATCTTCAGCACTACGCGCCTGGTGTCACCCATTTCCTGGAACCTCGCGCTCCCCCGTGGTATCGGCGAACGGGATCAGGAGCCGATCACAACCTGTGCGAACTCGACAACCTCAGCTGAACCGAGGTGCTCGGCCACCGTCTTCTTCTCGTCACGTACGTATGCCTGCTCAAGCAGGCATCGCTCCTTGAACCAGCCGTTCATCCGACCGTCGACGATCTTGGCCAGAGCGGCTTCGGGTTTTCCCTCATTCCGACTGATCTCCTCAACGGTCGCGCGCTCGGCGGCAACCTGGTCAGCCGGCACGTCGTCGCGTCGGAGGTACGTCGGCCTGCTGAAGGCGACGTGTACGGCTACCTCGTGGGCGAGCTGTGCGCTCCCTCCACTCAAGACGACGATGACGCCGTTGGTGCCGCGTCCGGCCTGCTGGTGGAGATACGTGTCGAGTACTTCTCCGCTTCCGGCCTCCAGGCGGACGACGCGACCGACCGAGATGTTCTCTTTCAGCACGGTTCGCAGTCGCTCCAGATCCGCACTGGCTTCCTCGACGGCATGGGGACCTCGAGCTGCCACCGAAGCGGCTACCTCGTCGGCCAAGGCCACGAACTCCTCGGACTTGGCTACGAAGTCGGTCTCGCACCGCAACTCGACCATAGCCGCAACGGGTCCTTGTCTCACGATGGCGACTGCTCCGTCGCTCGCTTCACGATCTTCCCGTTTGGCTGCGCCCGCCAAGCCCTGAACCCTCAACCACTGGGTCGCCTCTTCTTGGTCACCGTGCGCTGCCTCCAAAGCGCGCTTGGCGTCGAGCATGCCGACGCCGGTAGACCGGCGCAGCGCCTGCACGTCCTGAGCGGTGAATTCAGCCACGCTCACTCTCCTTCTTCCCTCCTGCCTTCCCTTCTGCGTCTGCCTGAATCGAATCCCCTTCGACCTCGGTGGCCGCAGTGACCCCAGTGGCCGGAGCGGCCGTGACCGGAGCGACTTGGGTCAGCAGGGGTACTGTGCCGCCCGGAGTGGCCGCATCCTCCGCATTCGTCGGTGCGGACGGTGCGGACGGTGCGGCCGGTGCGGCCGGGGGAGGCTGGGGAGCCGGTGCGGACGGTGCGGCCGGGGGAGGCTGGGGAGCCGGTGCGGACGGTGCGGCCGGGGGAGGCTGGGGAGCCGGTGCGGACGGTGCAATAGGTGGTGGCCGGTGCGCCGCTATCCAACGCCCCTCGACGACGGCATCGGCGATCACCCGGCACATCAACGCTCCTGAACGAATGGCGTCGTCATTTCCGGGGATCACGAAGTCGATCACGTCGGGGTCGCAATTGGTGTCGACAACGGCGACGACGGGGAGTCCGAGCTTCCTGGCCTCGGTGACGGCGATGTGCTCCTTCTTCGTGTCTATGACGAAGATGGTCTCGGGGAGACGGTCCAGGCCACTGATCCCACCGAGGTTCCGGCTCAGCTTCTCAAGTTCGCGGACGTGGCGCAGGGCCTCCTTCTTCGGCATGGCGTCGAAGTCGCCCGCGGCCTGCATGCTCCTGAGCTCCTGCATCCGCTTCACACGTCCCGACACCGTGCTGAAATTGGTCAGCATCCCACCGAGCCACCGCTGGTTCACGTACGGCATCCCACACGCAGTCGCGTAGTCGGCGATAGGACCCTGGGTCTGCTTCTTCGTGCCGACGAACAGAACGTTCCCGCCCCCCGCTGCCAGGTCGCGGACGTGGCTGTAGGCAGCGTCGATGCCTTCCAACGTCTTGTGGAGATCGATGAGATAGATCCCGTTCCGCTCCCCCAGGATGTAGCGCCGCATCTTGGGGTTCCAGCGACGGGTCTGATGACCGAAGTGGACCCCGGCGCCAAGGAGCTGTCGCATGGTGACGACGGCCATTATTTCCTCCAATCGGTTCTGCCTCCCCGTGCGCAGCACCCTGCAACAGGGCGACCGTGGAACGCGCTCGGGTGTGAGATGAACGTTGTGCCGACCCACCGGGCGGTGGGACCTCCAGAGCCTAGCCGAGCATGGCCCCAGCCCTCCACACGCCTCGTTCAGGCTCTGGGGTGACTTCCTTCGTACACCCTCCACAGCCGTTCCTTGCTCACATGGGTGTAGATCTGGGTCGTCTGCAGACTGGCGTGGCCGAGCAGCTCTTGGACCACCCGAAGGTCTGCTCCACCGTCGAGCAGGTGCGTGGCGAAAGTGTGCCTGAGCGCATGGGGATGGGTCGGAGCCGCCGAACGGCGGTCGAGGATCCGCCGAACGTCGCGCGGGCTCAGTCGGTTGCCCCGCTGGTTCAAGAACACGGCATTGGGCGGGCTGTCCGGGAGGACCAGGACCGATCGTCCCGTTTCCAGCCACTTACCGAGGGAGTCGGCGCAACGCTCGTGGACGGGGAGTAGGCGTTCTCGGTCGCCCTTTCCGATCACCGAAACCGTCCGTTCGGCCAAGTCCACCCGCTCGCGGTCGAGGCCACAGAGCTCGGCAACCCGCAGGCCGGCGGCGTAGAGCAATTCG